>SUUL01000010.1 GCA_015062545.1 Alphaproteobacteria bacterium | reverse complement strand
ATGCACAAATGTTAAACGGCCATTTTTGCCCGAAATTCAGGCTGTATTATGCGGAAATCTGGGATTTTTTGTTGTGTAGCATATGTGGAGTCAGAGTCCGGAGTTCTACCATTAAACTATGCCCCAAGCACCGCGGATTATAAGGCTTTTTTATTTTCAATGCAAGCAGAAAGTTAACCCCATGTAAAAAATATGTAAAAATTCATATCCGTGTGATATAATCCAACAAGAAAGGAAAATACAAATGAATCCGATAATTGGTGAATTTTTAGGCTATGCATGCGGATTTTGCACAACGATTGCATTCCTGCCCCAGACGATAAAATCAATACGCAGTCGCAATGTATCTGGGCTGTCATGGCTGACCTATACCATTTATTGCGTGGGCTGTGCATTATGGATGTTATATGGGGTGTATTTGAATTCGTTCCAGATGGTATTGTTTAATGGCATTACATTATTGCTGAACGGAATTATATTACACTTGATTATAGTAAATAATGGAAACAAACAATGAAACGGCACTTTTACTTTTTCAGACATGGCCAAACAAACGAAAACAAGGCCGGTGCAACATACGGCAATCGAGTTGAAGCATATTTGACCCCAGACGGTATTGCCCAGGCCGAGAAATTAGGACAATATTTATCAGATAAAAACATTGAAATTGTCTATTCCAGCCCACTGCACCGCGCCATTGAAACAGCGAAAATCGCAATCAATAATCCCGACATTGAAATCATCACAGATGACCGATTGATTGAAACAACCTTTGGATTTTGGTATGGCGATGGTGATGAAATTCAACAAAGAATCAACGATAATTTCAATCGCATAAAATCTTGCCTGGATGATATCGTTGCAAATGACACACATAATAATATCGCAATCGCATCACATGGTGGGGTCACACGTGCATTGTGCTATGCGTGCGGTCAAAAAATCGGTGAAATCAAAAACGGACAGTGTTTTCACTTTGTGCTGAACAATGGCACATGGGAATTTGTGGAAGAATTTGATACAGGTATAGTTGTTCATAACAAATCAGACATGCCAAAATAAAGGAATACAAAATGAAGTATGTTAAAGACGGTGTAGAATGTGAAACCCAAGAATTAAGCATATTGGAAACATTGCAAGAACTGGAAGATGTGGTTCATATCGCCAAAATGATGTGTCGTGGCATTCATAAAGACGGCGGCATGCCGGATTCCGCGCGTGGCGATGCCAAATACGCCCACACAAATCTGGACGAAGCCGAAGAATATATATCATTCCTGCGCAAGAAAATCAAAATTGCATTGGAACACGTGCCAACCGACATACAAAGACAGGAATACCTATAAAATACCGCCCATCGGGCGGTGTTTTTATACCAAAATCCCCATGTAAAAACTGTATAAAATATTGACATTATGTGATATAATTACATACATGCGAATACCTATTGAAACGATTCTAGACTTCCATACAAAACGCATACAAGCACACATAAGATGTGTTAACTATTTTGCGGGGTTGATTGGATATCACTTTCCGGAACACGATAACGACAAACTGTTGGGCACAATACGTAATGGATATGCTTATGTGGCATATAAAAAATATCATCCAGAATTTATGCTAACCAAAGCACAACATGAATTTTACACATTTGCACATGACGAACATCATAAAACACAACCACACCACCTGGAATATTACAAACATGATGTATCCCGCATTTCTGACATAACACTAATTGAAATGATTTGTGATTGGCACAGTGCCAGTTTCGAGCAACGTTTTATCACCCACGAAGATTCCATTGGCTATTCCGTATATGATTATTTTTCTACACACTTGCACCATTTGAAATGGTCACCACATCAGTTGGGCTTAATTCAGACTTTTTTTGATTTTCTGGATATGTACACATCACATACAGACGTAATGTCAATATGGGCACCACTGACAGACGGTGTGTAATGGTTCCTATGGCACCCAGCCCCTGAAATATAAATAATTTATATCAAAGATGGGGGGGCAACCAAATGAAAAAAAATTTATTATTGATAACATTGGTATCATGCCTGGGGCTGTACGACACCGCCATGGGCTGTACAGGCATTACACTGCAATCCACAGATGGCGCAACGGTCGTTGCACGCACTATTGATTGGTCACGCACAGAAATGAACAACATATATACCGTTGTGCCACGCGGCCACAATCAACAATCCTTATTACCAGACGGCACAATGGACGGCTTGTCATTTATATCGCTTTACGGATACGTTGGCATGGCGGTTGAACAGCCAGAATTTGTGGTTGATGGCACAAACGAAGCAGGATTATCTGCCGCCCTGTTCTATTTTCCTAACTATGGCGAATACAAACCATATAACGAAGCCGACAAAGATATATCATTGGCAGACTTTCAGGTCGTATCATGGATATTATCACGATTTTCCACCATCGACCAGGTCAAAGAAGCCGTTAACAACGTACGCATAATCAACATAGACCCCAGCGCATCCACGGTGCATTGGCGAATAACAGAACCCAGTGGCCGTCAGGTTGTTATGGAAATTGTTGACGGTATTCCACACTTCTATGAAAATGAAATTGGTGTATTAACAAATTCCCCTGGATACGAATGGCAACTGACAAATTTGAATAATTACGTCAATTTGCATCCTGGCAATGCAGGCCCGACTAAATTTGGCCCAATAACATTACGCGCATTTGGATCTGGTTCTGGGTTCTTGGGGATGCCGGGCGATTTCACACCACCATCACGTTTTGTTCGCGCGGCATTTTTCAAAACGTATGCGGTTCCACGCGCCAACGCGTATGACACAGTTATGCAATCATTCCACATACTGAATAACTTTGATGTTCCACTGGGCGCACAATTTACCGCCGGCAGCATACCAAACGACATGCCATCTGCGACCCAATGGACGGTTGCCACAGACTTGAAAGACATGGTCATATATTATCACACCATGTACAACAGAACGATTCGCAGCATTGATATGAAAAACATTAATTTTGCGACCGTTCCATTTCAATATCATACCCTGGACACACAAAAACAGCAGTTAATTATCCCGGCAAAAATCAACCAATAACAACAGAAACCGCCAAATGGCGGTTTCTTTGTTAAATCATCATACGTTCTGCAATTTGTCTTTGCACATATTCATCTTCGCTGTTATACAGTGGCCAATTTCCATTTGCCAGTTCCTGCATAGATGTCAAAGGCTGATTCAAACGCGCCCGATACAGCCACAAATTTGACATTACGCGTTTTATATAGCTGCGCGTTTCATACGCCGGAAAGCTTTCAATATATAACAACGGATCGTATGTATAGAAAGACTTCTCAAACTTTACCATCGTTCCCATTCCTGCATTATATGCCGCCAACATTTTTATAATACTGTTTTCCACCCTGTCATGTGCCAACAAATCAACAATATACTGTTGCCCCAAGAACATATTATGCTCTGGATTTGACATATCCATTTGCGACAAATCCAACTTATTCGCACGCGCAACGCGCTTGGCGGTACTGGGCATTAACTGCATAACCCCATTTGCACCTGCCCCAGATTTAGCAGACACGCGAAAATTACTTTCCTGTTTTGTGATTGCCAGCAACAAAGCCCTGTCAATAGACCACCCACCCATTGGTTCCCAATCTGGCAATGGATATTGTGCAGAATAAATAATATCATCATCAATTTCCAAAATCCCCCTGTCTTTGATAACAGATGCAGATTGTACAGAAACGCGCGGCAACCCGTACGCGGACGCGACAGAATTTACCGCATGCAAAACCCTGTCAGACGTTTTTGACGTAATTAAATATTTCAGATACTCTTCTGCCCTGTCTTTACGCCCCACTTGCAACAAAGCCAATGCAATTTTTCCATACTTTGTATTTGCCAGTTCTGTAATATCTTCATCTGTTACATCATTTTCAAAGAATTCATATTGTGGCTGATGTCCCAACATTGTTGCAGACAACGCACCATAAAACGCCATTGGATAAGTTGCCGCAATACGCCAGTATTTTTGCGCACTTTTAATATCACCTTTGAAATCTGCCGCACGCCCCGCCCAGAAAGCAGCCTCGGTTTTTCTGGCGTTATTAATTTGTGGCAAATCCAATATACGACTGAAATACTTTTGTGCTTCTATATAATTTTCTTCTTTGAAATACAACAGCCCCATTGCCCACAGCCCATATTCAGACCCCGCATCAGACGCAACAAAGCCCCACTTTTTTGCTAGTTCCATTTCACCATTGGTATAATAAATATAAGACAAACGTCCCGCCAAACGTCCATAGTCAGATTCTGTTAAACTTTTTTTGAAAGTCCTGTCTTCTAATATCTGTCTGGCAACTTTGGTTGATCCACTGCGAATCGCACGCTTAAAACTGTCAATTTTTTTTGCAGCATTACCAGTATACTTTTTTGCTGTCCATGTTTCAGATTGCGCTGTTTCAATAGATTCTGACCCCGTCACCATCGCAGGCACATAAGATTTACGCACTGTGGCCTGTTTAATTTTTGCCAACTTTTCCATACGCGCTGCCCCTGGCATATCATAATACTTTTCCATCCAAGCAGCAATTTCCGCACCACGCGTACGATATGTATCTGATATATATCTTTGATACAACACTTCGTTCATCAGTATTTTATCTGCAATTTGATTTTGTACATTAATTGCCGTATTAATTCTTTCCTTGTCTTGTAATATAAATATCTGTTGATACAAGCTGGCATCCATATCCGACAATATATTCAAAGCATCGGACGCAAATGCCCCCAACGGCAAAAAAATCCCCAACAAAAATGCGAAAATCTTTTTCATATCACAAATCATCAGAACAGTGAATTTTTTGGCAACTTACATACCACCGCGCCATCATCATCTTCGGGTATTTTATCAATAATCTTTTTGAAATCCGACACGCGCGAAAACTTGCGATACACAGACACAAAGCGCACAAAAGCAATCGGATCCAGATTCAACAAAGAATCTGATACCATCTGTCCCACCAAAGCACTGGTAACTGTATCATCTGCGGCTTCGGTTTCCAGGCGGCGATTAATTGACGTAACCAATCTTTCAATTTGTTCATCGCCAACATCGCGATTACGACATGCCAATTTAATACTGCGGCGCAATTTTTCACGGTCAAAAGGTTCCAACTTACCGCTATTTTTTCTAACGACCAAATCACGCATTTGTATGCGTTCAACTGTTGTGAACTTGGCCCCGCATTGTTCACAAACACGGCGGCGGCGAATAATCGCATCCTCGATATCAGGGCGCGAATCAGTCACGCGACTATCTGTTGAATTACAATATGGACATCTCATAATGATATATACGGTAGCAATCAAATCCGATATTGGCAAGCAGAATTTATTGCCCTAAAAAATTACATTTTTATAAAAATCAAGTGCTTTATTTCAAAAACATACCCAAAGCCACAAAATTTATACCTAAAAATATGATAAAATATACATATCGGGGGTCAACAAGAGAGAGATGAACAAATACCTGAATCAAATTACATTGGGCGACTGTATTGAACTGATGCGTGGGTTACCAGACGCATCTGTTGATGCGGTATTTGCCGACCCACCATATAATTTACAACTGGGGGCAAAAACCCTGTATCGCCCCGAAGACCAAACGGCGGCACGCGCGGTACGTGATGAATGGGATTCATTCGCATCCAGTGCAGAATACGATGAATTTACCCGCGCATGGCTGTCAGAATGTAAACGCGTATTAAAACCAAACGGCGCAATGTGGACAATCGGCAGCTATCACAACATATTTCGCGTTGGGGCCATTTTACAAGATTTGGGCTTTTGGATTTTGAACGATATTGTATGGGTAAAAACTAACCCGATGCCGAACTTTCGTGGCACGCGCTTTACCAACGCGCATGAAACATTGATTTGGGCCACCCCCACCAAGACGGGCAAATACACATTTAATTACGAAACGATGAAGAAATTAAACGGTGGCAAACAAATGCGTTCGGACTGGGATTTGAATATATGTCTGGGTGAAGAACGTATCAAAGGCGCAGACGGCAAAAGTCTGCACAACACACAAAAGCCACTTGATTTGTTACATCGCGTAATATTGGCATCAACAAAACCCGGCGACATTATTTTGGATCCATTTATGGGTTCTGGGACAACGGCGGCAGCGGCACGCGAATTGGGTCGTCAATTTATTGGTTTTGAACGCGAACCCGAATATGTTGCTGCAGCACGCAGCCGTATCGCTTCCATCGCGCCACGCGACCTTAGCAATATCGAGGTCAGCAAACCAAAACGTGAAGAAATCCGTGTTGCTTTCAAAGAATTAATCGAAGCAGGCTTGTTATATGTTGGTCAAACATTGGTCAGTCCACGCGGGGAACGCGTCATGATTACACATGACGGACATTTAACGCACCAACTGTACGGCAAGGCATCTATCCATGTTATGGCGGCCAAAATACAACGCAGTGTCAGCTTTAACGGTTGGGATTATTGGTCTGCACAGAAACAAGATGGCACACTGGTTGCGATTGACGAATTACGCAAATACATCCGCCAGATTAAGTCTGATATGAAACAAGCGGCATAATAACCCACTATTCTTTATACACGGTGCATCAAACAAAACAACACATAAAAAAAGCCCCACCAAGGGGCATTTTTATTCGCACGCGCCATGCGATACAGCAACCGGGTAATTAGTTACACATATACTGCCCGACACTGCACACGCAGAACGTACCAAAGTAACAGTCGGTGCGCCCACAGGCTTGTAATTAAACTGAGCATCTGTACATTGGTTCAAATCGGAATACATTGCACATGTATTATTCCATGATTCACAGTCATCCACCATCGCTGTTGGTGCCGCAGTTTCTGGCAAATTCAAGTTCCACTTAACATAGAAATCTTTTAGCGTATCAATTACATGCGATTTTCCCAAACCAACCTGCACCAATCCATCGCCAACACGACAATTAATATTGCCACGTTCTACAAATGCCGTAATGGCTGTTGCCAAGCCACCTGCGCCCGCACCTGCGGCTGCACCGATACCGATACTCTTGCCCATATTCGATTGTTCACCCTTCAGAATATCCAACCCGCTAAATATCGATGTCAACGGTTCAATCTCACGTTTGATTTGGCTAAGTGTCAAACATCCACCTTCGTGCGAGAAACATTCAACACCGCGTCCTTCGGCACGTGCCAAATTAATTGGTTTGAATGTACATTCACCGGCAACCTCGACATCTACATCAATCACCCCCGATGCCCACAAACTCTTCAAATGATTTACACAGGCCTGCGCACTTGTTAAATTCTTGCCGACACAATTATTAAACACAGGTTCTTGCACAGCAACTGTCTTAAAACATTCTTCTAAGGCTAAACTCCCCTGACAGCTCAGCACAGCTTCAAAGGTATCTTCTGCTTCTAGATCCACCCCTGAACACTGATTAATCTGTGCAACATATGCATTATGCAAGTTATACAAATCCAATATTGCCCTACACTGACTTTCTTTCACATCACCATCTGATGTTGAAATCGCGTCAGACACAGACAAGAATTGGTTCAAGATTCCAATTTTTCCACCATTACGCAATGCCTTGCTCAATTCTTTTAACTGACTGTTATGCGAACAATCAAACGCCCGATCACCATGCCCCGCAGCCGCACCGATACCCGCCCCCAAGACGGTACCACCTGCAACACCAACGACTGCAACCGTGCTGGTATCTTTCATCAGTGAAAATCCGAACAAATCCTTGTTACAGGCAAAACTTTCACCAGTTGCCCGCCATACTTCGGCCGGTCTATCATCACCCGCGGCACCAAACAACCAACTGTTTGTAATATGTTCATCCTTGTTATATGCCGCCACCCGCACATAACAGGTTGCTGTCGAAGCATCCCATCTGGCATAATGACCACGCTGTGCATCAATACCGCTTTCATTAACCACTGATCCCAACGGATTTGCTTTTATTAATGTATTTCCCTGCTGTCCATTATATGCACCAACTGTTTTATTATATTCAGATGTCAGTGTACCATCTTTAGACACTGCTGCAAAAGCCGAGCCATAAGTATTTTTATCTAACATCAAACAGGTATTTTCTGCCTGGTTTGGTGTCAACCCAGTTTTACGCAACACAAAGTTAAAATATTCAGGTTGAATCTTTCTGGAATTAAAATCCACCCAAACATCAGCTGCTGAACGATAGACATTTTTACAATTACGGCGCACATTTGTCACACATTTTTCGACCTGAGTTGCACACAGCCCCATTCCATTAACAATGGAATTGCGGAGATTTTCATCAAATAAATCATTTAATCCGTTTGCCAGCCCCCCTGTATTAATACAAAACAGAACATCATTCATACACTTATCCACTGTGTATTCAGAATTTTGAACACCCCCATCTGGGCACTCTGTTGGTACGCTGGGTTGTCCCGGCACATCTGGTTGATTTGGTGTATCTGGAACATCTGGTTTCTGGGAATCTGCTGGCGGCACAGTCACACCACCCCCAGATATATTTCCCACCGTCATATTTGGCATTGTTGGCATCGCCGGCATACGTCCACTTGCACCATTTACCGCCGCAGACCGCGCATTTGCCGCATATCCACGTCCCGCAGCCGGTGCTGCATTTACATTACATACCACGGCACACAAACACACCGCCATAAACAAACTATCAAAAACACCAAAAACTTTAGCCATAACCATCCCCTCATATAATCTATACCATTATGACATAAAACAAAGAATAACAAAAGCCTTTTTTATAAAAATAAACAAAATAAAACTTGACAAAACAACCACATTGTCTACAATAAAAACATGAAACGCATTTGGAATTTTATTATCACCAACCGCCAGGCCATAATATGGACATTTTTCTATATCTTGACCACATGGGCAATATTGTATTTCATGTTTCATTTTAATATTTTTAACGGTGCCCAGTGGCACAAGTTGGCACACGCCCAACTGCGCGGGTTCCCAGGATTTGTTTTCGGCATATTAATATTGGCAATGGTGCCACTTTATATTGCAAGCACTACTCTGATTATACGCAACAAAAAACCGTTAATAAATATACCACTGCCAAAAATCACGATTGGCCCCAGCAAAAATGAAACTTCAGAAACAACGACTGATGCCCCGGCTACCATCACCGCAGTTACCCCACAAATTCCATCAGATGTTCCAGATGAAATACGTCCACACTTTACACGCGCGATCAGAAACGCCGGGTTATATACTGCATATATTCCAAAAACACCTGTTAACCCTGCATCAGATGCCACAGATTCCGAACCGGTCACACCCCCCGTCCCTGTTACAGAACAACCAGACACCACCGATGATTTTCCATTACCAACAGATTTTGACATATCATTGGATGATTCATTTCCAGAAATTCCTGTTTTTGCAGACATAAATTTTGACAGCACACCTGACACCCCTTTATCACCAAGCGCAACACCAAACCAGGAAATTATCCAACATCTGAACACCACTGGTCGTGAATTCACCACAGACGGCGAAGTAATATTAACAGACAAATTCGCAATCATTGCACACATTGACAATGATTTTTGGGTTACCGACCCAGACAACTGGTTTGCCACCGGCAAAACAAAACCATCACCAATCAACGCAGTTACTACAGTTGCCACAGAACACAATGTCACCCCTGTATTATACCTGGGCGCACAGAACATTCTGGACTTGGAAACATTAATACCAGAATGGGAATCCAACGGCATAAAAGTTATCACCGAAATATCTGAAATATAACAAGCACTAAAACTCGAAAGTTGTACATTGCTTGTCTGATGGTTTTTCCCATTCTAGACAATATTGATCTCCAAACATTGGTGCCTTGGTTTTTGCACATTTTGTTGACACAACACACTTTTCACAAGTCATATCCGTTGGATTAAATATAGTTGTTATATCTTCTTTATAATTCCAGTGGTCAATATTATAAAAACCTTCGTAATCATATACCTGGGACAAATCAAACGTTTCTGATGTTTTATGGGCAACATCCTGTCCCTGCACCGCATCATTAATTGCCAACCCTGCTGTAGTAATTGCGGCTGCACCACCAACAACACCTGCAACAATTCCTGCAATTCCCATTGCCGCAGCAGTTGATGCAGCCACCGTGCTGCCCGCTGCAACCAAGGCACCACCAACCGCTGCAGTTGAAACAATAGCAGATGTAGAAGCCCCCGCCCCCGCAGCAGCCAAAGCAGCTAAACCAGCACCTGTTGAACTTGCCACCATACCAGCTGCCCCCCAGCTGCCCCTGCTGCCGCCAAACTGGCCGATGCCCCTGTTGTGACACCTGCACCAGCAACACTCCCCAATGCGCTGCCCGCAGCCCCAATCGCCACAGCACCACCTCCAAATGTCAGCACACAAACTGCAACCGTAATCAGTGCCAAAATCACACCAATTAAAACCTTGCCCCCCACACCAGATGGCGGTTCCGCACTTTTTGGCAACGCAGACATCTCTGCCATACTGACACACGACTGTCTGGCAATTTCACGCCGTTTATCTTTGAAGTTTTCCCCCTTGATTTTCGCCTGTCTTTCTGAAATTTTGATAAAATCTTGCAACTGCCTTTCATTATAGGTGTCATATTTGGCATAATAATTATTTTTTGCACGATTCAACATCTTGGTTGCCAATAAAGCCCGTACATTTTGTGTTATATTTGGGAATCGCGCAATTTTCTTAAAATCATACCCGTCAATTTTGCGTCCATTCATGCATGCTGCCACTATTGGATCTGCCTCAATCGCACTTACTGCATTATTCAAACCATTTTTCAAAGAATTCAACTCTATATCCAAGCGATCACGTTGTTCATCTGTCATAAAGACCTGTCTGGCTTCTAATTTGCTTACATAATCATCCAAGCCTTCAAATTTTCCATCCAATCCCACAGTTATAGACTCCCAATAAATTGGCACATCTATTAAAACGGTGTACGGAACAACCGGCCCTAATTCTCCAGTTGCAGAAAATTCAACACGCCCCAAATCCACATCTGGTATCAACGATTGATCAGCATAGCAATTATCCGTAAACACAACATCATTACCCTGTAATTGATACTCACAAATTTTATACGTCAAAGATGTTGTACCTATTGTATCCAGATTAACAACATTACCACAATTCAAATCTTCACCACATACCCGCTGCGTTGCGGAATCAACCGCCGCCTGACAGGTTGCAAGCATCGCATTATCTATACCTAAAATAATTCCCTGTACCACCTGGGTCAGATTTTCATAAACTTCATCTGTTTTCAATTTATCATCATGTACATTCTTACAACCAACCAATTTGTCATAAGGACACATTCTGATAATCTGTTCTGTACTTAACCCAACACACTTAGAATAATCTGCACCACACCTGTTATCATCCGCCAGACAATCTTTCAAATCATTTGTGCAGGCATCCACCTTCATCCCTGCCAAGCGCGCCAAGACAAAATCCCATATATCAGATTCACGCGCCACATTTGCATTTGTACTATCTATGCCACATTTATTTAGTTCTACCTTGCAAAAAGACAACATCATTTCTGGACGTGTCAAACATGCATCATACGAAACATTTTTATCATTCGCATCAATGTTATCACGGCACGCATTTCTGAAACAATTTGAAACATCTGCAATACAATTCTGACGCGTATTTGATTCCGCCAATTTTTCCGCCAGTATTAATTGCGGATATGCTTCGCGCAAGAAAGCATCAAAAACTTTATCCTGCACCCTGACACACTGATTCAGCACAGATTGACAGATTGGTGCCTTGGCTGACAAATTGTTATACATTGATTTTGATATTGTCAAATTTGATACAGTATCGGTCAAAACAACAAAATCATTCTGAGTACTTGTTTGTCCTGACGCATCAACACATCCCGTAAAATCATTTCCACATTCCGCCGTTGTCTGCATACATTTTTTGAATTCCAGTGTACACTGTCCCAAATCATATTTATTTGCATTTTTTGCAGAATCCAAGGCAACTTCACGCAAACCACCCTGCACCTTTTGTAAATTTGATTTGGCATCTGCTAATGATTTCTTCAACGCATTTTCATATGCAACACAATCAGAATTAACACGTCCAGAATACATTGCTGACAATATATCAATTTTATCCGAACATTGTGATAATTTTTCTGCACAGGTATCATGTGCAACTTTTCTCAAAGCACCACCAACATCACCAGTTTCCAACGCAGATGAAACCATTGATTCGCGTGTTTGACCTGCAGCATCCACTTGCAACACAGGCCTTTGCGAAACAGTCGCCTCTATCGCCTCTGCACCAACAGTTGATAATTTATACGCAGATAAATTTACCGAATCTATTTCAGTCAACAATTTATCAAATGTCTTGTATTTATCGGCGCAAACACATCTTCCACCGTTTGCATTATCAACAATACAAAACTGATCCATACATGCATTATACAGATTTTGACAATCATCACTTTCAACAGCAGTTTTTGTCGCAACCTTGGTACCGGTACCCACAACCTTTTGTGTTGTTGCCGCACGCGCAGACACCTTTGGTGTCTGTGACACAGCCGCTCCCCCACCACGCGACACAACACGGGCACCTGTGGCAGAACGCGCCACAGTGGTTTTGCTCCCCCGCCCTAGTCGGGGAGGGGTAAGACACCACACGTCCTGAACCCCCGCACACAATATCACAAAAATGCAAAAGACATTTCTAAGCATGCAATTTATCAGAATTGCGTTTCTTCACATTTTTCAACAGGATCAGCCCACGCCTTACAATATCTAGAATCGATATAGCAACAATCCTTATACCCTTTACGCTTTGTGCAATTTTGTGTACGAACACATTTTTTACATATAAAGGTTTCTGGGGAAAATGTTGTTGTTACAGTTTCACGATAATATGGATCATCATTCTGACTTGTTGCGGTATATCCACGTCCTGATTGCAAATCAGACAAATCGGTATCCGTGGTAACAGGCAACGCAGCGTTTGCACCCAAATTCAGACATGCACGTGCAGCCAATTCAGCTCTATCTGCCCTTTCGCGTTCTTCACGCACCTTGGCCATACGTTCCGCCAATGCAACATTGTCTTTGGCCATACGTTCTGACAATTCATCATAACGTTTATTATAATTATCCTGTGCTTTCTTCAGTGCTTCTTGGGCAATAATAGTCCTTACCTCATCCGTCAGATTCGGAAAACGCGCTACAGATCTTTCTGATTTACCATCCAGCCCCATCTTCAGCCCCTGAACGGCACGTCCCGTCATACAGAATTGAACCGTTGGATCTGATTCAATCGCATAAATCGTATTATTAACAGAATTACGTAATGCGCCCAAATCAGATAAAATCTGTTGCTGCTTTGCTATACCATTCTGTCCTAAATTTCCCGACTGAAGCGCATTATTAATACCATACATACATAACTTGCTGTTGCCTATTCCCTTAATTTCAACGGTATTAGCACTTTCGGAAATATTTGTATCCGTATTTGCAGGATTATCCACAGGACACAAATCCCCCATCAATAAATCAATTTTATTCCAAGCCACAACACCATCAATAACCCCCATAAAACGCTTCACACCAGAATATGTTTTATATTGGAACCGAATATCACTTTGCACAATATTCGACAACTTCTTTTTACTGCGCAACCGCTCAAGCAGGCCTACGGCTACTGTTCCATTATCACCGTCCATATTTTCTAGACGTGACACAATGGCGCGGTCAATATCATCAATAGCCGAAGTATCCAGGTGATTTTCTGGTCTTGTTGCTGTATTATATTCAACGGTCCCCAACAGCTCTTCATCCAGAATCAAACTAATATCCTGCTTGCAGTTAGAGAATAAATATCCACTATCAAAGCCTGGCAACACAATATCTTCACTCTTTTCGTCTTTGACAAAAACACTGCCCAACTCTGCATATTCACAAACCTTGTATTCCAAAGCATTTGCCCCAACACCATCTGCAATCGTCATATTTTTGCAGCTTTCCGTATCACCGCAAACTTTTATCATAGCTTCATCCACAGCCTTTTGACATTCAGCCAACATTTCATTATCAATACTTAATATCAAACCCTGGGCAACCGAATAAATATATTCTTCACGTTCTTGATCATTATCCCCATATTCCGAAGAATAACATGCGGTTAACTTATCACGATGACACATATTCATAATCGTATATGTATCCAAACCAATACAGTTCAAATAATCTTCACCACATACATCTTCAGATTGCAGACATTCTTTGACCTCTGTCGTACACGCACCCACACGCATAGCAGCCAATCGTGCGGTTACAAAATCCCAAATATCTGATTTAGCGGCCTCGGTCGCAGAACTTGCGTCAATACCACATGCATTTAATGGTATCTTACACACATTCAACATGGCTGCCGGTCTGGACAGACACATATCATACGACCCATCTGGGTCGTTTGGATCCATTGTATCCTTACAAGCCTTTTGGAAACAAGAAGAGATGTTACCGATACAGTCCTGTCTTGCTTTATCTTCCGCAATAAGTTCTGCTGATTTGATTTGCGGTGCCACCTCTCTTAAAAACGTATCCCACACCTGATCAGCCACGCGCACACATTGTTTGGTAACAGTTTCACACAAAGGTTTCTTGGACATCAACGCGTCGTATGTTGACATCGAAATATCAATCGTTGTTACCGCCCCTTTAATAGAGTACATTTCCACATCTTTGGAATTACTTTTACGCGTATTGGTCGCATCCATTGCAATCATCGATGCACATCCCGAAAAATCATTTCCACAGCCACCTGTTGTCTGCATACATTTTTTGAATTCTACAGTACACTGTCCCAAATCATACTTGTTTGCATTCTGATATTGCTCTAACGCAACCTCACGCAGCGCACGTTCTGCCGCCTGCAATTTCTGGGCACTTTCTGTACGTTTTTGTTTCAAGCTATTTTCATACGCCGTACAATCCGACTTGATTCGTTGACCATACATCATTTGCAACATATTAATTTCTGATTCACATTCTGGCATTTGTGCAACACAAATATCCGCTGCAACACGATGCAACGCATCCCCCTCCTTGCCATCTATGGCCGAAGACATACTTTCAGAAAAAACACCATCCCCTTCGCTATCAAAGTCCACTGCTGTATTCCACATCGTCAAATCCAACGCACGTCTTGCTTTGGTGCTTGCAGTTCCACCTTCTATCATTTCCTGCGCAACTTTATCAGCCATCTTTATCGCCTCGTCTGCATCGGCACCCATTTCTAATTTTTCAACACCAAATGTTGCCATCTGATAAGACTGCTGATCCAATTTTTCAATTTCTGCCAAAATCGCATCATATTCTGCATTTTTATCACTGCACAAACAACGACCGCCCGTATCATTATCCAACATACAGAAAGCATCCATACAACCTTCGTATTTTGCCTGACACTCTTCGCTGACTACGATATTTTTTGCAGCTGTCGCAACCTTGGTACCGGTACCCACAACCTTTTGTGTTGTTGCCGCACGCGCAGACACGGTCGGCTTGGCCGCAGTTGTCGTTGCCGCACGTGGCGAAACCGCTGCACGTGCAGACACCGCAGCCGTCCCCCCCGTTGCACGTGGTGCCGTACGTGTCCCAACCGCAGCACGCGCCGCAGTTGTACCCTTGGCAGATGTCGCCGCCGCAGATGCATTTGGTGTCGTACGCGTCCTGCGCGCAGGGGCCGCTGCACAGAATGCATCACCAATAAAACCAACAACAATCAAGGACACTAACGCTAAATTTCTCATACTAAACCCTTCCTAAATTTACTTGATTTTATCATATTTAGTATTTTATGAAAAGCATAATTTTGATTTTTATACTATTTTTACGTAAAAAAAATTCCCCGACCGGGGAATTTTTATCAATCAAACACTTTATTCAGCATCTGTTTTTTTAGCTGTTTTTTTTACAGGTTTTTCTGTTACTTCTTCTGCAACTTCTTCAACGACTGGTGCAACTGGTGCTTTTTTTGCGTTTTCGTCACGGTCAACCAATTCAATAATTGCCATTGGTGCAGCATCGCCATAACGGAACCCTGCTTTCAATACGCGTGTATAACCACCTGGACGATTTGCATAACGCTTGCCCAAAACATCAAACAACTTTTTAACAGTTGCCGCTGATGAATTGCCCAATTCTGATGCTGTCAAACGGCGATTTGCCACTGTATCAACCTTTGCGCGAGTAATCAGTTTTTCAACGACACTGCGTAAGTCTTTTGCCTTTGGCAAGGTTGTTTTAATCTGTTCTTTTTCAATCAAGTTTTTCGCCAAACCAATGAACAAGGCTTTGCGTGCATTTGTGTCGCGATTGAATGTACGACCTGCTTTCATGTGTCTCATCGATTACTCCTTTTTGTTTCTGCCCACCATCTGATGGGATTTTTTTGAGACTGCCACGACCTGATAAAAATCAGCACCGTGGGATTAAAACTTTATCTTTGTTTACGCTTTATATCCTTGACGCGCTCGCTTCTGTAATAATCAGACTTCAATGCGTCTTCCCCAAAAAACAAAGCATTTATCAAACGCACGACCAACGGCACACGTCTTGTTCCACGTTCAAAGCGTTCTTTTTTTGTTTTTTCAGACATACTGCGTTTTCCTTTTATATCATATTCCCCACAAAAAGCAAGAAAAATCCACAAACTCCTTGCCTGGCAAGAAATTAAATTATATGAGATTATTGGAAGTGTTCGCCGTTTCGCGGTGTAGTTGACCTACATAAGAACCGGCGCAACATAATAACCTCACTCACTCCTTGCGGCGCAAGAAATTGATTTATGTGAGATGATTGGGGGTGTTTGACGGTTCGCAGTGTAGTTGACCTACATAAGAACCGACAAACATAATCTCACATCCCCTTGCAATGCAAGAAATTAAATTATATGAGATGATTGGAAGTGTTTGACGGTTCGCAGTGTAGTTGACCTACATAAGAACCGACAAACACGACAAGCATCCACAGAATTTAATTTATTTGTATGGGTCTTCGTACTTTTTGGCCAATTCCGCAATATTTTCTGGTGGCCAACCTGGTACTTCCATACCCAAACCCAAGCCCATCGCTTCCAGTTGAACTTTGATTTCGTTCAAAGATTTGCGGCCAAAGTTTGGTGTTTTCAACATGTCGGCTTCGGTCTTTTGGACCAATTCGCCCAACCAGTTGATTTTATCGTTCTTCAAGCAGTTGTTTGCACGAACAGACAATTCCAATTCATCAACATGCTTTAACAATTTTGGATCAAATGGCAACGCATCTTTCGCTTTTTCTTCTTCGCTTGGTGCGTTGATTTGTGCTGGGTCTTCAAAGTTAATAAAGACAACCAACTGATCTGTCAAAATGCGTGCTGCAAATGCGATTGCATCTTCTGGGGATACAGAACCATTTGTTTTAACAGTCAATTCCAATTTGTCATAATCTGTATTCTGACCAACACGTGTTGGCAAAACATCACTTGCCACATTCAAGATTGGCGAGAAGATAGAATCCACCGGAATCACACCCAACGGCAAACCGTCAGCATGTGCAGATGCAGGCACATAACCACGACCTGTACCCAATGTGATTTCCATGTCCAAATTTGCACCCTTATCCAATGTGCAGATTTCAACATCTTTGTTCATAACTTCTACACCACCTGTTGTTTCAATCATACCTGCGGTAACAACAGCTGGTCCTTTAACTTTCAAGTACGCTTTGTGCTGACCTTCTGTAACGGCTTTGAAATAAACGCCTTTCAGGTTCAAGATAATATCCGTAACATCTTCGCGAATACCAGAAATACTAGAGAATTCATGTTGAACACCATCAATTTTGATATAGATAGGCGCACATCCCTGTAATGAAGACAACAGTACACGGCGCAATGCTGTACCCAATGTCAAACCGAACCCTTTTTCCAATGGTTCTGCAACCAATGTTGCGATATTAGGATTATGTTCATCAACGTTGATAGTCAACTTTTTTGGCTTAATCAACGACATCCAGTTTTTTTCAATCATTTATATTTCCTTTTAGCTTAGTTTATCATTTTCGCCAAATGGCCGCACACACTTTACGCGTACGCGCACGACATTGTACAGTACGCGCCACAAAAAATCAAATAAATTCTTGATTTTTATGAAATTATTTTTGTCTTTTATTTTTGTACAGATGCGGCAATAACACGCATCCCAAATTTTGCACAACAAATGGATTTTTGCATTTGCCATCTCTAAAATTCTGTACGCAACATTCCAGTTTTGCACGCGCTTCATTTTGCAGCATCACATTAACCATTTGTTCTTTTGGATATGCAATTATCCCTTTGTTCATTTCCAGTGCTTTTTCGCGCCACGCATCGCGATTATCCCCAGTTTTTTTTAGGCAATCAAAACGCACACGATATCGAAAATCAGCCCTGACTTCCAACATATTATCTTTTTCAGACACAATCACATTCCGCCAACATTGGGGTGCAGAATTAAATCTAAATGCAGATTTAATTTTTTCTGCCTGTTCTTCAGAAATATCCGAAAAATATAATGATGTCCAAGAACGCCCCGCATCAAAATATATTCTAACTAGCATACTCCACCCCAAAATTAGAAATTACATTTATTACATGTTTTTGCAGGCACCACACGACGTTGAATTTCCGTTCCAACAGGCTTGTATGTTGTAACAGGTTGATACACTTGATAGTGATCAATAACTTCTGTATGCGTTTTTACGCGCACAGGTTCTGCGACCTTACGCTTGCATGGGCGTGGTGTAACATTACGCGCACGTGGCACATTATAAAACCGTTCAACGACTGTAACAGTTTCTGTTTCTGTATATTTTACATCCGCGTTTGCAACACCAGAAATCAAGACAAGTGCCAACACAACAAATACTAACTTTTGCATAAAACAACCCTTTATTTCATCGCTATTCTCTCTGGCCCCCGAATTGCAAAAATTATAGCAACAGATAATGTATTGTCCATAAAAAAATCCCCAAGAAAGGGGATTTTTATCTTATACTCTACGTACTTTCTTTGGTCTGCACCCATTATGTGGGATACGTGTTGTATCTGTAATGGACTGCACAATCAGACCGGCGTTTGCCAATCCACGTACAGCAGATTCACGACCCTGACCAATACCACGCATCAAAACATCAACTGTTTTCATACCCATTTCGGCGACTTTCTTACCAACTGCGTCTGCAACGATTGTTGCGGCATATGGTGTGGACTTTTTTGCGCCCTTAAAATTATTTGCCCCAGCGGTTGCCCATGTCAAAACTGCACCAGACTGGTCTGTGATTGTAATACGTGTATTGTTATTAGTCGCAACAACATGTGCAATGCCATGAGATACTTTTTTTACGACCTTTTTCTTAGCTTTTGTAACTGCCATTTTTATTTATCCTTTTTCGATGTCTTCAATTAACTATGGTGTTAATCTCTACCTTATTAAAAAATTAAGAGAACGTTATAGATGCGAAGTTGTTGGCGAACGAAGTGTACAAACGCTACACGAGTGAGCCACCAACAAGCAGATATGACGTTATATTAATTTTTATTTACCCTTGGTTGCGGAACCAGCAACTACAACACGCTTACCCTTACGTGTGCGTGCGTTTGTCTGTGTTCTCTGACCACGAACCGGCAAGCGATTACGATGGCGAATACCACGGTATGCTTTTAAATCTTGCAGACGTTTAATGTTCATTGTTACTTCACGACGAACATCACCTTCTACCTTAAAGTTTTCTTCAATGTAATTAGAAATTTTGATAACATCCGCGTCTGTCAAATCTTTTGCGCGCAAACCGTCTTTCAATTTCAACGCTTCACATACCTGCTTTGCCTTGGCTGGGCCGATACCGTGAATATATTGCAACGCAATTTCAATGCGCTTTTCTGTCGGAATGTTAACACCTGCTATACGTGCCATTTTTTATTTTCCTTTTTATTTTACTTAACCAAAAGTTCAGTCCACCTAAACTCTTGAACCCCTAAACCCAAAGTATTATCCCTGGGCTATTCTTATTTTGCCGAATAATTTTATATAAAATCCGACAAAAGTCAAATCTTGTTTTGCGTTCTACTTATCCGCGGAAACGCCCTTTCTTTTGTGCTTTGCTGATAACACCGCTGTATTGTTTTGCAACCAAGTATGACTGAACCTGATTAACCGTATCCAACACAACACCTGCCACAATCAATACACTTGTTCCACCGATTGCCAAAGGCATACCGACATGTGTATTCAAGATAATTGGCAACACACAAACTACGATTAAGTATGCAACACCAATCGCAGTTGTACGTGATACAACATTATCCAGATATTTGATTGTTTGTTCACCTGGGCGAACACCTGGGACATAACCACCCGCATTCTTCAAGTTATTGCTGGTTTCTTCGGAATTAAAGATAACCGCTGTTTGGAAGAACGCAAAGAACGCGATTAAAACTGTGAACATAATGATATAAGACCATGTACCATATGTAAACAGCCCCAAAATTGTCTGTACTGTTAAATTTTCACTCTGCACAAAACGCTGAACGAATGCAGGCAACATCATAATAGATGATGCGAACACCGGTCCCATAACGCCAGACATATTTATCTTCAATGGCAAATATGATGCATTTGTATTAACAACACCATTTGCCATAACCTGACGTGGGTACAAAATCTGAATACGGCGTTGCGCTTGTTCAAAGAAGGCAATCAATGCAACGATACCCACCACGAACGCAACAACTAATGCAATCATTGCTGGTGAAATTTGACCAACAGATCCCAAAGATACCAATTGTGCGATACCACCTGGAACTTCGGCAATAATACCTGCAAAGATTAACAATGATGCCCCCTGGCCGATACCACGCGCGGTGATTTGTTCTGCCAACCACATGACAAACACAGTACCACCAACCAACGCAATGATTGCAGATAATTCAAATGCAAAACCCGGATTAACAACCGCGGCCACACCATTTACTGGGGCCATCATTTCCAATCCACGCACAACGGCCCAACCTTGAACAACGGCCAAGAACACCGCCAAGTAACGTGTATATTGATTGATTTTTGTACGACCCGATTCACCTTCTTTACGCAAATCTCCCAAAGACTTGCTGGTTGCACTTAACAATTGCAATACGATTGATGCTGAAATGTATGGAAAGATATTCAATGCCAACACAGACATACGTGACAAAGAACCACCACTAAACATATCAAACATGCCCATCATACCATTATCCCCTTGGAACAAATGCAACACAGCAGATGCATTTACCCCCGGCAATGGAATAAAAGAACCAATACGATATACAATCAGTGCCCCCAACGTGAACAGAATACGCTTCTGCAAATCACTTAAGTTACCGAAAAAGCCTTTTAAGAATTTCATGTGAGTGAACTTTTAACCGTTGTCAGGCACCCAGTTCCCCAGATGCCTGATGATATTAAACAAATTAGTTATTTTTGATTGTGCCACCGGCTTTTACAATCGCTGCTTCTGCTGACTTTGACCATTTGTCTGCAACAACATTAACAGCTGTCTTGATTTCGCCTTTGGCCAAAACTTTCAAGCCATCCAATTTGCGATTGAT
This sequence comes from Alphaproteobacteria bacterium, assembly GCA_015062545.1. Taxonomy (GTDB): domain Bacteria; phylum Pseudomonadota; class Alphaproteobacteria; order Rs-D84; family Rs-D84; genus Enterousia. The sequence goes on along the minus strand of SUUL01000010.1, from coordinate 7,097 downwards.
AATCTTTGCAGCGAACAAAGAATCAACTGTGATTTCTTTTGCTGCATCAATCTTACCTGCTGCGATAAACTTTTCAATATCGCCCAAGTTGATTGTAACATATTCTTTCGCGAATGGATTGTTGAAACCAAATTTTGGGAAACGACGCAAAATTGGCATCTGTCCACCTTGGAACGTTGCCTGCTTGCGTGATCCGCTGCGTGCTTTCTGACCTTTGTGACCACGACCTGCTGTTTTACCAGAACCAGATCCCATACCACGGCCAACGCGTGTTGCGTTTTGACGTGCACCAAAGTTATCCATCAATGCATTTAATTTCATTTCTTTTTCCTTTTGTCCTATAACTACTATGTAGTTCTTTGTCGCATATAAACAAGTGTTTGTTTACATACTCGGTTTAATTTTTATTAAGCAACAACTTCAACCAAATGTGAAACCTTGGCAATCATGCCACGTACAGATTCAGAATCTGTGATTTCTTTGGTTTTGCCGATACGTCCCAGGCCCAATGCTTTCACAATTTTGACCTGTGATTCTGGACGACCGATAGTGCTTTTAACTTGTTTTACAACTATTTTAGCCATAATTAAAACTCCGTTTTTTCTTATCTATGTCCAGATTATTTTGCTTCTGCGTTTTCCGCAACTTCTAATTTCTTGCCATCACGACCGGCGATGATTTCTGCAACTGTCTTGCCACGACGTGCCGCCACAGTTTTTGGAGAATTCATCTTGTTGAACGCCAAGAACGCTGCACGGATCATGTTGTTTGGATTATTTGAACCCTGTGATTTAACAACAACGTCCTGTACACCCAAGCATTCAAATACCGCACGCAACGCACCGCCAGCGATAATCCCAGTACCTGGAACAGCACTACGTACAACCAATTTGCTTGCGCCGTATTTTGCTGTGCTATCATGATGCAATGTACGACCTTCCTTCAAAGGAACGCGAATCATTTTTGCCTTTGCCGCTTTTGTTGCTTTCTGAACAGCAGATTGAACTTCCAATGCTTTACCCTTACCGAAACCAACGCGACCTGCCTTGTCACCGACCACAACCAAGGCCGAGAAAGACATATTGCGACCACCTTTTACAGTCTTAGATACGCGGTTGATAGAAACTAACTTATCTACCAAGTTATCTGTCTGCAATTTTTTATCATCAAAACGTGCCATTATTATACTCCGTCTTATTCAATTTTAGATTCTTACGCCGCCTGCGCGGATTGCTTCGCACAGTGCCTTTACACGACCATGATAGCGATACCCACCACGATCAAAATAACAATTGTCAGCAATATTTGCAGCAACTACGCGTTCTGCAAATGCCTTGCCAACCAATTCGGCACCAGCAATATTCCAACCCTTGCCTGCAAACCCTTTTTCTTTGGATGATGCAGCACAGATTGTGTGACCTTTGGTGTCATCAATCGCCTGAATTTCAATATGGCGACCTGAACGGAAAACTGACAAACGAATCTTGCCAGGATTTTTTCTTTTCAACGCACCGCGATTTGCCAGTGTACGTCTTTCTTCCGAGTTCAAATGTTTCAACATTTTTCTTTTCCTTTTTTCCGACACCCGTAACAGCGGATGTCAAAGTTAATTATTATTTCTTCTTACCTTCTTTGCGGCGGATTCTTTCGCCCTTATAGAAGATACCTTTGCCCTTATATGGATCGGCCTTACGAACCTTGTGAATTTTGTCAGCAAACTGGCCAACCAAACATTTATCCATACCCTTAACAGTGAATTCTGTTGGTGTTTCACCCATAGCAACAGTCAAGCCAGCTGGGATTTCCATGATAACATCATGTGAATAACCTGCAACCAAGACCAACTGATTACCTTTTACAGATGCTTTATAACCAACACCTTTCATATACATAGGTTTTTCAAAACCCTTGGATACGCCTTCTACTGCATTGCGAACATTGCGGGCCATTGTACCCCACATTGTACGAGATGCTTTATCTTCTGCGTCTTTTGGATTAATAACAACTTGACCTTCTTCAATAACAACATCAACCAAGTTGGCATTCTTTGTATCCAAAGTTACCTTTAATTCACCTTTTGGGCCTTTTACGACCAATGCGTTGTCCGCAACCGCGACTGTAACGCCTTCAGCTAATTTCACTGGATATTTTCCTGCACGTGACATAACTTTATCCTCACTTTATTAGATAACCTTGCACAAAACTTCACCGCCGACATTCATCAAGCGTGCTTTGTGATCAGTCATAACGCCATTTGGTGTAGATACGATTGCAATACCCAAGCCATTCAATACTTTTGGCATTTTTGCGCTGCCGGAATAAACACGGCGACCTGGCTTAGATACAACTGAAATTTCCTGAATTGCACCATTTCCGCCAACATACTTCAATTCAACGACCAAGTTTGAACGATGTTCGTCAATTTCTTCTTTACGGAAATCAGCAATAAAACCTTCTTCTTTTAATACAGACAAAACTGCTGCACGCAATTTGCTGTTTGGAACGACGATTGTTTCTTTACCTGCATTTTGCCCATTACGGATGCGAGTAACCATATCGCCGATTGGGTGTGATAGTGACATCTTTTTTACTCCTTAACATGTCGGGGGCGAACCCCCACACAGTTTATTCTACAACTGCATTGTCCACAGTTGCGTTTTGTTAATTACCAGCTAGATTTACGTACGCCCGGCAGTTTACCTTCACTTGCCATTGTACGCAACTGCTGACGGCACAAACCGAACAAGCGAGAGAACCCGCGAGAACGACCTGTGACACTGCAACGATTACGCAAACGAGTTGGGTTTGCATTACGTGGCAATTTTGCCAACTTTTTCATTGCATCCATTCTTTCTTCTGGTGTCGCATTTACAGACATTTTAGCCTTGATTGTTTCACGCTTTTTTGCATACTGCGCAACCAGCTTTTCACGTTTATGTTGTTTATTGATTAACGCTAATTTAGCCATCTTTTTTCAACCTTTTGTTATTATTTCAAAACCAATGGCAAGCCGATTTTTGTCAGCAATGCACGTGCTTCATCATCTGTTTTCGCTGTTGTTGCGATGACGATATCCATACCACGGATAGCATCAATTTTATCAACAGAAATTTCTGGGAAAATCAAATGTTCTTTGATACCAAAGGCATAATTACCACGACCATCAAACTTTGATTTTGACAGACCACGGAAGTCCTTTACGCGTGGCAACGCAACTGTAATCAGTTTGTCCAAGAAATCATACATTCTTTTACCGCGCAATGTTACCTTTGTACCAATAGGCTGACCTTCGCGCAGACGATATGTCGCAATAGATTTCTTTGCGCGTGTGATAACTGCTTTCTGTGCAGCAATCGCTGTCAAGTCAGCATTTGCGGCATCCAATTTCTTTTTATCAGATACAGCTTCACCAACGCCCATATTCAAAACGATTTTGGTCAGTTTTGGAACTGCCAACGCATTTTTGTAACCGAATTCTTTAATCAATTCTGGCACTATTTCTTTTTCATAAATTTCACGCAATCTGCTTTGCATTTCTTTTTTCCTTTTGTTGTGTCCCCGTAACAGCGGGCAACAATTCTACCTTAGATTATATTTCCGCACCAGATTTTTTTGCAACGCGAACTTTCTTACCATCTTCTACTTTGTAACCAACGCGTGTTGCTTTTTTGGTTTTTGGATCAACCAATGCAACATTGGATACATGAATTGGTGCTTCGCGGTCAATAATCTGACCTGGTTGTTCTTGTGTTGGTTTGATGTGCCATTTACGACGATTGACACCTTCTACCACTACACGATCTTCTGTTGGACGTGCTTCCAGTACTTTACCTTTGACGCCCTTGAATTTTCCCGAAATAACTACGACTTCGTCGCCTTTTTTGATTTTCATTTTATGACCTTCCATCTGTTATTTAGATTACTTCTGGTGCCAAAGACACGATTTTCTGCACATCGTATTTACGACGAACTTCACGAGCAATCGGCCCAAAGATACGTGTTCCGATTGGTTCAAAGTTGTTTTTGTTAATTAAAACAACCGCATTGTCGTCAAAACGAATGATTGATCCATCTGGACGTTTTACAGGGAACTTTGTACGTACGATAATTGCACGTTGTACTGTACCCTTTTGAACTTTACCACGTGGAATGGCTTCTTTAATTGCGACAACAATTTTGTCGCCAACTGTTGCATAGCGGCGATGTGAACCACCCAAAACCTTGATGCACATTGCTTTGCGCGCACCAGAGTTATCTGCAACTGTCATAACTGTTTCATTTTGAATCATAACTTTAATCCTTTTCCTGCAGGTGGGGCAATCCCCCACCGCTTTGTTATAGGTTCCGACTGTCGCCTTATTATTCCCGAACCGACCTCAAAGAACCTGTTGATTATTAGTCAACTACTTCTACTGCATCGTCTTTGGAAACACCAACGCGCCCCTTAACAATCCAAGACTTTGTCTTAGAGATTGGACGATGTTCTTCAATCGCAACAATTTCACCAACTTTGAATTCGTTGTTTTCATCGTGCGCTTTGTACTTTTTATTCTGCTTCACGAACTTACCATACAGCGGGTGACGGAAACGACGTTCCACTTCTACAACGACTGTTTTGTCGTTTGCTGTACTTACAACTGTTCCTTGCAGTATACGTCTTGGCATAATATTATCCCTTATACTGTTGTTTAACCCGCGGTTTTTACAGCATTTTTCGCCACAAAACCCCAGATTAAATTCTGGTTTTCTTTTTTCTGACCCCGTATATAATATCTAAATTTTTAGAAATCTCAACAAAAATCAGCAATTTTTTTTATTTTTTTGCCGCGTTCAATTTTGTTTTTACGCGTGCAATTTCACGACGGGTCTGACGCATAACATGTGTTTTTGGCATCTGACCAGCAGCATGTTGAAAACGTTGATTCATTTGTTCTTTTTTCAAATCAACCAATTTGCTTTCCAATGCTTCCATCGTCAATTCTGTTTCTACTTTCTTTTCTGCCATTTTTAGCTACCTTTTTTTTGCCCTGCCCCAATTTCTTGGGGCATGCAATTTAATTAGTTAACTTTACGTTCAACAACTTTTGTTTTCACTGGCAGTTTTGCCGCCGCCAATGCGAACGCTTCATATGCAACTTCTGGTTTCACACCGTCCAGTTCGAACATGATACGACCTGGTTTTACACGGCAAATCCAGTATTCAACTGCACCTTTACCTTTACCCATACGAACTTCGGCTGGTTTCTTGGTAACAGGAACATCTGGGAATACACGAATCCACAGTTTACCCATACGGCGCATATGACGTGTGATTGCACGACGCGCTGCTTCAATTTGACGTGCTGTAACACGTTCTGGTGACATTGCCTTCAGCCCAAAAGAACCGAACGCCAATTCACTTCCACCTTTTGCAACACCGTGAATACGGCCTTTGTGTTGCTTGCGGAATTTTGTTTTCTTTGGCATTAACATAATACAAATCCTTAAATTTAATAATTTTTACATTATTATTTGTGCTTTCTTTCGCTGCTGCCGGCATATTCTGTCGGGCGCGCCATTTCAGAAGCCAATTTTTCTTTATTAACAACATCACCTGTGTAGATCCAAACTTTTACACCGATAACACCGTATGTTGTTTTTGCCTGAATTGACGCATAGTCAATATCCGCACGCAATGTATGCAATGGAATACGACCTTCGCGGATTTGTTCGCTACGTGCGATTTCAGCACCATTCAAACGCCCACTGCACATAACTTTGATACCCTGAGCGCCTGCTTTCTGAGCATTCTGCACAGCTTTCTTCATTGCGCGTTTGAATGAAACACGACCTTCAATTTGCTGTGCAATATTCTGCGCAACCAACTGCGCATTCAGGTCAGGACGGCGAACTTCGTAAATATTTACGACAACCTGGTCATTTTTTACCAGTTTCTTGATATCGTTACGCAATGTTTCAATATCAGCACCGTTCTTACCAATAATCATACCAGGTCTGCTGGTATGAATTGTCACGACAACCTTCTTTGCAAAGCGTTCAATAACAACCTTTGCCAATCCGGCTTTCTTTAACTTCTTTTCAATAAATTTGCGAATTTTTACGTCTTCTGCCAACAGGGCTGCATAGTCTTTTTTACCTGCAATCCAGCGTGAATCTGTAATCTTGTTGATAAATTCGCGCAATGAAATTGGTGATACTTTCTGTCCCATTTTCTTTTTTCCTTGTTATTTTGTGGGGGCGTTCTTGAAGTGTTTCCACTTTATTCAGGAATTCTCATTCCATACCGCCCCACACGACTTACCTTATTTTGTTGTTTCTTTTTTTGTAGCTTTCTTTTTAGATGGTGCAACACCAGATTCCAAAACGATTGTCAAATTAGAGAAAGGTTTCAGAATTGGACGTGCACTACCACGTGGACCAGCCATGATGCGCTTCATAGTCAACGCTTTGCCACACCAAATTTCTTTGACGAACAAAGTATCAACTGGCAACTTTTTGTTGTGTTCTGCATTTGCAACCGCAGACAACAAAGTTTTCAGCACTTCACCAGCAACACGCTTTTTTGAAAACTTCAAGACATCAATCGCACGTTCTACTGGCAAACCACGAACCAAATCGCATACCAGATTCAGCTTTTGATGGCTAACGCGGATCATTTTATTGAATGCGCGTACTTGATTTTCTTTAATTCCATATCTTGCTGTCATAACTATTTACCCCATATTATTTTTTGCCTGCTGCGGCTTTCTTGTTAGCTGCATGACCTTTAAATGTACGTGTTGGGGCAAATTCACCCAATTTATGACCAATCATATCTTCCACGATTGATACAGGGATGAACTTATTACCATTGTGTACTTCAAATGTCAATCCTACCATTGGTGGCACAATTGTGCTGCCACGGGACCAGGTCTTGATTGGTTTACGGTCGTCTTTTTCAATCGCTGCTGCTGTTTTCTTCAAAACAGAAGGATGAACATAAGGACCTTTCCATACTGAACGAGACATCATTTACTCCGTTTATTTCTTATTATTTCTTTTTCGCCAAATGTCTGCTGCGAATAATCATCTTAGCAGTACGTTTATTGCTACGGGTA
>SUUL01000009.1 GCA_015062545.1 Alphaproteobacteria bacterium | reverse complement strand
ACTCGCCAATTTCACTGCCCAATACAACTTCGCCAGCAACAATGTATTTACCTTCGTAATCCAGGCAGTATTCATAATCACCGCCACACATATATTCATCCGTCATACACGTTTCCAACGCACCAATACATCCACGCAGGTCATAACTGTTCTTGTTCGCCGCAACAGATAATCGCGCACGCTGCAGAACATTGGTCGCATTACGTATCGTTGCCAACATTTCATCATTCTGTTCCGTCAGATAACTTTCATACGCCAGACAGTCCTTGTCAATCGTCATATCATACGTGTTGGTAATCAATGCACTGTCAACACCTTGGACCTTGCAGGTGTCTAATACTGTCTTTCTGCATCGCGCCGCCGCAGTATTATATAACGTTGCACCACGTTGATTAGATATACTGGCCACGTCCCCATCATTACCACCAAACAGTGACATAATATCCCCAAACGTACCGTCCGAACTAAAATCCAGCAACCCAGATAAATCCAATGTTGATGATTTTTGTGTGGATGATGCAGACGGTGTTTTAATATCAATCACCATGTCTTTGATTTTATCTAAACTGTTTTTCAGTTTGGTGTTGTCGCCCCCGGCAGACATTGCCATTTCTGCCTCGGTCTCGGCAAACAGTGTTTCGATTTGCACCTTGTTCAGCCCGATATATTGAATCTGTTGTGCAACGTCTTGCAAGGCGGTATTAGATTCTTTTAATGCGTCCGATGTTTTCTTGTAATTAGTAATATTTTTAGAACATGCGCATCGCCCCATATTCTCATCCAACACATTACAGTAATTATCCATACATTCTGTATACTGTGTCAGACACGTTTGTTGCAGTTGTGCCATGTTGGTCAGTTGTTCTTGCAGATTGTTTGTTGTTGCGGTACGTGCGCGTGTGGCCACACGTTGTGATTGCGTGCGTGTGTTTGTTTTTGGTGCGGCCGCCGCGCGTGATACATTGTTGGTTGCTGTGGCACGTGCCGTGACCGATTTTTCTGCGAAATTCCGGGCTTTTTTACCCGCCCCTGTGGCGGTTGCGGCACGCGATACAACGCCCGAATTGTCACGTGTTGTTGCCACGCGTGATGATACAGTGGTGGTACGCGGGGTGATGTTTTGTGAACGTGTGGTCGTGGCGCGTGAATTTGTGACATTTGATTGCGCCCGCAGGTTTTGTTCTGATGGAATTGCGCGACTGATATTTGTTCCATCACGCACAGTCACCGCACCCACATGCGTTGACAACCCCAACGTTAACAAAATAATCACCCACTTTGATATGTATGTCTCCTTCAACACACCACTATACATGACTCTTTAATGATATATACACCTGACCCAAATCTGTTTTTATCAACGCAGCAGATACACGATCTGGATTATCAGTTTGTTGCGCAGCCAATAATATTTTATCAAAACTGCGCACAAATTGTGTTGCCTGTGAACGGAATACTGCATCCGCCTTTAACATCTCTTTCAGGCGTTTTTTATCAGCCGCCCCCAACATCTTTGCCAACCACTTTGAAAATATTGTTTTATCCCCACTATGATATTTCTTCCATACAACGTCTGGGATATCCGCCCCTGTTGCACGTGTCAAATCCATAGACTGTTCATGCAACTTTTCAAACATACGTTCACTTTGTTTCAGAAAATCTTGACTGCTGACATGGCCGAACGATTCGTTGGGTGCAGATTTAATTGCGTCCATCGGTGCAGATGCGCGCGCAACCATCATTTGCTTGTTCAATGTTTGCATTGTATCAACCGCCTTGGCATAATCAGACATCAAATCAATCATTTGCTGACGTGACTGGCCCGCCAAATCCTCTAATTTGACAGCAGATTCAGAAACAGTTTCTGTTGATTCTGCCACAGTCGCCTTCATCAAATTCAGTTTTTCATTCAGACTGGCCACTATTTTTTCTAATGTTTCGCTGGCCTCGACACTGCCACGTGACAAGTCGGGCAGGGCAGCATAATATTTTTCAATCAATTCAGATAATGGCTGTAATTGTGCGGTTGTTTCTGCAGACATCTTAATCAGATGTTCAGACTGGCCCGACAGTTGTGTATGCGCCGTATTCATTTCTATCAGTGTTTCACGTACACCGGTTGCCATTGCGCGCACAGATTCTGAAAACGCATTTGCGGCGGTTTTTGTGTTTTCCAGTGTAACATTTGTCACCCCAGACACAGTTTTCAGTTCTGATACAACCCCTGTGGCAAATTCCTTGATTTCACCGTCAAAACGATTGGTCAAGGTTGCTAATTCTGTTGATATTCCACGAACTGCCCCTTCGGTCGATGTGGCAGAAGACATCAATATTTCTACCGCATCGGTCAATTTACGTGTTTGCTTGTCTATGGAAGATTCGGCCAGACGCACCTGACCTGCAACGACATTGGCCGTATTGGTTAATGTGTTCATTTGTCCTGTCAGCTGTTTTTTTGATTGTGTACCAAACGTGTCCAATTTTTCCAAATACCCATCCAACAGTCTGTCATTACGTATCATTAATTCCTCATAATTTGCCGCTGCAGATTTTACATCACCAAATCCATCAGATACAGATTTTGCCAATTCAGACAATTTTGCCTGGGTTGTTTCAGATTCAGACGCAATATTTTTCATCTGTTCTACATTCGTATTAAATTCGTTCTGCAAATGTTCTGATAACCCCTTGCCACTTTCTATCCAAGAATCTATTTGCGATTGTATTTGCGCTGTCTTTTCTGTTGTTTCCTGGGTGGTTTCATCAATACGTGCCAATATTTCACTGACAGACTTGCTAAATCTGTCCGTAGAATTTTCTACATCCCCCCAAGATTGTGATGCAACTATTTCGCCCAGCCCCGTAACCGTATTGTCCAAACGCCCTGACATGGCGGCAATTTTCTTGGTGGCATCATCCGCCAACCCAACCAACTGTTCATTTTGCAAACTCAAAACATTTTTTAATTCATTCGCGGATGCAATCTGCGCATTTAATGTATCGCGCATTGTTTGAAAGCTTTGTTCTATCTTGTGTATTTCATCAGCCAATATAGTATTCAACACGCGTACTGCATCTGCAACTTTGGCGCGTTCAGGTCGGATCATTATATCCAACAAAGACTTCATAACCTTTTGTGATTTTCGCGACACAAAAAACAAAACCACCAACGCGACAAACAGCAAACCACCCATAACGCCTGCGGCGACCAACAAAACATCCGACATTTCCATTCTTTCCCCCTGTGCAATACTGTATTTATAAAACTTGCAGTTCACTTGGATTTATACTAAAATCTGTTTAATAATGCAAGGGCAGAAATGGCAAAAAAAATTACTTTTTCACCAGATCAAAACAATGCGGCCAACCCATTGGAAAATGTATGGGTTCAGGCAAACGCAGGTACCGGCAAAACCAAGGTTTTAGTCGGTCGTTTATTGCGTATTTTGTTTCGCACCCCCGACATCACGCGTAATGGGATACTGTGCCTGACATATACTAATGCGGGGGCGGGCGAAATGCGCAACCGTATTTTGGCAGATCTGCGTACATGGGCATTGGCATCTGATGCAGAATTGACTGAACTGCTCGAAGGGATATCAGAAAACAATCCTGTTACTCCCACAGACATTCAACGCGCACGCACAATATTTTTTACCTATATTGACAATCCAGATATACTAAAAATAAAAACAATACATGGTTTTTGCGAAGAAATCTTGCGCCGTTTCCCACTAGAGGCTGGAATATCCCCGTCATGGTCATTGGTATCCGACACGGCACAGCGTATATTATTGCAAGATGCGTTTCAAAACATGATAAACAATCCTGCATCTGATACAAAAACGTATGCCGCGTTTGAACATATTGTTGGCCGCATTTCTGAAACATATATGGACAAATTACTGGATATACTAAGCGAACAATATAAACACTTTTTTCAGATAAGTGATATTATCAAATATCGCAAATACTTTATTGATACAACAAAGAATTTTCTTGAATTATCAACCAGTGAAAATTTAGATTTTTCAGCTGAAAGACTGTCAGAAATCATCTTCTTGGCATCAAACGAACAAAACAGTGCAAAAAAACCGGCAAAATACCTGGCAGACATTATTAACTTAACAAAACAATATATTGAGAATACTATTGATTTTGAAGATTATAAAAATGCATACTTAACCCAATCTGGCACAAAAAAAAGCACCGTATCAAAAAAAGACTATTTGACCGCCGAACAAGAACGTGTTTACAGGCTGAATCAGCGCAACGCGAACAAAATGTTATTTGAAGATACTGTTGCCTTGTTTGATTTGTCTGCCGCATTTGCATCAGAATACCAGCAAATCAAACGCGCACACAATTTACTAGATTTTGAAGACCTTATTCTTTATACACGCAAACTGTTTTCCAACAGCGCATCAATGGGATGGGTGCTGTCCCAGTTGGATTTATCGCTATCTCATATATTGGTTGACGAAGCGCAAGACACTTCACCGCAACAGTGGGACATCTTGCGAATGTTGTCTGGCGATTTCTTTTCGGGTGGCAACACAACCGAAATACCAAATTCGTTATTTGTTGTCGGCGATACCAAACAATCTATATATGGTTTTCAGGGGGCAGACCCTGCCGCTTTTGCAAACAGTCGCAGTGAAATTGCCGAACAAATCAAGCAAAACCTGCGTACAATTCGTGAAATACCACTGTCGCAAAGCTTTCGTTCCACCGCGCCAATTCTGCACACTGTGGACAAGTTTTTTACTGACCCCGGCATTGTTTCTGTGTCCAGATTTGCAAACAACGACCATAAATGCTTTCGCAAAAACGATGCAGGCGCAGTAGAGTTACATAAATTAGTCGCAAAACAAGAAAGCGGCACAACATTGTCTGACTATATCACACAGATTGCCGACAAAATACAATCTTTGATTGTGTCTGGAAAATATACAGCAAGTGATATAATGGTATTAGTGCAACAGCGCAACCCGATGTCATCACCGCTAGAAATGGCATTAAAACGGCGCAACATTGCAGTTGCAGGCAGCGACCGTATCGTTTTACCACAATTTCCTGCGATACGCGACTTGCTGAATCTTACCAGGTGGTGTCTTAATCCAGCCGATGATTTTAGTTTATGTTGCACTCTAAGAAGTCCTGTTTTTCGCATGAATCAAGTGGATATTTTTAATTTGTGTCAACAGCGAAACACCATAAACCACTCACGAAAACAAGAAGACAAAGATGCAACTCCTGTCGCTTTGTTTGAGGTCCTGGAAGCAACACATCCAGATATTCATACCACGTTATTGCAAATCAAAGACCTGTCTGCATACGCCGCACCACACACATTTTACTCACACATTTTGAACCATTATGGCGCACGCAAAAATTTTGTTTCGGCACTGGGCGAACAGGTTATAGCCCCCTTAGAAGAATTTATAACAATATGCCTGGCATACGAACGCACGCAACCCGGTACGCTGCACCATTTCCTGAAATGGTTTATCACCGGCAACAGTGAAATCAAACGTGATTTGAACGCATCTAATGGCGTACGCATCGTAACAGTTCATGGCAGCAAAGGCCTAGAGGCACCAGTAATCTTTTTAATCGATACTGTGCGCACACCAAAAACAGATACCGTTTTGCCAATAGCGTCTGCCCGCGACATGCCGGTATGGTTATGGGCAGCACGCGGTGATTTCAGCGCACAACGCGCCATCGCATCCGAACAATCTGCATCTGTACATACGGCAGAATATTATCGCTTGCTGTATGTGGCAATGACACGCGCGCGTGACGAACTGTACATTTACGGTTTTACACCACATAGACACGCAAACGAAAACGCATGGCACCCCCAGCTGTGGCGTGTACTGGCGAACAATACATCATCAGAATATATCAGGATAACAAATGACGACATTGCATAAACTTTTGCGCGCGCATGAACAAACAAAACACGCAACGGACACCGGCACAAAAATGCACCAACGTTTACAGCGCGTATATATTGATGGCACAAACACACACGGTGACGCGGACTTGGTTGCAAAGATTTATGCTGTCCCTGAAATCGCAAAGTTATTCACTGCAAAATCTCGAACAGAAGTTCCAATCGCAGGTACTATAAACGGCCGTTTTATCAGTCGCCGCATCGACCGCCTGACGATTGACGATAACACAAATACAATACATATCCTGGATTATAAAACAGACACAAATCGCGATACTTATCGCAACATGTATATTGCACAGATTAATGAATACGCCTTATTGTTGCGTGCAATATATGCAACATACAAGATTCGCGGATATATCTTGTGGACACATGATTTTTCACTGGAAAATGTACACATAAAACCGCTATAATCCTGGCATGTTAATTGGATTAAGTATTTCTAACATCGTATTAATTGAAAAACTGAATTTGGAATTCGGCGTTGGGTTGAACGTACTTACCGGTGAAACGGGTGCAGGAAAAAGTATTTTAATGGATGCACTGTCATTGGCACTGGGGGCCCGATCTGATATTGGACTGGTGCGTCATGGCTGCGACAGTGCATCTGTTATCGCAGAATTTGATTATGTGCCATCAGACGCAAATACGATTTTGTCCGAATACGACATTGACTGTTCTGACGGCCTGATTTTGCGCCGTACATTGGCGGCGGACGGAAAAAGCAGGGCGTGGATTAATGACACCCCCGTATCTATAAAGACCCTAAAATCCGTTGGGGATACATTGGTTGAAATCCATGGTCAATTCGCCAATCATACATTATTAAACCAAACAACACATCGTCAAACATTGGATTTGTTTGCAGAAAATAATATCAGTGATTTCAAACAGATTTTACAAAACGTTAAAGAAAAATATCATACATACAACTGCACACAAAAGCGCCTTGCCGAATTACAAGAATTACTAGAACGCAGTGCATCCGAACGTGAATTTTTGGAACATAACGTTGCCGAATTGCGTGCATTAAATCCACAACCCGGCGAAGAAGAGTCACTGGCGACAAAGCGCGCAAACATGATGAATGCCGAAAAAAACACTGCTATTTTGAACGAAGCACTAGAGGCATTATCCCCACATGGCAATTCACTGGATTCGCAAATATTCAATGTTGCCCACATACTGCAACGTATTCGCGGTGACGAAAACCCATATTCTGAACAGATTGACAGGTTGTATGCCGTGGCAGAATCCATCGCAGAAATCAGTCAATCTTTAACCCCCAAATCCACCGACATGGACGACATGGATTCAATCGAAGAACGCTTGTTTGCAATACGCGCAGCGGCCAGAAAACATCGCGTAACTGCGGACGAATTGCCCGAAAAATTACGTGAAATGTCCACACAGTTGAACGCAATCGACAATTCAGATGCGGAATTACAAAAACTGACCACAATACTAAAAACAGCACGTTCAGAATTTATCAACGCCGCATCCGATTTACACAATGCACGAATTTCCGCGGCCACAAAATTACGCACACAGCTGTTACATGAATTACCAGATTTGAAACTGGGGAACGCAGATTTTACTGTTGATATTACAGAAACCACGCCATCATCGTATGGCACAGATGATATAACATTCATGATAAAAACCAACCCCGGCGCACCATTTGCACCACTACATCGTGCCGCATCTGGTGGCGAACTGGCACGTTTAATGTTGGCAATGCGCGTGGTATTGGCGGGCACTAATGACACACACACATTTGTATTTGATGAAATTGACACAGGTATCAGTGGCGCGACCGCATCTGCGGTGGGCGCACGCCTAAACAAATTGGCATCTGCAAATCAGGCACTGGTTATTACCCATTCTGCCCAAGTTGCAGGCTTTGCCGACCACCACTTCAAAATATCAAAATCTGTCACAGACAACAAAACAACAACATCCGTGCACGAAATAATGGATGACGACCGCATAAACGAAGTTGCCCGCATAATCAGTGGTGCCGAAATAACCCCTGAATCCATTACCATGGCGAAAACATTGATAAAAGGATAAAAAATCCCGCAAACGCGGGATTTATCTTTGACATTTTTGTTCTGTGCAATATCTGGCAATATCCTTGGCACGTTTGACGGCCAAAGTCACCTGATGCGCCCTTGCTGTGGCGGTATCTGCAACACGTTCAAACAAGACCCGTTGTATTCCCGATGAATAAATGTCATAAACCCAATATGTAACCCCACCAACACATGGCGCAATATGACGCGCCCCATCTGTTATTGTATAACCCAATTTACAACGTTCACTGCAACCATTGCAATATTTCATAATACACCTTTATACTTTCACAACACCATCTGCAAATTCGATTACTGCAGGCACCCCTGCATCGCTGCGACTGATAATCTTGCCATCTGCATCACGCACAATCGCATACCCACGCGACAAAACACTTTTATACGACAGCGACCCCAACATCTGCCCCAAATGTGACAACGACTGTGTCAAGACCGACATACGATTTTGTAAAATATTTGGCAAATTTGATATTACAGCCATTTTTTGATGCGCCACAGTCAATTTTGCCCCCAAAAAAACATTCATCGTACGTCCTATATCATCCAAACGTTGTGCATGTTCCATAACAAGCTGTTGCGGACTTTTAATATTAATTGATTCAACACGTTGTTTTGCATTTTCCAAGCGTGTCATAAAATTGCCAGACAAACGTACCCACATATTATCCAACTCTTGAATCAAAGCCAATTTTGTTGGCACCACAGCTTCGGCGGCACCGGTCGGTGTTGGCGCACGATAATCTGCGGCAAAATCAATTAACATCCAGTCCGGTTCGTGTCCAACCCCAGAAATCAATGGTATTTTACTGGCTGCGGCGGCACGCACAACAATCTCTTCAGAAAAGGGTAATAAATCTTCTAATGCCCCACCACCACGTGCCACAATAATAACATCCACATTATTCATACGATTAAAGTATTCAATACCCGCGGCAACTTCTGCGGCAGCCGTGGCACCTTGAACTGTTGCAGGATACAGCATCACGCGCACCGGAAATCTTTCACGCAAACGATTTTGAATATCTTGGAACGCGGCACCGGTTGGACTGGTAACCACCCCAATAACTTGTGGCAATCGGGGCAGGGGCTTCTTGCGCGACTCATCAAACAGCCCTTCGCGTGCCAGTTTTTGTTTACGCTCTTCCAGCATTTTCAAGATTGCCCCAACACCTGCCATTTCAATTTCACTGGCAATAATCTGATAATTGCTGCGCGCAGGATATGTCGTAAATCGTCCGGTCAGAACAACCTCCATCCCTTCTTCTAATTTGAAAGATATTGGTGTACCGCGCCATACGATTACAGAAATTGCCGCGCCAGAATCTTTGATTGTCATATAAATATGTCCAGATGTTGCACGCGTAATTTGCGATAATTCCCCACGAATTTTTATGCGCGGAAATGCTGTTTCCACAACCCCTTTCAACAATGCGGATGCATCTGTCACACTAAAAATCATATCTCCACTTACAAAAGGTTCTGGTTTTTGCATATCTTAATCGTTTTGTTTTTGGTTCAGCGCCAACGCAGCCGCAAATCGTTCTGCGCTTTGTCGTTCATTTTTATTCAGCTGCACGGGATACCCCATATTATACGGAACTTCTATACCATAAATAGTATATTGATCTGCGGTCAAATCAAACACCTGGCGACTGGGCAAATGCATCAAGAAATGATGTGGCCCAAACGTCCACAATTCATCAATATACATCAGTTGCCAATCTTTTGGCCCCATCTGATTCATAAATGTAAAGCTTGAAGCCTTGCAGAAACCGTCTGCATCATACGAAAACATTGAAATGTCATAATTCAAATCCGGCCCAAAGGTAGCCATCTTTACATCATAATCTTGGAATTTATTACGGAACAACAACGTCAGTTTTTTTGCAGCCAACCTGTCCGTTGGATTCATATTCATTGTATCCAACTGATTCAGCAATTTACGTGTTGCGGACTTATAAAAATCTTCCTTGTTCCTGTCCATGCAGAACAGGTTAACACACTTCTGGGAATTTTTCAATTTATAATTCTGTCAATGGCCATCTGGGACGTGGCGCAATAGGTTCATGTACAACCTTGCCAACCGCATAGTTTTCCAACCCGGCCCACGCAATCATCGCGCCATTATCTGTGCATAAATTCATTGGCGGCGCAGCAAATATCATATTGTTTTTTATTGCCATTTTTTCCATCGCGGCACGAATGGCACTGTTTTTTGCCACACCGCCTGCCACAACCAGCGTCTGCGGCGCGCCGTGACGCACACGTTCATCTTTTAATGCATTTTCCAAGCGATTTGTTATACAATCTACAACCGCCGCCTGAAACGATGCGCAAAAATCATTAATATATTTTTCTGTCAGGGGCATTTCCGCACGTTCCAAGAATGTACGCGCCGCAGTTTTTATACCACTGAATGAAAAATCACACCCCGGTTTATCACACAGCGGGCGCGGGAATCTAAACGCTTTTGGATTACCTTGCTGCGCACGCGCATCCACGATTGGCCCACCTGGGTAACCCAAACCCAACATTTTTGCAACTTTATCAAATGCTTCGCCTGCGCTGTCATCCAAGGTCTGCCCGACCAGTTCATATTGCCCAACACCACGCACCAACAAAATCTGACAATGTCCCCCAGATGCCAACATTAACAAATAGGGAAATTCCACACCACGTGGCGCATCTGTTCCATCCGCCAATGTTGCGCGCAAACGCGGCACCAATGCGTGTCCTTCTAAATGATTAACAGCAATCAATGGTTTACCGGCAGACTGTGCAATACCGGTTGCTGCCATCCATCCAACCAGAACACCGCCGATTAATCCTGGGCCTGCGGTTGCCGCCACAACGTCAATATCATCTATGTTTTTTCCTGCGCGTGCCAACGTTTGATTCACAACTGCATCTATTGCCAATATATGTGCGCGCGCCGCCAGTTCTGGAACGACCCCACCATATTTTTGATGTTCTGGAATTTGGGAATAGATAATATGCGCCAGAATATTTCTGTTTGAATCCACCAATGCCGCAGACGTTTCATCACAAGAAGATTCTATACCCAAACACAGGGCGGGGCGATTGTCGCACACATCGCCCGTCAAAGTTCCCATATCCATTTGAATAATTTTTTCATCAGTCATTTTACAAATTTTCTTTTAATTTTATTCCTGTATGACACAAAGATGCCGCATCACGCACAGCCATTTCCCCACTATCCGGCAAAGTCGCCATTTTATCAACACAAGCCACCAACAAATCTATATTTTTACCTTCGCCCGTCATGATTTGCGCGGCCGCGATACGTCTGTCCATGGGGGCTGCACGCCAATCCTTTAATGTTCCAGATTCCAACACACCGCTGCGTTGTGCAAAAAAGAATACGACCAACACCAAAATCAGTACACCAACGCCAATAAATAATTTGAAATATTTTTTTACAAAGTTCATTTTTCATCCTCTTTATTTAATCCCTCTAACAATCTCATAAATTTCTGCCTGGTACTGCGTACATTATTCAGCAACTCTTGTTCTGTCTTTACACGCGGTTCGTGGTGTGCGACAATTCTATCCACAATAATTTTTGTTGGTGTATTTGTATATAACAATCCATTTCCAGACTGTTCGCACACAATATCCTTGGCATGTATTTGATATATAGTCGTCCACATCGTGGCAGGCTCTAAACGATTTTGTTGCGAATTCTGCAGCACCTTTTCCGCCTTGGCTAAATTAGGGCATATCCAAACCCTGGTATCATAATCTGCCCACACACTGCCAATATGATGCGCACAACGTTCATTCCCCAACATAAACCCCGTTAAGCTTTTGACTTTCATAGCGACACCTTATTCGCACCGAACCAACCACACATCATAATCAGGATGCTGCAACGGATTTTCCCCAGGTTCATTACGGTTCATCCAATTACTAAATAATAGTCCCTTGTCGGATTCTGCGATTTCAACAAACGCCCAGAAGTTTTCTGCATCAAAAGGGTCAGACTGCTTGCACGTACGCATATTAATAAACAGCTTTTCAAACTGAATTTCCTGGCCCACAGGGATAACAATTTCTTGCACCTTGCCGGCATCTTTGTTCATGACACGTAAAACCGCCGCGTCACGATTAATATAGGCATTTGCCAAACATGGCATTACACACACAATCAAATATATTATTATTTTTTTCATCTTCTTTATGATACCCCCACCAAGCGAATATGTCAAACCCATAAAGGGTTTATTATTCCCCACACACAACCAGACTAAATTATAACAAATTCATTTCTTGCTTATTTTGCATCTGTTGGGATTTGCAATTCCTGTTTTGGGAAAATCAAATCTGGGTCTGTTATATTATTACGTTCTGCAATAATACTAAATAACAAACCACGGCGCAAGAAGTTACGTGCAATTACCCACAAGCAATCCCCACGGCGCACGGTATAATAAGTATCATCATCGCCCGTCATTTCTGGCATAACAAATCTGTGCATTACCGCAGAAACTGTTTTACCATCACCATCGTGCAAACGTACCGCCAGATTATATTCTTTACCTGGCTCCAACTCATCAATATCCGCGCCCAATCCGAAATGTTTATGGTCAGACACGCGTGCGAACCCCAAATATTTACCATTCATTGCCATTGACACACGCAATCTGGGTAACGCATCACCTGTTACAACCAAACGCCCATTATCCAAATAGTCAATCTTGGACACACGCAAATCGCCATCTTGCAAAACAACTGGCGATTGCAGAACAGTACTGCCATCTTTGGTCATCAACAAAGACAAAGAACTTTTTGCGCCCGCTTCGGAAATATATACAAACACTTTATCTGCGGATTTAACTTCTGGATCTGTCCCCAACAGGGCGATTGTATAGTTACCTGCCTTCCATGCAGTTGCAGGCGCATAAACAAATTCCCCACGCCAATCTGTGCGTTCTGTGGCGATTACTTTGCCATTAGAAACAATCGAAATATTCTGATGTGGCAACCAACGTCCTGCGATAACAATACCACCATCTTTTTCGATGCGAACAATATCAAATTCAGGCGTTTTAATTTCTTCAACCTTTTGCACCACAGGTTCTGGTATTGCGGGCACCACCACGACACGCGGTTCTGTTGTGCCACGAATAAACATCACCCAAATTGCAATTAATACTACAATCAACGCACATGTGATTGGGAACCAATAAGCTTTCAATATACGGCGATTTTTTTCTTTTCTGGTATTTTTTTGTTCTGTCGCATCAGATACATTTTCTTTTTTATTTGACGGCTTTGCAAACGTATCCAACGCCTTCAGAAATCCACGTGTATATTCACGGCGATTTTCCAACCAATCATTTTGCTGTGCGATTGCCCCATCGATTAAATCATCTGTGGAACGTTTTGTTTTTCCCATGTTATTTTTATCTTTTTTGGCCATACCAGAAACTCCTGAAAATTGAAATTATTTTAACTTGGACAAATTATTGCAAATAATATTTCTTTGTCAATTTATTTATGGTATAATTCGTTTGACTTATAGGGGACAAGGATGAAGAAAATAGGAATTATGACCACTGGCGGCGATTGCAGTGGCTTGAACACCGCAATTCAACGTATTATGCACGGTGCAACGTTGCGTGGCTGGCAGGTTTTTGGGATATTGGATGGCACAGACGGTCTGTGCGTGACACCACCCGCAGTGATAAAATTAACAGACATGATGTTACCTATTGAAAACGCTCGCCTTGCGGGCAGTTTTCTTCACAATGGACGCGCCACTGCGTTAAATTTTGAAACCGCTATCGAGCGCGGACAGGTAGATAAATTCAACAAACAGTTACGCAAATCGTTACAAGCACTAAAATTGGACGCATTGATTTTAATTGGTGGCAACGGCAGTCTTTCTTTGGCATGGGCGCATCGTGACATCTATCGTGATTTACAGCTGATATGTATTCCAAAAACGATTGATATGGACATGCCATTAACAGAACGCACAATCGGCTTTGATACCGCGGTTCAACAGTTAACATCGTATTGTGACCAATTAATGTTAACAGCACGCAGTCATCATCGTTGGTTTGTAGTGCAGGCAATGGGTCGCGACTGTGGTAACCTGGCATTAAATGCTGGTGTTGCGATTGGCGCGCGCGCAATTTTAATTCCTGAAATAAAATTTGATATTGATGCATTGATAAAGCATATCCAAGATTCTCCAACTGATTACGGCATTATTGTTGTATCCGAAGGCATATCATTACGCGGTCATTCTGGTCGTCCTGCAGATATGATTTCACGCAAATTGACTGCTGCCGGTATCGTAAATCGTACGGCATTTCCAGAACATACCCAGCGGTCAGGGGACACAACCGCCACCGACAGAATCCTGGCAACACGTTTTGCAGATTGCGCATTAAACGCGATTGAAAATGGCGAAACGTATGTTATGACCGCATTGGAATGTGATAACGTACATACTGTGCCATTATCTGATTTTGTTGCCGCAGGTGATGTTGTTCACGATCCCAAGATTCCAGATTTAATGACATCAAACGCATACGTATCGCCCGCAGACCCATTACTGGCCGTGGCATACAATATGGGAATCTATATCGGGGAACAGAAATAAAAAGAAACGGGCAATCTGCCCGTTTCTTATTTTACCTTTTGTGCCAAACGTTGAAAATTACTTTCGATTATACACGCATGACGACTGCATAAATTATGCAGCGCATTATTGTTTTTTACATCGTTCTTGGTTAATTTCTTGCATTTATCACCGGTAATACAGCACATCGGCACACCATTACGCATTGTATATAACCCAGCAATCGGGTTTAACGTCTGTTGTACCTTAGTTTCCATTCCGCGAACAGGCAGATGTTCTTCTACGACACGCACCAAGTCAGACACCCTCATTTCCACCTTAAACCACGCATCAAAAGCATCCGGTAAATGAATACGAAATTCCTTTTCCAACGCCATGACCAGTTCCACAAAATCTAATTCATCCAAGCCCAAGTCCCAATCCAAGACCATATCATCTTCGACACGCGTCAGACCAAATTTGCTTTTCAGAATTTCTTTAACTTTCTTTGCAATCATATTTTTCTATATCCTTAATTTAACATCGTACACCATATATAGCGCAAAATTCATAAGTGTCAAGGATGCGCACAAAAAAAGCCCCTATCAACGGGGCTTTTCAGAAGGAAGGGATACAACACATTATTTCTTTTCAGAAAAGTCTGCATCAACTGTGCCATCTTCATTTTTCTTTTCTGCGCTTTCAGATGCCTGTTGTTCTGCCTGTGCAGCTTTATATACTGCTTCGCCCAACTTCATGGCTTTTTCAGACAACGCATCTGTTTTGGCTTTCAAAGATTCTGCTGTGGCATCTGCCTTGGCCAATTCATCTGCCAATTCTTTTTTGGCATCTTCGATGATTTTCTTTTCATCTTCGCTGATTTTATCACCGTGTTCTTTCAGCGATTTTTCAATGCTAAAGATAGCAGTTTCAGCGGTATTTTTTGCTTCGGCCAGTTCGCGTTTCAACTTATCTGCTTCGGCATTTGCGGCTGCTTCATCAACCATGCGTTTGATTTCATCTTCACTCAACCCACCATCAGATTTAATTGAAATCGCCTGTTCTTTACCAGTACCTTTATCTTTTGCAGATACATGAACGATACCATTTGCGTCAATATCAAAAGACACTTCAATCTGTGGCATACCGCGTGGGGCAGGTGCAATACCTTCCAGATTAAACTGACCCAACAACTTGTTATCAGCCGCCATATCGCGTTCACCCTGGAAAACACGAATTGTCACAGCGGATTGATTATCTTCTGCGGTGCTGAACACTTGTGATTTCTTGGTTGGGATTGTTGTATTGCGGTCAATCAATCGCGTGAACACACCGCCCAATGTTTCAATTCCCAAAGACAATGGTGTTACATCCAACAACAGAACGTCTTTTACATCACCTTTCAGAACGCCACCTTGGATGGCTGCGCCCATACCAACAACTTCGTCTGGGTTAACACCCTTGTGTGGTTCGCGCCCAAAGAATTCTTTAACTGTTTCCGCAACCTTTGGCATACGTGTCTGACCACCGACCAAGATAACTTCGTCAATCTGTGATTTTTCCAAGCCTGCATCTTTTAATGCTTTTTTGCAAGGTTCAATGGTGCGTTCAATCAAATCCGCAACCAAAGATTCCAACTTGGCGCGTGTTAATGTTGTATTAAAGTGCTTTGGACCTGTGGCATCTGCAGTCAAATAAGGCAGATTGATGTCTGTTGATGTCTTAGACGACAATTCAATTTTGGCCTTTTCTGCGGCTTCTTTCAAGCGTTGCAACGCCAATTTATCACCGGACAAATCAATACCAGATTGCGCCTTGAATTCTGCAATCAAATGTTCCAAGACACGCGCATCAAAGTCAGAACCACCCAACGCAGTATCGCCATTTGTTGATTTTACCTCAAACACACCATCAACAATTTCCAAGATGGATACGTCAAACGTACCACCCCCAAGGTCATATACTGCGATAGTGCCATCTTTGCCTTTATCCAGGCCATACGCCAATGCGGCGGCGGTTGGTTCATTAACAATACGCAATACGTTCAAGCCCGCAATACGACCGGCATCTTTTGTTGCCTGACGTTGTGAGTCATTAAAGTACGCAGGAACTGTAATAACTGCATCAGTTACCGTTTCACCCAAATAACTTTCTGCATCTTTTTTCAATTTTGCCAAAATCATCGCAGAAATCTGTGATGGGGCATATTTTTTACCATCCATTTCCACCCATGCATCCCCATTGTCGCCTGCGACAATTTTATATGGTACACGTGCCGCGATTTCTTTAACCGCAGGACTGTCAAATCGCAATCCCATCAAACGTTTGATTTCATAAATTGTATTTTCAGGATTTGTCACAGCCTGATTTTTTGCGGTAATACCAACCAACTGTTCACCAGAATTTGTCAGTGCGACCACAGATGGTGTTGTACGTTGCCCTTCGGCATTTTCAATAATTTTTGGATCATTGCCGTCCATGAATGCCATGGCGGAATTAGTTGTCCCCAAGTCAATACCCAATACTTTTGCCATAATTTTCACTCCTTAAAATTTTTGCTTACCCACCATATAGTTAATCAGAAAAACATTTCAAGTGGCAATTAGCATTTTTTCTTAAAAATAAAGAGCAGGGCAAAAATCACAATATAATTTGGTGTGATAAACAACAGAAAAAATCCCCCAAACGGGGGGATTTACTTAGAAGCATCGGATGTTTTCGAAGCCCCCGATTCCGCGGCTTTTTTACCTTCATCCCAAGATTCACCAAAAATACACTTTCTATAATCTTCCAAATCCATTGCCATCCAACATGGTGTCGAAGATTTAGATGCCTGTTTTCCAACACCATACATCAAATCAGATTCTTTCAGTATCATCAGTTCTTCACATTCACCAGTGGTAACATCATACATATAATTGTCCGCACATGTCACACATACACCCGTTGATGCAGATACACCTTGCTTTGGAATTCCTGTTGATTCCGTTGGGCAAGAAACACACTTCTTGGACGCGGCGGATTCAAACCCATATCCATCTTGGGTGCACCTGAATTTACAGGATGCAGGTGTTGTTCCAACGGCACGCGTAAATTCCACAACCTTGTGTTCTGCCGCATCAAAATCCTTGTCCGCGGCAACACATCTGTCGGGATTTGGTGCTGTTGCAGGTTCAATAACAACACAATCATCCATCGCCACATTGGGTTCATAACCATTCATACACACCAAGGTTCCCTTGTATCCCATATTTTCACCGGCACTATCCGTGTGCAAAACGTTCATCGAAACCTTGTGTTTTTCACATCTCTTTGTTGGAGAAAATTTTGTGCTGCCACAATGACAATCAAATCCGTGCCACCCCCAACCATAAAATCTCCACGCTGTAACTGCGGTCTGTTGCACCCATGCGCCATGTCCACTGGGCACGAATCCCGTTATCGCCAAAATCATATCATTTTCTGACGTAGTATCCTTACCATAACACTTATTTTGGGAATGTTCATAGAATCCAGGAACACTGGTTTCTATCTCCGCACTGGCCTTGCCGTCATACTTGCCCAGGTATGTATCTCTATTCAATACTGCCGCATCCGCAGATGATGGGGCATAACTTGCACTGATTGTATCTTGACATTCCGTTCCTGTATACCCCGGCAAACACAACCAAACACAATTACTGTCATCACCATAACGCCCATATCGTGTATACGTGGGGTCGTGCCACCCATACGCCAACCCATAAACAAACAACGGACAAAAACGTGCCCCCTTGTCGGTAATATCCAACGCAACCATCAACTTGCGTCCATATCCTCGGCGACAATCGCCATTAAAAGCATTCACACCATCACTTCCCGCATTATTATCTATGTATGCAGCCCCTGGGAAATTAGACTCTGACACACATGTGGTCTGTGGTCGTCCGCCCCACACTTTGGCCAAACCATCACCCGCATACTTTATCGCAAATGCGGGCGTTGCCGACATCATCACCCCAAGTAACACCGAAAAATATTTCATCTTTTTCATCATTAATGCTTCCTTATATAACACATTGCGTCATCCTGCCATTCACCACCCAACAGTGTACATTTTTCCTGCAACCAATCGGTCGTGAATTTACATGTGCGCGCGCCCATGTCATAATAGATTGCAACCGCGCTGTCGTCATCACCATCGTTATATCCCAGACATGCAGACAGCTTTGGATCATTAATACAATATCCCAATCCAGAATCATTTAACCCTTCACCAACAAACACCCCAGAATTAAACGTCCCTTTATTTATTATATTTGGATTGTTTTCCAGGCTTTGACCATCATACCACGTGGCCCCCATGCTTTCACATTCTGTCTTTAACATACCGCCCAGCTGTTCAGAAATATCACTGATGATTGTATCAATTTGGTCACCTACCAGATTGTCCTGAACCTCATTAATATCACGACATACTGTTTCTGCACGATAGTCTAATATTCCCTTCAAAGACTTCTGTGTTGCCTTAGTCTCCACCGCGCCCGTTTCTTCATTATATTTACCATCATCAATCTTCATCAGGCGACATTTCCATGGATACTGCTTGGCCGTTGTTGTGCCAGATTTACCAGTGGTGGTTGGTGTGCACAATTCATTTGCATAAGACTGCAACGCGCTTTCACACCCTTCGGCAATACGTGTTTCATCAACCACATTAACAAAGTTCAACAATGATTGCAATCCACATTTATCTGTTGATGCCTTCTTATCAAAACGCCCAGATTTATCAAACTTACAGCTATCACTGTCGCCGTACAATGCCGCGCAGGCGATAACCTTGTCTTTACACATATCACGTGCCGCCGCCGCCGACAAAGCACCTGTCACCTGGGCCGATGTGTCATCAAAAGACTTCAACGCGCCACTTTGTGTGTCATAACATTCTTTCATTGTAGAAACACAAGACATTTTTACTTCTTCTATCTTCTCGTCCTGGGCCTGGGCGATTTCAATGATGGCGGTACGTTTGAATTCATTCCATACCAAATCCGCATTATCACGACATGTATCCAAGGCACTGTTGGCAAACAACCGCTTGGTATCCAAGAATTTGCTAAAGTCTGAATTTTTGCCAACAACATCCGAACTGCCGTCTAATTCAATTTGTTCCGCCAATTTGAACAACTGGGGACCGTATATTGGTTCACCTGTTGACTGATTGATGAACAAGCCGCTGAAATCCAAACAGCGATTATAATTCGCGCCACATGCCGTATCAGCCAATATTGCCGCACGGACTTTATCAACACATTCGTTAACATCCGCAGAATTATGCGCACGATATTCTTCTAATCTGGCCTCGCGCAGGTATTTTTCTGCCTGACGAACGGTTTGTTCAACTTTGTCGCGTTGTGTTTCTATAACCTTTTCGTATGCATTACAATCCTGGGTAATCATAATGTTATATGCACTGGTTGACATGTTCAAGATTGCCGAACTTTCACAGCTGTCCGCGATGATTTCCAAACACTGTTTATTTGCGGCATTATACAAAGAAACCCCTTCCAGTTCAGAAATATTTGTACCGCTGTCCGAATCAAATATTGATGAACCGCCACCACCCCAAATATCATCCATACTGGTTGAAAAATCCAGTTCAATCAACCCCATAGAATTGTCATTATTTACCTTTTTCTTGCCAGACAACAAATCACCAATTTCATTCAAAACGCTTTGCGCACCACTGGTATCACGTTTAATCGCCGCTTCGCCCACGGTGGCAGAATACATTGCATCAACTTCGGCTGCGGTTTTATCAACCGCATTCAAATTATTGTCTTCAAATTGTGCCAACAGGGTCATCGCCTGATCAAAGGCAGCCTTGGTATCGCGAAAATCTATAAAACGTGAACTGCAGTAACATCTGCGATATTCATCATTAGATTTCGCACAAAACTGATCCATGCATGTGGCATAAGCCTCGCGACATTTGGCATAACCACCACCAATCTTGGAAATATCATCAAAAACCGCCGTTGCGCGCGAACGCGTGGCGGCACGCATTATCCCCATATCCGAAACCAACGATGCATTACGCGCCGGCAAACCACGCGCCGCTGCAGAACGCGCCACCGTTGCAGAACGATTAACCGCAGGCATCGCAGAACGATTCGAAACATTCGCCCCCGAACGCGCAACCATACGTGAATCAGATGCCGAACGCGCCGCAACACGCGAATTGTTTGCACCGGTCGCACTGCGCGATACAACCGCACCACCATTACCACGCGTCACAACCTTGTCAGAAGAATTTCGTGCCCCAGATACAGATGTCACAGACGCTGAACGAGGATTTGGCATCTGGGCCGCAGACAATTCGCCCGCCCATAAAAACGCCGTGCAACAAGCAAAAAACCAATAAAAATTATTAAAAATTCGCTTCACTTTACTTCTCTCTTTTTTGCATTTTATCATTTTTTTGATATGTGAATCAACACCAAATTACACTAATCATTCAATTATCTATATCTGATACTGCTTTTTTTACCTCTTTTGGACTTATCAACCCCATATTTATTCCCAAAAACATCGAATACAATTCATAAGAACGATTAAAATACTGATATGCAGCCGCCCCAGACGATTTATTACCTTGGTCCATTAATTGCGCCGCCAACACCAACAAACGCCATGACGTATCCCAAATTTTATCATCACCATGTACAATTCGTGCCATTAAATCCCTGCGCACATCACGCACAAAGTTAATCAAATCGGATGGCGCACTAAAACCATCTTCGATGGCGGCCAGATTCATCAAAGCAATCGTCAAATCTTGATCTGCAGACAAATCCAACGGATTGGCTTTCTTGCGCGAATCTAATTTTTCAACCGATTTTATCATTGCTGTTTTGTTCTTTGCCATCTTGATTATTCCCTTTGATTTTTATTGCAATTTAATCACACCACGCATGTGCGCAGACCGCGCCCGCAGGTTATTTTCCACCTCTTGCGCATCGGGCAGGGCAGTTTTGATTAATTCAAACGGCGCATTTGCCACAGTTGGCATACGTGGATCACCAGGCACAGTTGTCCATTCGCGGAATTTATTCTTTACAATTCTATCTTCCAGCGAATGAAAGGTCACACAAATACACTTGCCGCCCACCCGCAATAAATCCGGCACAACCACCAGCGCGCGTTCCAGTTCGCCCATTTCATCATTTACCGCAATACGCAATGCCTGAAATACCGGTGCAATATCTTTTGGGTTGTGAATCAAATCGCGCAATTCAAATGTGGTCTGGGGCAGGGAATCCTTCATCGCACGCGCCAAGATATTTGCTTTCTTTACATCACCATATACGCGCAGAATTTCCGCCAAATCTGCCACAGACTTTTGCCTTATCAAATCTGCGGCCGTCATTCCGCTTGATTCCATACGCATATCCAGGGGCGCATCCATACGGAACGAAAAACCACGTTCTGCGACATCAATCTGCATAGAAGATATACCCAAATCAAATACAATCGCATCAACATCTTGTTCCAAATCTGCAATATTAGAAAACGGCCGCGGAATAAAAGTAAACCTGTCACCAAATTCGGCACGCATTGCATTTGCATCTGTCACAACATTTGGATCACGATCAAACGCAATCACGTTTGCACCACGCGCCAAAAACGCGCGCGAATAACCACCCGCCCCAAACGTACAATCAACAATCGTGCGCCCATTAATATCGCCCAATGCATTCAACACCGCATTTAACAATACAGGAATATGTTTCATTTTATTCAATCCCCACCTTGATTCCCAACGCCACCAAGTCAGCAACCGTTGTATTTCCCAATTCAACCCCGCCTGGCAATGCCACCGTTGCGGTCTTGTCCGCGCCATGCAAGACCAATTCCACACGCGTATACCCACGTGACAACGCCGCCAAAGCCTTTTTAACATCTTGCAGCACCGCACCATCACGAATATCCAGTGTTATTTTCTTGGCGATTTTTGCGACCCATTGTGTCAAAGGCACAATAGAATCCACGAATACAGAAACCCTGTCGTCACGATTTGATGTTTTACCAGAAATCAAAACCACATTTTCCCCAGACAACACCTGGGCAAAGCCGATTGCCGCATCACCAAATGCCACCGCATCAATATTTCCAAAACTGTCAGACGCGTTAATAGTAATCATTTCCTTGCCTGTTTTTGTTCTGCGGCGACTAAACGAATTTACATTGGCAGCAATCTGTACAGGCTTTCTGTCACCCATAGATTCCAAGGTCGCGCTGGTTGCCAAATTGGCACGTTCAATCAGATGTTTGTACTGATCCAGCGGGTGGGCAGAAATATAAAATCCCAACGCAGACAATTCATTTTCCAATTTCTGTCCAAACGTCCACGGTTCCGTCTTGGGCAAATTCTTGCGCAATCTGTCTTCGTCCACATCATCTTCAACCGTATTCGCGAACAAAGACAACATATTTGCACTATCTTTTGATTTTGCCGCATAAGACAATATCGCATCAGCATTCATATAAATTGCCGCACGATTTTTCTCCAAAGAATCCAGCACCCCCGTTTTCGCAAACGCTTCTAAGATGCGTTTATTCATAATTGGCGCGCAACGTTTGGCAAAGTCTGTCAGGTTCTTGAATTTTCCGTTCTTTTCACGTTCTGCAACGATTGCATCTGTTGCGACCGTTCCGACCCCCTTTAATGCCGCCAATCCATATATAATCTTTCCATCACGCACCGTGAACAAAGATTCACTTTGATTAATATCTGGTGCAACAATTTGAATTCCAAAATTTGACTTGGCATCATCAACAAAGATTGCCAACTGATCCGTATCATTCAAGTTACTGGACATAGAAGCCGCCAAAAATTCTGGGGTATAATTAGCCTTCAGATATGCGCATTGATTTGCCACAATGGAATACGCAATCGCATGCGACTTGTTAAATGCATATTTGGCAAAATCTTTGAACTTTTCCCACAAGTCTTTTGCGGTTGCTCTATCCAGCGTGCCTTCTTTTTCGCACCCCTCATAGAATTTACCTTCCAGTTCATCCAACATGGCAATAATTTTTTTACCCATTGCCTTGCGCACGTTATCAGACTGCCCACGTGTAAATCCCGCCAGCACACGTGTTAATTGCATAACCTGTTCTTGATAAACAATAATACCATACGTTTCTTTCAAGATTGGTTCTGCACGCGGATGCACATATTCGATTGATTCTTCACCATGCATACGTGCAATAAACTGTGGAATAAATGCGATTGGCCCTGGACGATTCAACGCATTCAACGCAGAAATTTCCAAGAAATTTGTTGGGTGCATTTTACGCAAAGTCTGCTGAACAAATGGGGCATCAAATTGGAATATACCTTCGGTCAATCCCTGTTGCCACAGATGCATTGTTTTTGGGTCGTCTGTTGGTATTTGATCCAAGTCGATATTGATACCACGTGTTTGCTGAATTAATTGTATTGCATACTTCAGCACCACCAATGTTTCCAAGCCCAAAAAGTCAAATTTAATCAATCCAGATTTTTCCAAATACTTACCATCAAATTGACATGACGGCAACGGGTTGGCAGGATCACGATAAACAGGCGCAATCTTGGTTGTGGGTCTGTCCCCGATAACAACACCGCACGCATGCTGTCCCAAGTTACGCAAAGACCCCTCTAATTCTTCTGCAACAGTTACAACTTTGTTCAAGTCTTCGTCATTATTCAATATCCCCTGAATTTCGCCAGACATATCAACCGCATCTTTTAACGTTTTGGCATCTTGTGGCACTAATTTGGATAATCTGTCTGACTTGGAATAGGGGATTCCATACACGCGCCCAATATCACGAATTGCACCACGCGCCAACAATTTACCAAACGTAATAATACGACACACAGAATCATGCCCATATTTATCACATACATACGCCAATACACGTTCAATACCGGTTGGCTCAAAATCAACGTCAAAGTCCGGCATGGAAATACGATCTGGGTTCAAGAATCTTTCAAACAGCAAACCGTACTTTAACGGGTCAACATTTGTAATCCCCAAGGCCCACGCCACAATAGACCCCGCACCAGAACCACGACCAGGCCCCGTCAGAACATTGTTATTTCTGCACCAATCAATATAGTCCGCAACAATCAGGAAATATCCTGGGAAACCCATACCGATAATAACCCCCAACTCAAATTCTGCCTGTTCATAATATGGGGCGGTGTCTGTAATATTATGTTGTTCCAATCTGCGCTTTAACCCAGACATTGTATTATCGCGCAGCATTTGACACTCTGTTTCCAAATCATCACCAAAACGCGGCAACAAAGGTTTTTCATGAACATTTACCATAAACCCACAACGCTGTGAAATAACAAGCGTATTTTCTATTGCTTCGGGCAAATCTGAAAAGATTTCTGCCATCTGTTCTGTGGACTTGAAATATTGTTCCGAAGATTTTCTTGGTCGTTCTGGATCGATAACTTTTGTCTGCCCCAACACACACCCCAACGCATCTGCAGGTTCATAATCTGTATCTGCGGCGAAACAAACGTCATTGGTTGCAACGATTGGGATATTCAATTCTTGTGCGATTGCCAAAAAATCTGGCTCGGTTTTAATTTCATCTTCCAGCCCATGGCGTTGAATTTCAATATAAAACCTGTCGCCAAAAACATCCAAAAATCGTTTTGCGTATGTTCGCGCCAAATCGTTTTGCGAATTCAGAATTGCCATACCAATCGGCCCCAAATGCGCCCCAGACAAACAAATCAAACCATTACTGTGCGATTGCAGTTCATCAAATGTTACATACGGTCCCAAATGATGATTATCTGGGCGCATATACATAATACGATTTAATTCACACAGATTCAGATACCCATCATGATTCTGGGCCAACAAAACCACCTTGGACAAAGAATTTACGCGTAAAATTTTTGGGTCAGCACTATGTTGATTCAGTGTTATTTCAATACCAATAATTGGTTGAACCTTACTACTGGGCATAACATCTGAAAATTCCGCACACCCAGACATCAAATTAGTATCAGTCAACGCACACGCAGGCATACCTGCAGCCAAACATAATTTAGGTATCTGTTTAATCGTCAGTGTACTGGCCCCGACAGAAAAACGCGAATGTGTACGAAGATGAATAAATTGCTGCATAACCCCTTTCCTTTAACCTTGTGCATCAGCAAATATGACAATCAAATAACCTATGATAAATTGCACCAAGATTTAGTGCAATTTACCACAACAATGTTTGTATTTCAAACCAGATCCACATGGACAAGGTGAATTGCGGCGTTCATTTCCGGTTGCCTGATTCAAACCCGCATCATGCTTGGCGCGCGCGGCTTCTGTTGCCGCCACATCATCGCGTGTTAATTCCATGCGACAGATATAAGATACAGACATTATCTTGAAATTATTAATTGTATTTTTGAACAAATCCAGTGCTTCGCGTTTATATTCATACAACGGATTTTTCTGTGCATAACCACGCAAACCAATCGCACTCTGCAGATAATCCATTTGTTGCAAGTGCTTTTTCCAGACTGCATCCAATGCACCCAACATCATTTGGCGTGATGCCATCTGCATCAATTCTGGGCCATATTTTGCTGCCTGATGCGCATATCTACGTTTTGCCAAATTTACCAATGTTTCATACGCCTTGCGTTCGGTAATTTCTTCATCAGACTTCCACTTTTCCATATCAGTAATATCTAATGCAAACACACGCATCATCGCATTATGAATACCATTCAGATTCCAATCTGCAGGCATTGTTTTTTCAGGGATATTATTTTCACAAATAATTTCCACAACATCAGCAATCATTTCATTTGCCAACGGTGACAAGTCTGCCGACACCATCAAATCATCGCGCTGTTTGTATATAACTGTACGTTGTTCATTTGCCACATCATCATATTTCAGCAATTCCTTACGCGCTTCAAAATAACGGGCTTCGACACGTTTTTGTGCCTTTTCCAAAGCTTTGGTAATCCATGGATGGGTAATCGCCTCGCCAGACTTCAACCCCAACGTTGTCAGCATACCTTGCAGACGTGCCGCACCAAAGATACGCATTAAATCATCATCTAATGCCAAGAAAAATTTGGAATCACCAGGGTCGCCTTGACGGCCTGAACGCCCGCGCAACTGATTATCAATACGGCGCGATTCGTGACGTTCCGTACCAATAACATACAAACCACCTGCATTCAAAACTTGTTTTTTATTTTCTTCAATTTTTGCATAGATTTCTTTTTTCTTGTCTTCAAAGTCATCTGCTGTGGAATCTAATTCTGCAATCAAAGCCTCGGCATTACCGCCCAATTTAATATCAGTACCACGTCCTGCCATATTTGTTGCGATTGTAATTGCACCTGGTGCACCGGCCTGTGCAACAATTTTTGCTTCGGATTCATGGTGTTTTGCATTCAGCACCGCAGGTTCAATTTTTAATTTTTTGCGCACAATCGCGGCCAATTCTTCTGACTTTTCAATAGACACCGTACCAACCAACACAGGTTGTTTTCTGTTCATACAATCCGCGATTTGCTTCAAGATCGCATCATACTTTTCATCCTTGTTCAGATAAATCTCATCATGATGATCATTACGCGCCACCGGACGATTTGTTGGGATAGACACCACACGCAATTTATATATTTCCTCAAATTCTGCGGCTTCGGTCATCGCGGTTCCCGTCATACCCGACAAGGTCGGATACAAACGGAACAAATTCTGATACGAGATACTGGATACAGTCTGATTTTCAGGCTGTACTTTAACATGTTCTTTTGCTTCAATCGCCTGATGCAGTCCTTTGCCAAAGCGGCGGCCACTCATAACACGACCTGTAAATTCATCAACGATTAAGATTTCGCCGTTACGCACAACATAGTTAACATTTTTCTGATACAAGTGATGTGCCAACAACGACTGTTGAATATGCATCACCAACGCAGCATTTTCAGATGCATACAAATTATCACCAACCAACAAACCACAATCTTTTAACAAACGTGTTGCCGTATCAACGCCACTTTCTGTTAATGTAACATGCCTATCTTTTTCATCTTTCTTGAAATCAGATTCTGTAAATTGCGCAACAACCGCATCAACCTTGGCATACAATTCGCTGGTATCTTCAGCCGGCCCAGAAATAATCAATGGCGTACGCGCTTCGTCAATTAAAATACTGTCCACTTCGTCAACAATCGCATAAAAGAACGGGCGCAATACCTGTTGTTTTTTGGTAAATTTCATATTATCACGCAGATAATCAAAGCCCAATTCAGAATTAGTAACATACGTTATATCACACGCATACGCGTCACGTCTTTCTTCGTCTGTCATATCATGCTGAATAATACCAACCGTCAGCCCCAAGAAACGATAAATTTCACCCATCCATTCTGCGTCACGTGATGCCAAATAGTCATTAACCGTAATCAAATGCGCACCCTTGCCATGCAACGCTTTCAGGTACATCGCCAACGTTGCGACCAGTGTTTTTCCTTCACCGGTTTTCATTTCTGCAATTTGTCCATTGGTCAGCACCATTCCACCAATCATCTGCACATTAAAATGCCGCAATCCGATTGTACGAATTGATGCCTCGCGCACCAATGCGAACGCATCTGGCAAAATATCTTTTTCTTTTTCGCCCGCAGTCAATCGCGCACGCAACACATCTGTTTGTTCACGTAATTGTTCATCAGACATTTCATGATATTTTGGTTCCAAATCATTGATTAGGGACACAGTCTTATCATAACTTTTAATCAATCTGTCATTCGCAGATCCCAATATTTTACTTAATATATTTTTCATAACCATCTTTCCTTATTTTATCACGAAATATATAGCAATTTTGCGCCTTGCGGTCAAGTTACTTTATGATATAATATCAACCAGTCAACTAAACAAGTGCGAAAATAAAAAAAATATGATATTATATGGGTAAATAGGGGGGATAAAATCATGCGCGAACCAATTCAGAACCTAAAAACAGCCGATATTACCAGTGACGTATATGTTATTGCACCGACACAGATTGAATATATCGCCCGTCTTTTTGGTAATACCGTTGCCGACACAATGAACATGCGCACATTTGCCCCGAAAATCCGCCAAATTGCCGAACAAGCCCTGCGTCATGCATTGGGGGCGGCGAAAAAGCAGGGCGAATAAACACCCCACGCAAA
Source organism: Alphaproteobacteria bacterium (assembly GCA_015062545.1). GTDB lineage: Bacteria > Pseudomonadota > Alphaproteobacteria > Rs-D84 > Rs-D84 > Enterousia. The sequence goes on along the minus strand of SUUL01000009.1, from coordinate 9,791 downwards.
AATATTGCATTTTTTCAAAATCATGCTAAGATATTCCACCGTAAGATGGGCGGAACATGGTGGTCTCTATTCAGAGAACGAGGAAAGTCCGGACTGCACGGGACGGCGTACCGGCTAATTTACCGGGCAGGGCGACCTGACGATTAGAGCAACAGTGACGTAAACGATTAAATTCGAGTGAAACGGGCAATCTCTGCGCGCAGCAACTTCAAATAGGCCCCCTATATGTGTCCCGCATCGGGGGCGGGTAGAAGGCTTGACGTATCACAGTAATGTGGTATGCAGATTAATCATGTTCACTACCACGGTGTGGTGTGCGAAACACACTGTGCCGATGGCAGAACAGAATCCGGCTTATATGCCCATCTGCGACACGCACCCATGGGTGCGTGTTTTATCTTTGCATAACATTAAACATTTTCTGCTACATAACTTTACCCTGGGTTGGATAGAAAGTTAATTGAATTTTTTCCCATTTATCAAATTCATTTGTCGGCAGCATACGGAATGGCTGACACGTATTTATCGCAGACTTTATTGTTTCCAAAACATACGCAAATGCTGGATCATTTTCCGCGCGCGCCGCAGATTCAAACCACACATCACGCACTGTTCCATTTCTGCGCATTGTTAAATGTGCCACCGCACGAATATCAGAAATATCTGGCCGTTTGCTGTCAATTACCCAACAGCGCGTCATGGCAACACGCAACGCATCAACAACAGATACAGTCAACGTTCTGTCCAAAGATAACACTTCACGATTAACACGAACAACGCGCTTTTTCTTTGGTACAGGTGCATCTTCCACCGGCTTAGATTTTTCTTCGTCTTTTTTTGTTTCTTCTTTTTTATCTTCGGATTTTTTTTCTTTTGGTTTTTCTTCTTCAACCAACGCAGGTTTTTCCAGTTCTACTTTTTCTGGCTCTTCTGCTTTTTCTTCTTTTTTATCTGGTTTTGCCTTTGGCGCAGGCTTTTTTGCATCTGGCTCTGTTTTGGTGACTTGCCCCACATTGTACAATTTTGTTTCTTCCCCAGAAACCTTGACATCATTCAGGTCAATTTCCATAATCTGAATTCTATCTGGGGTCACCAATTTTGCACGATTAACCATCACAGATACAGATGTAATCATTATCGCCAACAGGGCCAAATGCCCACAAATGGAAATTAACAAGTTTTCTGACGAAAATTGGTTAAATCTAATCATTTATTATTTTTCTGGTTGTGTTCTCAACCCCACTTTTTGAAATCCTGAATCTTTTAATTTGCCCATCATTGACATAACCGCGCCATAGTCCGCATGCGCATCCCCACTTATCATTATGGTCAGGTTTGGATTTTCCCCACGCATGGCGATTGCACGAGTCACAATTTCATCACGTGACAATTTCATTTCCGACAGATAGTAATTGCCACCCGCATCAACACTAATCTGAATTGCATGATCGTTACCCGTCATGGCTGATGTTCCTGCACGCGGTAATTCCAAATCGATACCCGTGGTCATCAATGGGGTTGTCACCATAAACACCGCCAACAACACCGTCATTACGTCAATCATCGGCGTTAATTGGATACTGGCATCAAACTGTCTACGTCGAATACGACTCATTATAAAATCCTTATTTCTTTGATTTCAATTCACGGCGAACTTCATCCAAACGTTCATACAAATCATCCGATTTTTTTGCAAAATATTGATGTGCAATCGCTGCAGGCACAGCCGCAATCAGCCCCAACGCAGTTGTCCCCAGCGCAACCGCCAACCCAGGTGCAATAACACCAATACTGACCGACTGATTAACACCAATCGCTGCAAAAGAATCCATAACCCCCCAAACTGTTCCAAACAAACCAATAAAAGGGGAAATATATGCCACCATGGACAAGAACCACAAATTCTTGTCAAATGGACGAATTAACTTGTCCACAATAACCGACAAGTTATCTGTTGGCTTAATCTTTGGTGGATTTTTCTTGAAAGCCCGCCACAAACGAATTTTTTCCACAATAATCGCCCAAGACATAACACTAAACACCACCAGCACCAACGACACAAACACAGTCATCCAGTCACCAGTGAATAAGCTTAACAACGAAAAATTATTTTCCATTTCTTTCCTTCCTTTTATATTTCTATATCAAACCATCTAAAAATTCCGCAGGTATCCGTTTTGGATGCATATCCGCACCCAAATACGCAACCTTAAGATTTATTATAGCACAAACATTCCCATCTTTCACGAATTTTTGTTCCACACGCACGATTGCAGCCCCCACATCCACCATTTGTGTTTCAACAACAAAATCTTCACCGGCATGTAATGGTGACATATACTTAATATTTAATTCGCGTACAACAAAACCAATATCATCACCAACAACAACATGCCCACGCAGCCAATTCATACGCGCACGTTCTGCAATTTCCAGATAACGCGCATGATAAACAATACCTTCGGCATCAGTATCCGCATACGCAACCGTAAAAGGAAATATGTGTGTTTTCATAAGATTTACTTTTCCAATCCCAAATGTGCGTATCCTGCATCTGTGATAATACGACCACGTGGCGTACGTTGTACAAACCCCAACTGCATCAGGTATGGCTCAATAACATCTTCTATTGTATCCGCCGGTTCTGACAATGCCGCCGCCAGATTTTCAATCCCAACCGGTCCGCCTGCATAATGTTTAATAATAGTCTGCATATATTCACGGTCAATTTCATCCAACCCGCATCCATCAATATGCAACTGGAACAGGGTGGTCTTGATTGTATCTGCAGTAATGTTGCCTTTGCCCAACGCGGATGCAAAGTCGCGCGCACGTTTCAGCAGTCGGTTTGCAATACGTGGCGTTCCACGCGCAGACCGCGCCAACATCAGCGCACCATCTGTATCAATCGGTGTACCCAAGATATTTGCACTGCGTTGAATAATTTTTGCCAAATCTTCGGGTGAATAGAAAGACAACCGCAAGTCAATTCCAAATCTGTCACGCAACGGATTAGACAGCAACCCGGTTCTGGTTGTTGCGCCAACCAACGTAAACGGGGGCAGGTCAATCCGCACACTTTTTGCACTGGGGCCTTCGCCCAGCATAATATCTAACTTAAAGTCTTCCATTGCGGAATATAAAACTTCTTCGATTGCGGTTGGCAAACGATGAATTTCATCAATAAACAACACATCCATCGGTTCCAAGGATGTCAATATTGCCGCCAAATCACCCTGTTTGGTCAACATAGGTGCCGCTGTCGCGCGAAAATTAGTTCCTAATTCATTCGCCACAATATGCGCCAACGTTGTCTTGCCCAACCCCGGGGGACCATACAGCAAAACATGATCCATCGCTTCACCGCGGGAACGCGCACCAGATACAAACACAGACAAATTCTGCTTCAAACTTTCATGTCCAATAAAATCAGATAACGCGCGCGGACGAATGCTTGCCGCCATATCATCTGGGATATTTGCATCTAAAAATCTTTCTTTGTTCATCATATTACAGCAACTTGTCCTCTGCGTTTTCACGACCGACATACGCCTTCAGGTCATTATACATCTGACGCAGGTCTGCCGGCTGACCGTATGTGGCATCCGCCCCCTTGATACGAATTGTTTCCAAATCAATTTGCGCCTGCTTTTTCAAGATTTGTGTTAAATGGGTGGCAAATGCACGTGCATCATCAGATTCTGCCGCCCCCTGTAACAACAACCCACGATTTGGGCGCGGCGACAAAAATGCAAAATCAGACACAGATGGATCTGGCGACACCAACGCAAACCCAGATATTTCTGGACGGCGCATCATTGCCTGCAGAACATACCATGCCCCCAACTGATTCCCCGCCAGCCATATTTTATCGCTATCTTCATTATGATTTTGAATCCAATCAATCACAGTTGCGATATCCAACATATTTTCAGACGTTGTTCCAATCGCCCCTTCGGAATCATTTACCCCGCGATAGTCAAATCGTACGACTGAAAAACCTGCATCCATAAACGCACGAAACATTGCATACGTCACACGATCATTCATATGATACTTCTGACGCGGATTTCCGGACAGCACCACCGCCAATGGCGCACATGGTTGTGCAGATTTATGATATACTGCATGCAACTTGCCAGATTCACCTGTAATGATTAAATCAACCATCTGATTCCACCTTTCTTTAATTATATTCACCCCTAACTTAGAACAAAGCACACCTAAATTTCAATAAAAATATTTTTGTTTTGACACAATTATCTAAAATGTTCTAAGATTTATCTCAAAGGAGAACCAAAGGCACTATCATGACAAGACTGTTTTTATCTGCAATTATCGCTGTAATGTACGGAATTTCTGCACACGCGAACGATGTTGTGTATGAAGATATGCAAACGATTTACACAGAAACACCTGTGCAATCTTACTATGCATACCCTGATGATCCGAACTTTATTCCGGAAACAACGTTTATGGAACGCGCAGACAGCTTAGATTATGATGCAAATATTATCGCGGCCCGCGATGCCGAACAGGCGGCCCACCCGGGTGTGATTTTTGCAGACCGCCCAATGGTTATATGCCGTGATTTTGGTTGCACACGTCTGAACGACAGAATCACGCGCACATTTTTATTTAACAGTCTGGCAAATATGTTCATGATGAATGCCCATTCGCGCGTATATATTTGTGAAGCCGACCCATTCTCGCGCGATTGCCTGCAATCTGGCATATCTTTTCCCGTACGCAGCGGTATTGCCAATGCAATGGTAAAAATCCCAAAGGCAACGATTTCCCAAGTTAATGTATCCACAGGCTTGTCCAAAGCGACTGTTGGTATGACTTATGAATTCTTGGTAAATGGCATTGACAGACGTTGTGAACCAACGGTGATGGACATTGTAATACCTGCAAACTCCCAAGCCACATTGTCCAACCGTGAATTTGCATGCAATATTACCAGCGATGGTTTCAGCAATGTTTCATTAATGGTAAACATTGACTATATTGATCTTGATTATGGCATTTTGGGTGGCTATTATTCACTGGGCATGCAAGGGCCAACCACAGGTGGCGGCACAGGTTATGCATTGTTCAAAACGGAATTTGCAACCAGTGGCATGCAATTCCGTGCAGCGGCAAACATGGAAGAAGACATGACCGGTGCAAACAATGCAATGCGCACGATTCAGCCTGGCGAATACGCGGTTGAACCTATGCGTAAATAATATACAATCATTGGTCATAAGCACTAATGATTTCAACATACAGGCAAATGACTAAATGAACAATACCATTCTAATTGTTGATGACGACAATATGTTACGCACAGCCCTGTCCAAGGGGTTGCGCGCGGATGGCTTTCATACAATAACCGCCGAATCCGCCGAAACTGCATCAGAAATACTGTCACGCATCAGTGTTGATGCCATTGTTCTGGACAGAATGATGACCGGCATGGATGGTTTAACATTTTTGACCCAGATACGCGCATCCGGCAACCAAACACCTGTTATTATGTTAACTGCGATGACAGGTGCCGAAAACACGATTGCGGGTCTGTCTGGTGGTGCAAACGATTACTTGGCCAAGCCATTTCAAATACGCGAACTGGTTCTACGTCTGAATAATATTATGCGACACAATCAAACTGTCGCGCCCAAGATGCCTAATGGGTTAATGCTGATTGACAACGAATTTTTCATCGGCACCCCAGATAACGCGCGCATATTATCACTGTCCGGTGAAGAAAAGAAGTTATTATTAAATTTAACCAGTCCAATGGGTAATATTACGCCCGCATCACCAATGGTTGCAAAACGCTTGCGAAGTAAATTAAATATAGTATTATCATCCTTAGACATATTAACAATCAGGGGTCAGGGCTATAAGTTGGTTGACTTAAACGTACACACCCCGCAACAAAACGGTACCACAGCATGAGATTAATTCCGCGCAGCTTTTTAACCAGAACGATTTTAATGATACTTATTCCATTGGTCATCGCCCAGGTAATTGTTGCCAACGCGTTTTTTGGCAATCACTGGTCACGCGTACACGATACATTGGCGCGCACATTGGCGGGCGAAATCACAACAATGATGAATTTTTTGGACGAAGGCGACACCGTTGCGGCAGAAAAGATGGCGCGCAGCATTGGCATCAACGCAACAATCAACGAAACATTAAAGCGTCCCAAGCACAACGACAATCACGCCCACGAAACAGGCCGTCTGGCATCAGAATTATCCAAACGGTTAAAACGTCCTGCCAACATTTACATGGACAAGGGCAAACGGTTGGTATTTGTTGACATCCCAACCCAAGACAACAAAATCGCAACATTTGGCACATCCCTTTACCGCATATATTCAACCAGTACAGAAGTATTTATTATATGGTTGATTGGCTCGATTTTGATTGTATCAATATTGATTTCACCATTTATCATTATGCACACACGCAGCATTCGCCGTATTGCCAACGCGGCCAGTCGCTTTGGTCGTGGTCTGGACGCACCTGGATTTGTTCCAACTGGGTCAAAAGAAATTCGTAATGCTGCAAAATCAATGATTACGATGAAAGAGCGTCTGGACAGATACAACCGCACACGTACAGACATGTTAAACGCGGTCAGCCATGACCTCAAAGCGCCATTGACACGCATGCGTTTGGGTTTGGAAACAGATTCTGCGACCAAAGACGATTTGATACACGACATTGACCGTATGACAGAAATGGTAAACGGGTATCTGGCATTTGCACGTGGCGAAGCCCCAGAAATAGAGCAGGCCACAGAATTACCACCTATGTTAACACGTATTGCACGCGATGCCGCCCCGACCAAGGAAATTATTACAAACTTTCCTGACACACCTGTGCAGTTTTATGCTCGTCCGATGGCTTTGGCACGTGCGTTTAGTAATATAATTGAAAACGCAGCGCGATATGCAAAATCACAAATCCGTATTACCGAACACGACCATGATGAAACTGTTGAAATCATTATCGAAGACGATGGTCCTGGCATCCCAGACAATCGCAAGAAAGAAGCCTTGCGTCCATTTGTACGCTTGGACGATGCGCGTGGCACAGACACCGGTGGCACCGGATTGGGCTTATCTATTGCCCAAACGGCGATTGAAAATCATGGCGGCCAACTGTTCTTGGAAAACAGCGAACTGGGCGGTCTGCGTGTCCGTATCGTATTACCGATATAAAAAACGCCCGATTGGGCGTTTTTATCTCTCTGCCTGCATACCTTTTATCACAGACATAAAGTTACCATCCTTGTCCCAAATTTTAATTCTATTTGCGGGCATTGTAATTTCTGGATGGCTACCTTCGGGCAACTTAGTTACCCATCCCCATTTACTATCTGGTGTTAATATTGCATCTGGATACTGTTCCAAATACTTTGTCAATTCACTATGTTCTGGCACATTACGATTATTTCTTCCTCCAACTCGCGCACGCGCATTGTTAAATTTTTGCTGCACAACATCATTATCATTCGTCAGTTCTTTCACAGGCACTGATTGGAATCCTAATATTTGCCCCAAAGCATCTTTTTCTGCCACCAATTTATACGTTGCCTTGGCATACAATTCCAACATAAGGGGATTTGCCGGCTGATAATATTCTGCTGGTATTTCATAACTTGCCAAAACATCTTCATCTATTATTTCCGCGCCTAAATATCGTCCGTGCGCATCATACTTTCTTATTACATCAAACCAAACAGACTTGACAAATCCGCGCCCATTAATATAGCCCTTGGGGCGCATGGCCGTAACTCCGCGTCCTTTGACCGCATAGGCTACTCCACCAAACGCAGGTTCTATGATACGTGCCTCTGTATTCAGCGGTGATTTCATATCCTTTGCCAAATCGCTATTTAACGCGATACTTACATTAGGTCTATCTGCATCTGCAAACAAATACGTTTTTCCATTCAACACAAACCCCACAGGATTGCCATCTTTGTCCCACTGCATCCCAACAGATGCATTAAGCTCTGGCATGGTATGGTGTATATATTCATACGCAGAATAATATGCGACACCATCTAGTGGTGGTTTTATCTCTTTAATTTCGTATCGACCATCATAATATTTTTTGAAATTTTCTAAGCTAAGAGTTCTCAATTCTTGTAACAAATGCTTCACTCGCATTTTTCCAAAATTAGCACTTACTTCTTCGCTGGTTTCACCTGGTCTAACAATCATCACACATCCCCTTATTTTTTCATAAGTTATTAACCTTACAAATAATTATAACATAACATACCCCAAAACACAAACTTTATCATTTTTTGCGGTACAATAATACCGTATCATTTTTTCTTGACTTTTCCAGTGGGTTGGGGCATAATAACCGCGCTTTAATAAATAAACCAAGGGTAAAACAAAAATGGCAGCGACAAAATCGTTAAAAAAGTGTGAATTGGATGCCAAATGGTATCTGATTGACGCGACAGACTGCACATTGGGTCGTTTGGCGGCATACACCGCAAACATCCTGCGCGGCAAGCACAAGCCTACATGGACACCAAACATGGATTGTGGTGATCATGTAATTATCATTAACGCGGACAAAGTTGCATTATCTGGTCACAAGGCTGACAAAGATCGTTTTTTCTGGCATTCTTTGTGGACAGGTTCTTTGAAGTCTCGCACATTGGGTCAGATGCGTTCTGAAAAACCAGAAAAATTGGTCTTCAACGCAGTAAAACGTATGATGGGCCGCCGCACAGCTGTTGCATTGGCAAATCAACGCTTGACAAAACTGCACGTATATGCAGGCAGCGAACACAAACACGAAGCCCAGAAACCGACCGTTATTGATTTCGCAGGCTTGAACCGCAAGAACAAAAGGGGCGAATAATGGCAGAAGAAAAAAAGACAACAGCAAAGACAGTTAAAAAAACTGCCCCTGCAAAGAAAACAACTGCTGCAAAGAAAGCACCAGTTGCAACACCAAAATTGAATGACGCAACCTATGCAACCGGCAAACGTAAAGATTCCGTTGCACGCGTATATTTGATGCCAGGTAAAGGTAACATCACTGTTAACGGCAAACCATCCAGTGAATACTTCCGCCGTGCGGTATTACAGATGATTATCGCACAACCATTCGGTGTAACAAAACGTGAAACATCTTACGACATTGTTGCCATGGTTGAAGGTGGTGGCTTGTCTGGTCAGGCAGGTGCTGTAAAACATGGTATTTCCAAGGCATTGGAAAAAGTAGAACCAGAATTACGCGCTGCATTAAAGTCTGCAGGCTTCTTGACACGTGACAGCCGTGTTGTTGAACGTAAACACTACGGTTACCGCAAGGCACGTCGTTCTACACAGTTCTCAAAACGTTAATATCGTTTTGTGGGAAACAAAAACCGTTCTTCTGGAACGGTTTTTTATTGCATCGTCTTATTATGGCGATGCAATTTGTCATTCCTGTAAACGGTAATAGGTTTTTTGTTGCGCCGATTGCCACATTTTTTCTATACTCATCCTGTACGGAAGGAATTTTTATGAACGTCCGATTGTTCGCATTGGCATTTATGCTGATAACCTGCACGGTTGGCGCGGGGGTGCCTGCACGTAATATTGCGAACGAACTTTCAAATACGAATCGTGTTACCACATCTGCCACACGTAATAACGCAACACGTACCACATCCACACGCACCCAGACATCAAACACAAATTCACGCGCCACGACCACACGTTCACAAAACATCACCCCGCGTACCACCACTGTATCATCACGCGTGGCAACAACAC
>SUUL01000008.1 GCA_015062545.1 Alphaproteobacteria bacterium | reverse complement strand
ATTTTTATGCCCAGCCATTTTTCCAGTTCTGATACATTTTTATCCCAGTCGTAATTTTGTTTATGCCTTGATTCTGTGCGTATACCGCGATTTGATGTGTGGGTCAGTGCCGCTATTTTATCGCGTATTATCGCGGCAGATTCATAATCCATTTTGTCAGATAATTCTTTCATTTGTTGTGTAAGGTCTGTAATGATTGGTGTGCTGTCGCCGGTTAATATTTTTCGTGCTATACGCACGTTTTCTGCGTATTTTTCATTGTCTGGGTGACAGCATGGTGCGCAACAGCGTCCAATTTGGTATAACAGACAAGGACGTGCACGATTGCGCATTTGTGTGTCTGAACATGTTCTGATTTGACAAACTTTTTGGATTGTTTTAATCGTTTCGTTTAATGCAGATACGGATGGATATGGACCATAAACATCGCGCCGTTGAGAAATTTTGCCACGAAATTTTAACAGACGTGGAAAGTTTCCTGTGGTTAGTGCTAACATTGGATACATTTTTCCATCTGTCAGCATAATGTTATATTTGGGTTTTTGTGTTTTTATAAGTTCTTGTTCGCGAATTAATGCATCCGATTCGGTCGCAACAGTTTCCCATTCAACACGTGTGACCAGGGTGCGCATTACTTGTTTATGTAATTCCAGTTTTGATATGTCTGTATATTGGTGTAAACGATTGAACAAATTCTTGGCCTTGCCAACGTAGAGCAGGTTATTGTCGGCATCGTACATCCGATATACGCCGGGTGCACTGGGGGCATTTTCAATTAAATCAGAAAATTGAATATTCATAATCTTTATGATAGAATAATAAATATGAAATAGCAAACAAGAGGTTTTTTAATGAATCAAGAATCAGGTCGTTCAATGATTGAGATGTTGGGTGTGTTGGCCATTATGGGGGTTATTACTGTTGGGGCCATTGGAATGATTTCAACTGCAATGCGCACACAAAAATTAACCGCGGTTAATGATGAGGTTGTTCAGATGGTGACGATGGTGCGCAATATTCATGGTGAATATGATGATTTTTCGACTATGAATGGAACAACGATATTTGGTGCCATTGGCATGTCAAATAAAAATCCATACGGTGGAACATACGAATTGTCTGTTGATCCGTCTGATCCGCGTCAGTTTATTGTTACGATTAATGGGTTGGGACAATCGGAATGTGAATCTTTGGTGGCCAAGGCGTGGTCTGATTCGGTTGGATATCAGATGTCTGGGGGTAAAAGTGGTGGCGCAAATGGAAACTGTACCGGCGCAAATGGCACGAATTCTGTTCAGATAACTTATGGTGAGTAGTATAGTTTTGATGCCAAGTGGGGCAAAGGTATGGCAGAATTTATTCAGGTTTCTAATGTAGAAGATGGAACGCGTTTGTTGCGTTGGTTCTTGCGTCATTTTCCATCTATGCCACAACGTGAATTTTATAAATTGTGTCGTGGTGGTCAAATTCGGGTGAATTCAAAACGTGTGCGCGGCCAGGAAATCTTGCGTACAGACGATATGATACGTGTTCCACCGACCATTATGGGATATGCGGTTGCACGCAAGAAAACAGAAAGTGGTGAATTATTTTCTTTGACAGATTTGGAAAATTTACGTAAATGTATAATTCATAATGATGCAGATATTGTTGTCTTTAATAAGCCTGCAGGATTAGCAGTTCAAGGAGGAACTGGGATAAAAAAATCCGTGGATAAAATGGCGGCGGCATTGTTCCCTTATGACAAGATTTCATTAGTTCATCGTTTGGATAAAGAAACAAGTGGGTTGTTAGTCGTTGCAAAAAGCCAACGTGCCGCACAGATATTGTCGGAACAGTTTCAATCCAAGATTGCGCACAAGGAATATTTGGCACTGTTAAATGGTGATGTTAATCCGCGCGCAGGAACGATTGATAATTATATGCTAAAAGGGCAGGTTTTTGATGAACCAACACGGTTGAATAAAGGGGCAGGGCCCAGACCACAACGTGCAATAACAGAATATAAAGTATTGGGCAGTGCCGCAGGATGTGTTTCATGGGTATGGTTTTCACCTAAAACAGGAAGGACACATCAATTACGATTGCATAGCGCGTATAGTCTGGGGGCACCGATTGTTGGCGATTCGTTGTATGCGGTGCGTAGCAATACGGGTGGTGCACTTTGTTCAATGTTGGAAACAAATAATTTGTTCTTGTTTGCGTATAAATTGACTTTTCAGCACCCGGCGACAGGACGACTGATTACTTTGCGTGCGGCGGTGCCTGAATTTATGCAGCCTGTGATGAAGTTGTTGGAACTAAAGTTGCCTTGATGAGAGTAAGAAAAAATAAATTTTTACCAATTCTTAGAATATTTGCACTGTTTGTTGCGGTGTTGGGTGTTGCTTTTGTTGTGACAATATCGAGTGTTGATATGGAATCGTTGCGCGGAAATGTTTTGGCGGTCTTGCGGGATGCAACGGGGTTGAATGTTGAAATAGATGGTAATGTGTCGTGGAAATTGTCTTTGCGCCCCAAGATTGAATTAAATAAAGTTCGTGTCGCAAATGCAGAATGGGCCAAAAATAAAGATGCATTTTATGCAAAAAAAATAGATGTGCGATTGAATTTGGTGTCTTTGTTTAGGGACAGACCCACAATACAAAATGTCAGGGTTTATGATGCAAAATTAAATGTTGAAAAAAATGCCGCAGGTCAAGTGTCTTTACCAAATTTGGCCGTTGATAAAAATGCCAATGCGAAAACAACTGTGGCAAAGTATCCTTTCAAAGATGCGGGATTGGGCGGTGTAGAAATAAAAAATCTGCAGATGAATATTTTTGGTAATAAATATGCTTTGGGTGGTGTTAATATACGAAAATCATATAAAAGGGAAAAGCAAGAATATAATGGGTGGGTAAAAGTAGATACAGATGTTTTCCCGTTCATTGTGGCGTTTGATGAATATAATGCCGACAGAAAAATTTATCCTGTGCAGGTCGCGATGTCTATGGGTGGGGACGCTTTGATTGCAAATGTCGCGTTGGAAGGGACAAGCAAGTTGCCCATAGATTTTGTCGTCAGGGGCGATATACCAAATGTTGCTGTTTGGGGGCCTGTCTTTGGTGTGGATTTATCAGATGTTCCCGATTTGCAGGTTAATATCGCAGGTGGTTGGGACAGAAAAAAACTGACAATCAGAAAATCTGCCATTATGTTACGCAATACGGAATTTACAGTAATGGGGAATTTTGATTGGTCAAAGAGTGTGCCAGTGATAAATGCGGATATAAGATCGGCAATGGTGGATTTGGCAGATGTGTTACCGGGCGTGTATGATGGACGTTGGGTGCGCCCAAAACGTGAATTGAATGTCTTTAAGGATGTGCCATTGTATGGCAAGTGGTTCAGAAACAAGGATGTTAATCTGCGTGTCGATTTTGATAATTTTTTGGTCTATCGCGATTTGAATTTGAAAAATACAGATATTGTGCTGAAGTTGCACGATAATCATGCGCGCATAGATGTTGATGTAAATGTTGCCGAAGGTGGTGTTGAAATTGGCGCAGATGTAGATATTGATGAGAATGGCTATTTGTGGGCCCAGGTTGGGGCGATTGGTGAAAGAATATATGTCGGAGAAATTTTGAACCAGGTTGGTAAAAGTAATTTCTTGTCGGAATTGCCAGTAAATGTGGAATTATATGTGCAGGCAAATGGTGAAAATTTATCGCAATTAATGCAAACGGTAACAGGGCCTGTGTATGTATATTCTGTGGGACCGGGATATGCGCACTCTGCTTTGGTGACGTATATGTATGGAACGGACTTCTTGACATCGCTGCGGCACAGTATCCAGGATTTGTTTAGTTCTGAAAAGAAATATAATCAGATAAAGGTATCTTGTGTGGCATTAAATGTAAAATTGCGTGATGGTCGTTTTGAAACACAAAATGGATTTGCGATTGAAACAAATGCAATAAATATTCGTTTGGCGGGCAGCTTGGATTTAGGTCAAGAAGAAATGAAATTGTCTTTGACAACGTTGCCAGTACGTGGATTGAAATTGTCTTTGACAGGAAATGTTGTTAATACGATTACTTTGGCGGGAAATTTGGCGGAACCAGATATAAAAATTAGTGGTGCGGCCGTGGCAGGCAAGGTTGCATCTGCGACAGGGTTGGGATTGTTGCTGGCACCGTTTACAGGTGGAATTGGTTTGGTTGCCGGTGCAGGTGTGGGTTTGTTGGCAGGAAATTTGATAGAAAATTGGTTGGCAGATGTGCATCCTTGTGAAACAGCGATGGAACGTGGTGCACCATCATATCGTGATGACCCAGAATGGTTGTCACAACCAATGGCAGAACTGGTTAGCAGCGTACTGAGGCAGGAATAAAATGTTTAATTGGATGGACTTTGTTCAAATCGTTTTTATTGCGGGTATGATGTATCTGTTTTATCGCAGTTTTATTCGTAATACACAGTCTGAAAAATTAGTTCGTGGATTGTTGGGGCTGGCGTTGTTATGGATGTTAAGCTTTGTTTTGTCGTGGATTGGTTTGGGGTTAATCGCAACATTTTTGCATTGGGTGGCATTGTTTTTATCAATCAGCTTGATTGTCGTTTTTCAACCCGAGTTGCGCAAGTTTATGGCATTGATGGGGAATATAGAAGAATGGCGGCGCATGTTTCAAAAAGGTGGTGTTAAATCCAAGGATACCAAGTCGTTGGATGCGATTGTGTCTGCAGTTGAATATATGTCTGTCAAACGTACGGGGGCATTGATTGTTTTTTTAGGATTGCTGGATGACAGTGTGATAGAAAAAAAGGGTGTTGTGTTAAATGCGTGTATTAGCTCAGAATTATTGCTGACAATATTTTTTAACAAGACACCATTGCATGATGGGGCGGTCATTATTGAAAATAATCGCATATCGTATGCGGGGGCGATTTTGCCGCTGTCACAAAATAATTTGAATTGGAAATATGGTACGCGTCATCGTGCTGCGTTGGGAATAAGCGAGGTTTCACGGGCGGTGGTTTTAGTCGTGTCCGAAGAAAGTGGCGATATTTCAATCGCAGAAAAAGGTAAATTTACCAAATATGACGATATGAAAAAATTGCGCACTAAATTAGAAAAAGTATTAAATAAGTAATCCCCGTTTTGGGGATTTCTTTGTGTGTATTTGGTCTTGCACCGAATCGGGATTTTTTGGTACAGTAAACTCAAAAGAGTGTAGGATACACAAAAATATATATAAGGAAACAGGAGTATTATAATGGAATTTTCTGTATTTCGTCAGGATTTGATTCGTGCGCTGGGGCATATGCAGTCTATTGTAGAAAAGCGCGCAACACTGCCGATATTGATGAATGTAAAGTTGGATGTGGCAGATGATTTGGTGTTGTCTGCAACGAATGTGGATTTGGAATTGGTTGAACATGTTGCGGCCGATATCACACTGGGGGGAAAGATTACTGTGCCAGTGCAGATGTTGTATGATATCGTTCGTAAATTACCAGATGATGCAGAAATTTCTTTTAAGCAGTCTGGTGATCAACTGGTTGTATCAAGTGGGCGTGCAGTATTTCGTTTGCCAACGTTGCCTGCGGAAAATTTCCCAGCCATGGCGGGCAGTAATTTGACCACAAAATTCCAGATGACAACAGGGGATTTGGCGCACTTGATTAATCAAACCAAGTTTGCAATTCCAACAGATGATGTTCGTTATCATTTGGGGGGGATTTATTTCCATATCGCAGATGATGGTGATGTGAAAAAGTTAACAGCAGTTGCAACGGATGCGCAACGTATGGCGTTGTGTGCAATGCCTGCACCAGCCGGCAGCGTGGAAATGCCTGCGGTTATTTTGCCAAGACGTGTGATTGGTGAATTGTCAAAATTGTTGGAAGATGCCAATGTCGATGATGTTATGGTTGAATTATCTGATACCAAGGCACGTTTTACAGTTGGTTGTGCAACATTAACCAGCAAATTGGTGGATGCGCAATATCCAAACTATCGCGTTGTGATTCCAAAGGGTAATGACAAGATTGCTATTTTGGATAGAAAGCAATTTATCAATGCTGTTGACTTGGTTTCTGTGGCAAGTGTTGACAAGACAAAGTCTGTACAGTTGACATTCAGTATGAATAAATTGGTTATCAATGCGTCCAGTCCAGATGCAGGTACTGCGACCCAAGAATTGGATATTGAATACAATGGCGACAGTTCGTTCACGGTTGTCTTTAACGTTAAGTTCTTGTTGGATGTTGCCGGTCAAGTAGAAGGCGAAAAGTTCCAGATGGAAATGCAAGATCCGTTGGCTCCAACTAAAATTAACTCAACCGATAAAGATACGGATGCGTTGTATGTGTTGATGCCAATGCGCATGTAACATAAATTAAATATAATAATTCATCTAAAAGCAAATCGGGAATCTCATGTAGCGTCTGTACACTACGATTCCCGATTTGTTTTTATCTAAATCATTATCTTTAATTTCTACCACCGCAAGGGGGTGGTGATGGCTCATGTAACTTTTGTACACTACGCCATAGTTTTTCCTTTTATCTTTTAATTTTTATTAATTCCGTATATTAAATTTTATTTTCAGATCCCATTATGGATTTGATTTCGTCCACGCAGATTTGTGTCATTGTTGTGCGTGCCGCAGACAGAAAATCGCGCGGATTAAAATTTGTGGGGTTTTCAGATAATGATTTGCGTACGGCGGCGGTAAAGCCCAGGCGCAGGTCGCTGTCCACGTTTATTTTGCATACGTTCATATTGGTGGCGCGGCGTAATTGAACTGTGTCAATTCCGCGTGCCCCAGATATTTTGCCACCAAATTCATTGATAATTGTAACCAGCTTTTGCGGGATGTTTGATGCGCCGTGTAATACCAATGGAAAACCAGGCAGGCGTTGTGCAATATCTGCTAAAATATCAAAGCGTAATTCTTGGTCATTGCGTGTGCGTTTGTGTGCGCCGTGACTGGTGCCGATGGCGATTGCCAAAGAATCAACACCTGTTGCATTAACAAAGGTTTCTACGTCTGCGGGGTTGGTAAAACTGGACTGTGTGCCAGATGTGTTTTCGTCTTCGGTGCCGGCCAAAAGCCCCAGTTCTGCTTCGGTCGAGACATTGTGTTTGTGTGCGTATTCTGCGACCTGTTTGGATAATTTGATATTTTCGTCCAGTGATAAATGACTGGCATCAATCATGACAGATGAAAATCCCAAATCTATGGCGTGGCGACATGCGTCAAAGCTGTGGCCGTGGTCCAGGTGCAGGGCGATTTTATCTGATGTGGAAATTTGTGCGCCACGTATCATACCGATTAATATGTCATCGCCCATGTATTTCATGGCGGATTCTGATACAGCCAAGATTACTGGACTGTGGGTTATGTGGGCGGCTTTTAATATTGCGTCCAGAGTTTCCATGTTATAAAAATTAAATGCGGGCACAGCGTATTTGTTGCGAATTGCATCGCAGAACATGTCTGTGGTGTTTACCAGTCCGAATTCAGTGTATTTCATAAATTTTTCCTTTTCATAGATTATAGCATAAATTTTGATTTTTTTATCCATTTTCTTGACACCTGGCGCAAATGTGGAACAATATAAGTAAATCGGGGGCGCGGATAGAGATTGTTTATATAAAAAGGGGTTACTTATGAAAAAAATCTTGTTCGCATTGGTGGGGCTGACATTGTTGGCGGGTTGTTCAACATATTATGATTATTACAAAAGTGGAATCAGATATACCCAAGATGGTGATGATTGTGTGTTCTATGCGGCGGAACGTGGTCGTCATTATTCAAAAGATATTCGTTCGTTGGATATGGATAAGAAAATTATTTATGAAAATACAATGTGTCAGGATTTATATCTGCGCGATAATATTGATATAAAAACACATTTGGAACGTCATGTGGTAAAACCTGTGGCGAACAAGTCGTGCGGGTGTTCAAAGAAATGTGGTCAAAAAAAGTATGTGTTCGTGAAATAAAGGCATGCCCGTTTGGGCATGTCGTTGTTTGGGAATAATTAAAACATTTGTTTGAATTATGGGTTGTTTTATGATAAAATGCGTTAAAAGGTAAAGGAGTTTTTTATGAAAAAGTTAATATATAAACTGAATTTCGCGATTGTTGGTATTATGGCATCGTCCCGGGTTATGGCGGCGGGTGGCGCGGCTTCGTCCAAGGGAATGGAAGGTATTTGTACATTGGCAAATGAATTTGGTTATATTTTTAATTTGATGCGTACATTGGCATTTATTGGTGCAGGTATCAGTATTGCTGGTTGGGCATGGGGATATATATCTGGTGGCAAAGCCGTAGATATTACCAAAGAAGTAAAAGAAAAAGGTTTTGGTATGTTGCTAGGGTTTATTTTGTTGTTTTCAATCGGTACTGTGTTACAAATCTTTATGCAGATGGCGGGCGAAGGTGGCTCGTTAGGCTGTGAGGTCAATATTTTTAAATAATAAAACGCGGGTTAAGCCCGCGTTTTTTAATTTTGTGTTTGTTTATCTTAATTTTTGGTTTGCAAATTTTTTAATAAATTCTTTTTCGGTTTGTTTTAATTGTGATTCAACTTTGGTAACACTGGTTGAATGAATGTCTTGTTCAGGGGCGATGCCGTGTTTTTTTAGCATGTTAACGCGTTCTTGGATTAATTCCTGGTGCAGGATAGAATAAATTGTTTCTGCGTTTTTAACCGGCGATGTATTAAAACGATAGATTGTTTTGTGTAATGCGTTGATGCGCGCGTACAATGAAAAGCATCCCATATAATTTGCCAGTGGGTCATTGTTGCGTGATGGGATGTTGTAATGATTTTTTAAGTCATTTGCACTGTATCCATAAAAGAAGCCCATTGTCATACTGTGATTGAAACGTGAAAAGTCTGCATGGTATCTGTTCAGAATTCCAGCCAGGTTTTTTTCATATTGTTTTAATGTTTCACGCAGGTGTATGCGAGATATTTGATAGGAATAATTCTGGATGTCTTTTAATGTCGCGTTTGGCGTTATGACAGGGGCCAGAAAATATGCGCGCGCAAATGCCAAGGATGGGTTGTTGCGTGACAGACACCAACATGCATAACGTGACAGTTTTATGTCTTGGGCATTTTTGAAGTGTGTGCCACCCAGAAAAAATGAACGGTATGTGATTTCTGTGTGGGAATTGTATAGGTTGGTTTGTGTGGTGGTTGATGATACTTGCGGGGCATACATTTTTTGCCATGTGTGTAATTGTGCCTTTTTTGGAGCTGGGGTTGTGGGAAAACTTGTTTCTCCAAACAGGTTGTGTAAATCAGAATAGTACCAATATTCTGTGGGTGTGGTGTTTGTGGGGGTGGGGATATCCGAAAACATGTCTAATTGTTGTAATGTAGCGGCGGTAGTATGGCGACCTTCGTTTAGTTTGTTAAAAATGATATCGTTGGTTGGTTGCATTGTGGTGCCTTTTGGGTTATTTGTTGTCTTCAAGGTTCGCCAAAGAAAATAAAACCGATGATATTAATGATTGGTAAGGGACGTGTTGTGTGTCCGCCAGTTCTTTTATCTTGTCCAAGATAGGGCGTGGAATACGCATGTTGATAACACAATCGGATTTGTTAAACGCCTTGTATGCGGCGTATTCTTTCAGCAATGTTTCAATATTCATAATGAATAATTGCTGCATAACGTTTGGCATATGCAATCTCCTATACATGTTGCAATACTGTAGTCTTTACAAAGAACTATACCATTGTAAATACATTTGTCAATACAAATATATTTACATGCGTAATGACTGGTGTGCTGACGGATGTGTGGATGGTTGTGTTGCTTGCATTTTGTGTTTATTAGATATAAAATTGGGGTGTGTGTTTATTGAAAGTGAAGGATATATATCATGTTGAAAAAAATTATTTTATGCTGTTTTGCCTGTTTGTGTATGATTGGGACGGCAAATGCTGAATTAAAGGTGGATATTGTTGCGGGTGGCACAGATCCAATTTCAATCGCTGTACAAAAGTTTGAACTGGGCAACGGGGTAAAAAGTGCAGATGCCGCCACAATTCGTGAAGTGGTAGAGGCGGACTTGAAACGTACTGGATTATTTCGTATCGTGAATCATAATGCGTTCCCAGAATATGTAAAAATGCATGCCATGCCGAATTTTAAATCTTGGCAGGCAATAAAAACACAAGTCTTGGTTCAGGCGGAAATGAATCTTGCACAAAATGGTCAATATAAACTTGATTTCTTTGTGTGGGATGTGAATGGGTGCGAACAGATAGAAGCGCAATCTTTGGTTGCATCAAAAAAATCTGTACGCAGATTGGCACATATTATGGCGGATGCAATATATGAAAGATTAACTGGGGAAATCGGGTATTTTGATACGCAAATTGTATTTATTGCAGAATCTGGACCAATACAAAAACGTACGAAACGTATGGCAATTATGGATCAAGATGGGTATGGTATGCGGTATTTGTCTGATGCTGATACTTTTGTTATGTCGCCACATTTTTCGCCAAATATGCAATCTATTGTTTTCTTGTCATATTATAATGATGATCCGATGGTGTGGAGTCTGGATTTGGATACTGGTGAACAAAGACGTTTGGGACAATTTGGTGGTATGAACTTTGCGCCACGCTTTTCGCCAGATGGTACCAAGGTGGCCATTTCTTTGGTGAAAAATGGTATTACACATATATATGAATTTAATACCTTGACCAAGGAATTACGTCAATTAACGTTCGGAAATTCAATTAATACCAGTCCATCTTATTCGCCAGATGGTAAAAAAATGGCGTTTAATTCAGACCGGTCGGGTCGTCAACAAATTCATGTTTTGGATTTAGAATCTGGCGAGGTTGAGCGTATTACGTATGGGGCAGGGCGATATGCGACACCTGCGTGGTCACCGGATGGACAATTTATTGCCTTTACCAAGATTGCGGATGATACATTTTATGTTGGGATTATGGACCCGCGTGGCAGGAATGAAAAAATCTTGGCTGGCGGTTGGTTTATGGAAGCGCCATCTTGGGCCCCGGGGTCGCGCCGTATTGTGTACTATGAGACAGAAAAGGCGATGGATGATATAGAACGTATTAGTCACATTCGCAGCGTTGACATCACAGGGCAGAATATCTATGATATTGAATTGCCAGAAGGTGTGTATGGGTTAGAGCCAACTTGGTCGCCCAGATTGCCATAAAAATGCCCGTATGGGCATTTTTATAAGGGTTAAATATTAAATGATGAAGAGATTTATAATTTTTTGTTTTGTGGGACTGTTATCAATGTCGGCGCAAGCGGTGCCGGCGGTGGTTGATTATATTATAGATGGTGATACATTTGCTGCAGGTGTCAAACTGGGGCCGGATATTGAGATTACTGTGCGTGTGCGTATCTTAAATATAGATACCCCAGAAATACATGGTGAATGTGATGCGGAAATAGATGCTGCTTATCGTGCAAAAGACAGGTTGGCGGAATTGCTGCCCATGGGTGAAGTTGTGGATTTACAAAATATCAAAGATGATAAATATCTGGGGCGAATTGATGCAAATGTAATCACATCGGATAATCGTAATGTTAGTAATATTTTGATTCAAGAAGGTTTGGCGCGCAAATATGGTGGTGGTAAACGTCAGTCGTGGTGTAGATAAAAAAACCGCCATTTGGCGGTATTTTTATGCGCTGTGACGATTGATGGCCTCGCTGATTTCGTCCAACGATGCGTTACATGGCAATAAAGGCTCAAACCATATATTTGCCATGCCTGGGCGCATTTTTCCGTGTTTTGGCCAATACAGGCCCGCGTCTGTGCCGACCGGTAAAATTGGTAATTTTAATGTGTATGCCAACATCAGTAATCCACGTTTCAGCGGTATTCTTTCGCCTGGTTTTGCACGTGTGCCTTCGGGGAATATTACCAATGTGTATCCGTCTAAAACCCGTTTTTCAACATCTGCCGCCAGTTGTTTCATGTTGGTTTTGCCGCGTGCGCGATTCACGCCCAACATACCACAGCGCCAAAATGCCCACCCGTAGATAGGAATCCATAATAATTCGCGTTTCATAATAAAAAATGTGTTCGGCATAACTTTGGAAATGGCGGCGATTTCCAATATTGACATGTGTTTCGCCGCAACGATTGCCTTGCCGTCTAATCTTTTATTACCGTCTGGCAGGTTTGGAATACCGTTTTCTTCGGTTTTTGGATAATGTACAGTGTATTTTATCCCACAAATCAGGCGTGCCAACACCAATGTGCCCGCCGCATCTGTAAATACCAATTTGCGTGATAATTTCTTGGATACCAGACCAATTAACAATAATGGTGACCACAGTATAAAATATATTGCCAGTGCAATTTTGAAGATAATTGTTCTGAACATTTTTCTTTCCTTTTTTTGTTTAACTTTCCTTGATGCCAATCATAGTTACAATGTATTTTATATATTCTGTTGCCCATCTTTCAAGTCTTTTTGTTGGGGGCATTTCTGTTAAAATAGCGGGGCATGTGATAATTTGCGTTTCGGGCAGTTCGCTTTGGATTAAATATTTTGCACGGTTCATGTGATCTTCGGTTGTGATGATGACCAGTCTGTCCAAGTTGCGTTCTGTTGCGATTTTCTTGATTGCCAGCGCGTTTTGATATGTTGATTTTGAACGCGATTCAATGATTGCGGGGCGGCCTGTTTCAATGCCGTTGGCACCAGCGCCGATGATATACAGGTCTGCGTTTGGGTATTCGTTCATTTTACGAATCGCAAATGGTATTCTGCGTTCGTCCCCTGTTAATACAAATATGCTGTCGTTCGGTAAGATTTCACCGCAACTGCGTGGCGCATAAGAGCGAAACAACATACCGCCGATAACAAAGCAACTGAACAGTACAAAAGATGGGGTTAATATGTGTTTTATCATCAGCTGTGCTTTAGAATATTAATGGTCGTACGTTTGGTAACCCATATTGCAAATATTACAATCGCAACGGGCAGTAATAATAATGTTGTCCATCCAGTACCAGATAAATTCATGGCAGACATCAATCCAACGCGTGCCGTGTGCGCCGTAGATAATATTAATAATAATATTGGTGCGGCGGCAATAAAGCCAATACCTGCGGCCAAGGCGGATATTTTGCCAACAATAATTTGCATTTGGGCCGCAACAAAGTTATCAGATGCGCCAATCTGGTTTAATATTTCCAGTTCGCGGCGGTGCAGCATTGCCGTGTTGCGTGCAATATACGAAATGCAGATACCGATTGCCCCCAACGTAAGAATCAGCATAAAAGATGACATTAATATCATTTTCCACCCCGCAGATGTTGACGATTTCAGTGCGGTGGCGTGTGTCAAAAAGCGGGCATGTTCAGATATTTGTTTGCCAACAGTTTGCAGGTCGTCTTTGGTCTTGAATTGAATTTCCCACATTTGTGGCAGATAATTTTTTAGAACGCTGCCGCCAGAAATCCAAGGTTTCATCAGGTCTTGCATTTGTGCAGTTGATATCTTGGAAACCGATTCTATTTTATCAGAATTTGATGTTATGATTTTTTCTGTTTTTTCGGCCTTGGCATTGTCTGTCGTTTGAACGGTTGCAAACAATTCCCACTGATTGTTCCAACGCATTACGCCTGTGCCGATTGATAGTGCGACACCAAGTGCCAAAACAGATAAAAAAGTCAGTAATGACATGATTGCTGTCATAAACATAGACTGGTCACGAACCAGTGAAAATACAATAGGTTTCTTCATTATGCGTTCCCAATATCGTCAAATTGTTTTGATAATTCTGTAAAATAATTTTGGGGTTTTGGACCGCGCCAAATCTTTTTAGGTTCCGAATCGGTTTTGTTGATGCTGTTTGCTGTTTTTCCGGAAAAGCTGACACGATGGTTTTCCACGTGTATCACAGGAAATTTATATGTTTCCATTAACTTCTTGCTGTGTGTGGCTAATATAATTGTCGTGCCAAACATTTTATTCATTTGAATAAACAGTTCCATTAAACGTGATGCGTTTTCATCGTCCAGGTTGCCGGTCGGTTCGTCAGCCAGCAAAATAGATGGCTGAACAATAATTGCCCGTGCAACAGAAACACGTTGCTGTTGCCCACCAGATAAGGATTTTGGATTGGAATCAGCGTATTTGCCCAGGCCGACCCAATCAAGAACCTTGGCCACCAATTTTTTTATCTTGTCTTCTGAAATGCCACGCACGCGCAGGGGCAGGGCAACATTATCAAATACCGACAGGTGTGACAGTAATGAATATTCTTGGAATACAATAGCCATTTTTTGGCGGATGCGTGTTATTTCATCGCGTGTCATATCGTTGGTGACATGACCGAATAATTTTATTTGACCACGTGATGGTTGGTGCAGTTGGTAAATCAAGCGTAATAATGTCGTTTTGCCTGCGCCAGATGCGCCAGATAAAAAGTAAAATGCGCCATTGCTGATGTTAAAAGAAACATCTGTTAATATGTCTGGGGTGCCGTCATAGCGTGCCGCCACATTTGCAAATGATATAGCTGTCTTTTCTTCCATGTAAGGGAATATAATAGAAAAAAAATATATCGTCAAATAAAAATCCCCCAAACGGGGGGGATTTTTATTTTGCAACACGTGTTGTTGTATTACGGTTTTTTGACCATACTTCTTCGCCAGTACCCGGATAGATTGGGTTTTCTTTGCCATAAGATACGGTTTTTATGCGTTCTGATTCAACGCCGTGATATATGATTTCGTGTGCCGCATTACCCGCGCGCAGTGCACCCAATGCCAAATTATAATCGGTTGAGCCGCGTTCGTCACAGCGACCTTCGATAATGATTTTTGTTTCTGGGTTCTTTTGCATATATAATGCCTGTTTCTTTAATTCTTTTTTTGCAGGTTTTGTTATTTCTGCAGAATCAAAATCAAAGAATGCCTGACGGCCTGCGATATCAGAAGGC
This sequence comes from Alphaproteobacteria bacterium, assembly GCA_015062545.1. Classification (GTDB taxonomy): domain Bacteria; phylum Pseudomonadota; class Alphaproteobacteria; order Rs-D84; family Rs-D84; genus Enterousia. The sequence goes on along the minus strand of SUUL01000008.1, from coordinate 24,222 downwards.
ACACTGGTGCAACCGGCCATTGCAAAAACAGCCAAAATTAATAATGTTTTTTTCATAGATAAATCCTTTTTGTTGTCTTTATGTATGTATGAATATATCAAAATATAGGAAAAGATGTCAATCTTTGATTTTATGATTTGGAAAGGGGGTGTTTTTGTGGTATAATATAGGAAAAATTGGAGGGGTTTATCATGAAAAAATTAGTGTCTATTGCGGCTTTGGTAGTGTTTGCGATTGGGGGGGCAAATGCAGCACCCAGTCATTTAACGCGCACAAATGATGGCAGTTACAAGGTTACATACGATTATACAGATCGTGGCGATGCTGGTTGGTGGTATATGGGCGGTCGTTTTGACATGAATTTGATGAGTTGGACAAATAAATCCAGTACGTCTGCACCAACTTTGGCAGGTGAGCCAGAATTGGAAGATGAATCTTTTTCGGAAATGGTCTTTGGCGGCAGTGCGTTTGTTGGACATACGTATAAATATTTTTGGCGCGGTGAAATCGAAGCTGGTTTAATGGGGCAATATGAAGAAGAAGAAGGCGGTACCACATTCAAATTGACCGTGCCGTATGTTATGGTAAATGGATATTATGACTTTACCAATGGTTTGTATGCTGGTGCGGGGTTGGGATTTGCACTGCCAAAGACAGATATTCAAAGTGTATTCTTTACCGACAGTGGCAGTGCAGAACGCACAATTTCGCCAATGTTTGGTTTGATGGGGGGCTGGTCTTATCATTTGGACCAGAATTTGTTATTGGATCTGAGATATCGCTTGGCGATGCTGTGGGGGCCAGATCATAGTCGTAAATTTGTCGCATTGGATGACGGTGCCGAATATACGATAAGTAACGAAATCGGGTTGATTTTAGATAACTCGATATCGGTTGGGTTAAGATACGAATTTTAATTTTTTTAGGAAAGTTAAGAAAAAGGTATTGACCCCGATTCGCGAAATATGATAAACTAAACAACAGTAGAGAGATCTGATGAAAACTGAGCTGAAAATATCAACGTTATCCATCGCCTGCGTGCTTTGTGCGGCTTTTTCTGCACCGGCTTTTTCTGCGCCTGCGGTGCGTGCTTTGGGTGGTGTTGGCACATATTCCAGTGCATCAAATGCGGCATCTGCCAAGGCAACTGGGGCGGATGCGGGCAGTTCTGCGATTAGTGCGGTGCGCGGTAATACGCGTGTGGGGGGTGCTGCATCGTCAACTGGTGATGTGGTGACATCAACGCGTACGTCTGCGGTGCCACGTTTGTCGATTGGTAAGTATTTGGCGGGCAGTGCGTCTTTGGGGGGCGCGGCAACTGGTACGACCAAGCCAGGGCAATCGGCTAATAACGGTAATTTGCAAGAACGTATCAGGATTTTGGAACAGCATTTGGGATATGATGGTGATGGTTCTTATGATTCTGGTCGTATAGAGGCAGCTGAATTAAATATTGAAAAATTGAAATCAGATCTGGCTTTGTTGACTGCGGGTACGGTTTCAGGTGTATTATATGATGCAGGTATTTTGACGGTTTATAAAATTGTTGGTGGCAAGGAAGTAAAAACCGAATATGATTTGAACAAAGAATTTGCCGGTGTGGATGCTTTGGCGGCTTTGGAAGAAAAGATTAATCAGGTTGTTTTAGATAACTATGTTACACGTGACGAATTGACGGGTTATGCGTTGGTGGCAGATTTGGATTCGGCGGTTGCGCAGTTGACGGCGACCGATGGTCAGTTGCAGGCGGCGATTGATGCGTTGAATGACATGGGCGATTCGGCAAGTGCTGCGGAATTGGTGGCTGTCAAGGCAGATGTTGAGAAGTTATTGGTATCTGACAAGAAGAATGCTGATGATATTTTGGCATTGCAAACGACAGTTGCGGCATTGAATTCGGATAATATGATTGTCAAGGATGCTGTACAGAAATTGAAAAATTCGTTGGATGCATTTTTAACTGTGGATGATTTGGCGAATTATTACACCAAATCCGAAGTTGATGATTTGATTGAAGCGGCGGGTAATTTTGATGCTACACAGTATTATACCAAGGGTGAAACAGATGCCACATTTGCAACACAGGCGGCGTTGGGCGATGTGTCGCGTTTGACGAATTTGAACACCGAAGAGATTGAAGGCTTGAAACAAGTATCTGGTACGCATGCAACACAGGCGGCGTTGGCGGATGTCAAAAAAGATTTGGAAAACCAGATTCAGGGTATAACCGGTGGTGAAACATTGGGGGCGCTGGCGTATAAAGACAAGATTGCGGCATCTGATGTTGATGTTTCGTCTGTGGATGATTTGGCGGTTGGGGACATGGTTCTTGTCAAGCAGACCGCACAAGGGCCACAATTTGTATCTATTGAAATCATCGGACCTGATGGACAGAAATTATAATAATTAACAAACGGTTGCGAAAACCGCACCAAAACAAAAAAAGGAAGGAAAAAAATGAAAGTAAAAAATATAGCGTTCTCAGGATTTGCAGCAGCAATCTTGGCTGGGGTATGCGGTGCGGCAGACGCGGCGGCATATAAATTGGCTAGTCAGGAATATGTTGTTGCAGAAATGGGCAAGAAGCAGGATCTTTTGGATGAAGACAATGCTGGTGCTGGCATCAAAATTGAAGGCGGTGTCATCAGTTCCACAGTTGACGTAGCGGGCGAAATTGCTGGTGCGTTGGCAGAAGGTGGTCAGATTGCTACTGCAATTGCAGCGGTTGAATCTGTTGCAAATCAAGCATCTTCAGATGCAGCGGATGCAGTCACACAGGCTGGTCAGGCTGTAAGTACGGCGGGTGCTGCACAAGAAGCAGCAACGGCAGCTGGTACAGCGGCACAAGAAGCAAAAGATGCAGCAGCAACAGCGACATCTACTGCGAATGCAGCCAAGGAAGCAGCGGATTCAGCAGTGGAGGTTGCAAATACAGCAGATGCGGCAGCGAGTCGTGCTGAAACAGCGGCTGGCAATGCGGTAACTGCGGCGAATGAGGCGAAAGCATTGGCTGAAACAAAACAAGATAAATTGACTGCTGGGGAAAACATCTCGATTACAACAGATGAAACAACCGGTGAATTGAAAATCAATTCTACATATACATATGACGACAGCGCATTGTCATCTGCGATTCAACAGAACACAGCTGATATTGCAGGCAAGGCTGCACAGACTGATTTGGAAGCGTTGGAAGGAACAGTTGATGCTGTATCTGACAAAGCCGATGCAAACGAAGCAGCAATTGCAGTTTTGAATGGTGACAAAGATACGGTTGGGTCTGTGGCTAACTCGGTTGAAGGCTTGAAGAATGAATTGGCCAGCGCGGGTACAAACGTTTCTGCGTTGTCTGCACGTGTTGACACAATCGCAGGTGATTTGGACACAGCTGAAAGCGAAATTGATACATTGCAGGAACAGTTGGGCAATGCAAATATTGCTGACTATTCAACAACAGCACAAATGAATGCGGCAATTGAAGCGGCGGCATATGATGACACACCATTGGCAGGTCGTGTATCTGCAAATGAAGCTGCGATTGAAGCGGCCCAAGGCAACATTGAAACCTTGCAGCAAAATTCTTTGAGCAAGGCATCCATGGGTGAAGGCAGCTTCTTGGTAACAAATGACGGTGAAAACATTTCTTATACAGCAATTGAAATTGTTGGTGCAGATGGTGTAACAAACGTCCTGACAGGTTTACCATTGTCTTCTAACTAAAAATAAAAACGGATTGAAAAAAACTAACTAACCATGCCGATGACCGCCATAAGCGCCAAAGGCAATAAAAACGAAAGGAAAGAAAAATGAAAGTAAAAAATATTGCTTTTTCCGGTTTCATGGCGGCTATCTTGATGGGCGTCTCCGGTGCACATGCGGCAATTAACGTTGCATCACAAGCATATGTTGATGGCAAATTGAAAAACAAGGCAGATGTGGCTGCGGTAACAACATTGGAAGGTAATGTTTCAACATTGTCACAAACAGTTGCAGATAACAAGTCTGCAACAGATGCCGCGATTCAAGCTAATGCAGATGCAATTGCATTAAAGGCGGATCAATCTGCGTTAACTGAATTGGCGGGCAATGTTTATACAAAAGAAGCGGCAGATGCTTTGTTGGCTGGTAAGGTTGATAATGCGGCTTTGGACAACTACTATACAAAATCAGAAACATATACTGATGACAGGATTGAACAGAGAATTACTGAAACTTTGACAAGTTTGGAAGGCGGTAATATTAACTTGGGTGGTTATGCAAAGACTGATTATGTTGATACAGAATTGGCAAAAAAGGCTGATAAATCTGTTGTTGATGGTATTGTGACCGCTTTGGGTACTACGAGCGATGTGACTGCGGCGATTGCAGATGCCAAAAAGGCGGGTACAGATGCACAGGGTGAAGTTGATGCGTTGGAAGGCGTTGTTTCAACATTGACACAGACTGTTGCAACTAACAAATCAGATGCAGCAAATGCGATTGCAGATGCAGAACAGGCTGCAAAAGATTATGCAGATCAGCAAATTACTGCATTAAATTTGGACACAACATATGAAAAAGTTGGTGTTGCAGCTGGCTTGGATGCGACCTTGAAATCTGAATTGCAGGGTGAAATTTCTGCGGCACAGGCGGCAGCTGAACAGAAGGTAACAAATTTGGCAAATGGTCAGGTTGCAACAAATACATCAGCAATCGCGACTAATGCTGCGGCAATTGCACAAAAGCAAGATACCTTGAATGCAAATCAGTTGTCGGCAACAAATTCTGGTATCACAGCGGAAAAAGTATCATCTTATGATACGGCTGTTTCAGAATTGGCAAATAAAATCTCGATGCCAGAAGTATGCAAACAGGCAAATGGAAACTGTGTATTGGGTATCATGGGTGGTCAAGTACAATGGATTAACCTGACAGAACCTGTTGAAGAACCAGTACAGGCGTAATAAATAATGTCAATGGTGTGTAAATGAAAAAATACCCTTTACACACCATGACGAAAAATGATAAAATAAAAATAACCGAAGGAAAGGGAATAAAATGAAAAAATTAACTGCCGGAATTTTCTCCGTTTTGATGGGTTTGGTTGCTGTGAATGCTGCTGATGCGGCTGTGGCATCCAAGGGCTATGTTACAGGTCAAATTAAGACTGTGACTGAATCTATTAACACTGTTTCACAAGATTTGGCTGGATATAAAACAGACAATGATGCGGCTGTGGCATTAAAAGCAGACAAAACGTATGTTGATACCGAATTGGGCAAAAAACAAAACACACTGAATGTTACCGGTGGGGTTTTGACGTGGGATGCAGAAACCAGTACATTGGGTTTGACTGGTATTGCAACGTCTGGCAGTTTGGAAACTTTGCAAACAACTGTTAATACATTGAATGGTGCAGCAACTGAAGGAGGTTCTGTCAAGAAGCAAATTGCAGATGCAATCGCCAGTGAAGTGGCACGTTCGAATCAGTATGCAGATACAGCTGAAACTGATGCAATCGCCGCTGCAAAGACTTATACAGATGGCAGGGAAACGGCCATTACAACTGCGTATCAGACAGCAGACCGAGGACTGCAGACACAGATTACAGCAAATGCAAATAATTTTGAAAACTACACAACCACAGCAGATATGAATACAGCATTGGGATTAAAAGAAGATGTCGCGAATAAGTTAGAAGAAAAGCCTGAAAATTGGGATACTTTATCTCCGGAAGAACAGGCCAAATATTATGCATCTGTTAATTATGTAGATGCGGAAGTTTCAGCTGTGGCAGGTGCTGCTGCGGGGTTGAGTTCAACGGTTAGCACGTTGACATCGACTGTAAGTTCAAATAAGACTGCTGCTGAAACAGGTATTAATGAAGCAAAAGCGGCGGCGGCAGCGGCGCAGACAACTGCAGATGCGGCTGATGCTTTGTCCAAATCAAACAAAACTGCGATTGATAATCTGAATGTGACTTATGTATCAGAAGAAGAAATGACCACGTTCAAGGGTGAAAACACAACGGCGATTGCAAATGCGAAGTCTGGTGCAGAAGCAACAGCTGCGACATATACAGATAACAGCATTGCTGCCTTGGCATTGCAGAGCATTTCACGTGTTCCAATGGAATGTTCAGAACCAACCAAGTATTGTGCGTTGACAACCAATGGTACAAATTTTGTTTGGGAAGTTATTGAACGTGACTTTGATGAAGAAACAGTGCCAGCAGGTACACCAGTTACTTTGGCCACAAAGGATGCTAATCCAAACAAATAATAATTAGTGTGGGGTGGTGATCCCATTCCCACACGCAAAACAGACCAAAACGAAAGAAAGGAAAGAAAAATGAAAAAAATATTAACAGCATCTTTGGTTGCGATGATGGCGGTTTCCGCGGCACACGCAGATATTGCATCAACAAAATATGTAGTTGGTAAAATAGGTGATGAAATTGATAATTTGGATGTAACAGAACAGCGTGTTGAAGGTAGCTATGTTGCGTTTGTGAATGAAACAGATGGTAAAGTTGCATCACAGAAGGTTGCGTTTGATACAACAGTTTCTGAAAAATCTACTGATGGAAATGCACCTACATCAAAAGCTGTATATACTGCGATAACTAATAAAGAAGATGTCGCGAATAAGTTAGAAGAAAAACCTGAAGATTGGGAAGATAAATCTCCGGAAGAACAGGCCAAATATTATGCGTCTGTTAATTATGTAGATGCGGAAGTTTCAGCTGTGGCAGGTGCTGCTGCGGGATTGAGTTCAGCGGTTAGCACGTTGACATCGACTGTAAATTCAAATAAGACTGCTGCTGAAATAGGTATTAATGAAGCAAAAGCGGCGGCGGCAGCGGCGCAAGACAAATCAGATGCGGATTATCAGATTGGTTCAAACGCCGGATGGATTAATTTGATTGATACATTGCCTACGAAATGCAAAGAAGAAAATGCGGAATGTGCAATGGTTGCACGTGATGGTAAATTGGCATGGGAATTGATTAGCGGTTCAACAGCTGTTGAAGGTAAAATCCCTCCTGTGACACCTGCAGTTGCAGAATAGATCCCGTTGGGGTATGAATATTTGGGGTGGGGGGAAACCGCCCATCCCAAAAATTTTTTAGTGGCCGTATTATAAAAATTTCAAGTCAAGGGTGTTTTTTTGGAATTTTTACAATATGTGTTATTTTGTTCTTGTGTGGGGACGGGCAAAATCGGTATAATGCATATAAACAAAACAGAGAATTATTTTATTGGTGGGGTTTCAGAATGATAAAGAAGAACTTTGTGCTTGCAATTTCTGTGTTTGCGTTGTTTGCCACAGGTGCCGTCCATGCCGATATTGCATCAACAAAATATGTGGATGAATATGTGGATGAAAAGTTGCCTGCAGCGGGTAATACAAGTACGCCTGTCTATATTGATAATGATGGCAAAGCCGCCGCGGTAACTGCGATTGCAAGTTCTTTGTTACCAGTTGCAGAATTTTACCCCGCAGTAGATTATTGGGATAGTGCAGAATCAGAACTAGGTATGGTAGGTGGAATAAGATATGCGTCTGATGCGGAGATGTATTATTATGGAGATGGCTTTGACCAGTATGGTTATGGTCCTGGAATACGTAGCGATGGTACTATAGTTATCCCTTACGCAATGGCTGAAAATCAGGAAAGTGTGCCTATGCCTGTAGCTGGTGTTGTTTGGGTGGCGGGTAATGATGATGAATATGAATCTTCGTTAAGTATGTCAGAAGAGATGGCAAATCTTGATGCAGCTGGTGATGCAGGGTCGGTAGTTCCAACCGTTAAGTATATGAAAGGCGAGATTGCGGCGAATAAACCGAATGCGGCGGGAGATACAAGTAAACCTGTGTATGTTAATTCAAGTGGCCAGGTAAAAGCAGTCAGCAGAATTGCAGCGTCTTTGTTGCCGGTTGCGCCTACGTATAGGGACGTGGTGGATCATGGTCTGGAAATGGCCCCTGGTGCTGTTTATATTGCGTCTCGTGAAGATGATTATAACAACATGAGTGAAGATTATGACTATTTGATGGATGCGCTGGTTCCGAATGTTTCGTATATGAAAGATGCGATTGCGGCGAATACCCCCCCGTTGGCAAGTTTTGCTAGGATGAATTTAGGAGCTGACCCATATGCTCGTGAGCCTGGCGTAGTGACAGGGGTAGATTTTTTGACTGCCGCGGAACTGACATTTTCTCGTGACGGGGAAGAAGATGCTTATGGTCCTATTATTGAGGATGGTGTTATAGGTATTCCCTTTGCGACACCCGATGGTTTGAACGGCGTTCCTGTTCCAGGTGTTGTTTGGGTGGTGGATGATGATGATGAACTTCTTGATGCGGATGATCAGAGTTTAAACTGGGCAGATTCTGCGACCTCTGATGAGGCAGGGAGGATCGTTCCCAGTGTTGAATATATGAAAAACGAGATTGAAGAGAATAAACTGACTGCGGGGACAAATGTTACCATTTCAGATTTAGATAACTCGATTAATGTTGCGACCGCCAATGCAACAACCGCCGGTGTTGCAGAGTGGGGTACGGTACCTGCGGGTTCTGCAACGTCAACGACATCTGCCAAGATTTGGATTGAATAAGAAACCGCCATTTGGCGGTTTTTTGTTGCCCCACAAGGGGGCAGGGAATATCAGCATATTTTTTCACAAGAATTACTTACTACAATTTTTTTTACAAAAAAATTGTCATTCTGGGGCTTGACCCCAGAACCTAGGTACAATTAATCCCTCGTTATTTGTGCGCGCATGCGCGCAAAACCTGGGTTCTGAATCAAGTTCAGAATGACAGAATTTTTTTCACAAAAATTCTGTTTATTTCCTTTGTTTTTTACCCCCACCCCAGAATTCCATCGCCAATAAATTGCCGGGAATTCTGACCCGCCCCACAAGGGGGCAGGGAATATCAGCATATTTGTTTACTATAATTCCTTACTACAATTTTTTACAAAAAAATTGTCATTCTGGGGCTTGACCCCAGAACCTAGGTACAATTAATCCTATGTTATTTGTGCGCGCGTGCGCGCATTACCTGGGTTCTGAATCAAGTTCAGAATGACAGAATTTTTTCACAAAAATTCTGTTTATTTCCTTTGTTTTTTACCCCCACCCCAGAATTCCAACGCCAATGAATTGTCGGGAATTCTGACCCGCCCCACAAGGGGGCAGGGAATATCGGCATATATTTTTACGGGTGATTTTACCCCCACCCCAGAATTCCAACGTCAATAAATTGTCGGGAATTCTGACCCGCCCCACAAGGGGGCAGGGAATGGAGTGCATACATGTGGGGGCAGGGAACAGGGGGTATTTTTTTCTTGTCGGGGAATTCGTTTTTGCGCTATGCTGATGCCCGAAGTGAAATAAAGGAAGTAGGAATGATTCCAGATGGGTTGAAAAATAAATTCTTGGGTATGATGGCAGGTAAAACGCATGTTGTCGCCGTGGCAATGGCAACAGATCCAAATGTATTGGCTTCTTTACGTCAGGCGTATGATGTCGCAGGTGTGGGGGCAATTTTATGTGGGCCGTATGCGCAAATTAAGCAGGTTGCGCATGATAATAATATTGATATTTCGCCGTTTGAAATTATTAATGCAGATTCAGATTTAGATGCCGCACGCTGTGCCGTACAGGTTGTGCGTGATGGGCGCGCCAATGTGTTAATGAAAGGACAAATTCATACCGCAGATATCTTGCGCGCGGTATTGAATCGTGAAACAGGTATTCGTGAAAATAATATCTTGTCACATGTGGCGGTGATGTATTCGCCATCGCGTAATCGCACGTTGTTCTTGACCGATATCGCAATGGTGATGTATCCGAATTTGGAAACCAAGGTTCACCTGATTAACAATGCCGTTAAGTTGGCACAGCATACTGGGGTAACAACACCCAAGGTTGCACCATTGTGCGCCGTAGAAGTTTTGAACCCCGCAATGCAGGCAACAGTTGATGCAGATGCGTTGCATAATATGAATCTGCGCGGGGAAATCAAAGATTGTATTGTGTCGGGGCCGTTGGCGTTGGATATTGCCGTGTCAAAAGATGCCGCACGTGCCAAGGGCGTGGTCGCACCAATCGCAGGGGATGCAGATGTGCTGCTGTTCCATAATATAGAGGCCGGTAATAATACATTAAAATCCATGGTACAATTCGGGGACTGGATATTCGGGGGTGTGGTTTTGGGCGCACGTGTGCCTGTCGTCATTAATTCGCGGTCCGATTCGGATGTGTCAAAGCTGTTTTCTGTATTATGTGCATGCGCAATGTAAAAAATCAGCCGGTGGGCTGATTTTTTTCTTGATTTTCTGCACTGCATACCCCACAATCTGCAGGCGTATAATTCAAAGGAGAAACCATGAGTAACAAATGGGTATACACATTCGGTAACGGTCAAGCCGAAGGCCAGGCAGATATGCGAAATCTGTTGGGCGGTAAGGGTGCTAATTTGGCCGAAATGAACTTGGTTGGTTTGCCTGTGCCTGCAGGTTTTACAGTTACAACCGAAGTTTGTACATACTATTATGAAAATAATCAGACTTATCCGGCAGATTTGATGGATCAAGTGCGCGCTGGTATCGCACATGTTGAATCCATTATGGGTAAAAAGTTTGCCGATCTGGAAAATCCATTGCTGGTTTCCGTTCGTTCAGGGGCACGCGTTTCTATGCCTGGGATGATGGATACTGTGTTGAATTTGGGTTTGAATGACGAAACAGTTAAGGCGTTGGCAAAAATTTCCGGTAATGAAAGATTTGCATATGATTCTTATCGCCGCTTTATCATGATGTTTAGTGATGTTGTTATGGGGGCAGATATTGACCTGTTTGAACATACGCTGGAACGCATGAAAGATGAAAAAGGTTATAAACTGGATACAGAATTGACAGCAGATGACTTGAAAGAACTGGTTGAAAAGTTCAAGGAAATCGGTGTCAAAATTGGTAAGGTTTTCCCACAAGATCCATGGGAACAGTTGAAGTTGGGTATCGGCGCTGTGTTCGGTTCTTGGATGTCAAAGAAAGCAATCACATATCGTAAGTTGAATAATATCCCTGCAGATTGGGGTACCGCTGTGAATGTTCAGGCGATGGTATTCGGTAATTCTGGTGATGATTCCGCAACAGGTGTATGCTTTAGCCGCGACCCTGCAACAGGGGAAAATAAATACTATGGTGAATATCTGATTAATGCACAGGGTGAAGACGTTGTGGCAGGTATTCGTACACCACAGCCAATGAGCAAAGATGGTTCTGGTCGCTTGTCACTGGAAGAAGCAATGCCATCTGTATATCAAGAACTGTGCGATGTTCGTGAAAAGTTGGAAAAGCACTATAAAGACATGCAGGATATGGAATTCACAATCGAACATGGAAAATTGTGGATGCTGCAGTGCCGTAATGGTAAACGTACAGCAGCCGCTGCAGTGCGTATGGCCGTGGAAATGGTAGAAGAAGGATTGCTGACAAAAGAAGAAGCTATCTTGCGCGTTGGTGCAGATCAGTTGGATCACTTGTTGCACCCAATGTTGGATCCAAAGGCAGAAAAGAAAGTTATCGCAACAGGTTTGCCTGCATCCCCAGGGGCCGCAGTTGGTCAGGCCGTGTTTAATGCAGAAGATGCAGAAAAATGGGCCGCAGAAGGCAAACAGGTTATGTTAATCCGTATTGAAACATCACCAGAAGATATTGCAGGTATGAATGCCGCACAAGGTGTTATTACCGCACGTGGTGGTATGACATCACACGCAGCGGTGGTTGCACGTGGTATGGGTACACCATGCGTATCTGGGTCACCTGATATCAAAATTGACTATGAAGCGAAAACGTTGAAAACAACAGATGGTACAGTTATCCACGAAGGTGACTGGGTATCTATTGACGGCGCAAAAGGTCAAATCATTGAAGGTAAAATCCCAACAGTATCTGTTGAACTGACAGGTAACTTTGGTACTTTGATGGGATGGGTTGATGAAATCAAAACTTTGACAGTCAAAGCAAACGCAGAAACACCAAAAGACGCAAAACAAGCACGTGACTTTGGTGCAGAAGGTATCGGTCTGGCACGTACAGAACACATGTTCTTTGACCCAAGCCGTATCCAAGATATGCGCGAAATGATTTTGGCAGAAGATGAAGCAGGTCGCCGCGCTGCGTTGGCAAAGTTGTTGCCATATCAGAAAGCGGACTTTGTTGAATTGTTCAAGATTATGGATGGGCTGCCTGTGACAATTCGCTTGATTGACCCACCATTGCATGAATTCTTGCCACATACAGATGCAGAAATTGAAGAATTGGCTGCACATATCGGCAAAACAGTAGAATTCATCAAGGCACGCGCAGAACAACTGCATGAACAAAACCCAATGTTGGGACATCGTGGTTGCCGCTTGGCAATTACATACCCAGAAATTTGCGAAATGCAGACACGCGCAATCTTGTCGGCTGCGCTGGAATGCAAAGCAAATGGTATCCAAGTGTTCCCAGAAATTGAAGTGCCATTGGTAGGTTCTAAGAAAGAAGTTGATATCGTTAAGGCTGTAATTGATGCAACTGCACAATCTTTGTTCGCAGAAAAGGGCGCATCAGTAGAATATACAGTTGGTTCTATGATTGAATTGCCACGCGCCGCAGTTTTGGCAAATGAAATTGCAGAATCTTGTGAATTCTTTGAATTCGGTACAAACGATTTGACCCAGACTACATTGGGTATGTCACGTGACGATACAGCAAAAATCTTGGATGAATATCGTGCGCGCGGTGTTTATATCGCAGACCCATTCGCATCTGTTGATCAGTTGGGCGTTGGTTTGTTGATTAAAGACGCAGTTAAAAAAGCGCGTGACACCAAAGGCGAACATATCCACTTGGGTGTTTGCGGTGAACATGGTGGTGATCCAGAATCTATTTCCTTCTTCCATCAGGTTGGATTTAATTCTGTGTCTTGTTCACCATTCCGTGTGCCAATCGCACGTTTGGCTGCTGCACAGGCCGCAGTTAAGTTCCCAAGAAAGAACTAAAAACAATAAAAATCCCCCAGGTGGGGGATTTTTATTTGAAAACTGTTGATTTTAATTTTGTTTGTGTGCATAATCCGACATGCAGTTTTCGGAGTGTAGCTCAGCCTGGTAGAGCGCTACGTTCGGGACGTAGAGGTCGTGGGTTCGAACCCCGTCACTCCGACCAGAGAAAAAAATACCCCGTTCGGGGTATTTTTATTTTGTCTTGTAGTGTTTACAGGATAATGCAATTTTTCGTGCCAATTTAATGGCTGCTTCGTAACTGCGTAACTGACCCGCAGATATATACTGATGCGATTGGTCAGATGATGTGTAATCTTGGATGATTTTCTTGCCGATTACAGGGTAGATAGATTTATCGCGTGTGCGGGTAAATGCGTCAAATTCACAATGGCGTTCGCAGCCATCGCAATGTGGTACTGTCGTATTTGTCATCAGTGTTCTTTCCTTTGGTTTCCATGGGAATTTTCGCAAAAATTGCCTGTGTCTGTCAATCGTTCTTTGCAAAAAAATTAACCTGGGGACTTGTTTTTTTGTGAATTTTGCACCATATTTATTTTTGCATAAGTTAAAGGATGAAAGATGTTTGCAACAAGATTCTTGAATAAAGAAAATTTTGATAATTATGATGATTATGTGCAAAACGCAATCCCTAGTGTGCCAGAAAATTTTAACTTTGCGTATGATGTTGTTGATGTAATCGCAACAGAAACACCAGACAAGGTGGCGGTGCTGTGGACAAATGATGATGGTGATAAAAAAGAAATTACTTTTGATAATCTGTCCAAAATGTCAAATGCAGTGGCGAATTTTTTAAGCGCACGTGGTCTTAGAAAGGGTGATACGGTTTTATTGTTCTTGCGCAGAAGGTGGGAATATTGGGTCTTGATGATGGCAATGCACAAGTTGGGGGTTATCCCAATTCCATCAACCAATCAACTGAAATCTAAGGATATTAAATATAGATTGGATGCCGCAAATGCCAAAGCTGTGGTCGTGTTTGATGATGGGTTTGTTGGTAGCGAAGTCAAGGATGCTATTGGTGCAGATGAAAAAATACAGTATATAGACTGTGCAGAAATATCCAACGCATGTGATACATATCCAAATACGATGGAACGTGTACCAAATGAAAATACAGACACAATGGTTGTTTATTTTACCAGTGGTACAACAGATATGCCAAAAATGGTCGCGCATAATTTTGCATACCCATTGGGACATATAAATACCGCTGTGTTTTGGCAACGCTTGGATGATGGCGATATTCATTTTACTTTGTCCGAATCGGGATGGGCCAAGTGTTCTTGGGGCAAGATGTATGGTCAATGGTTGGCGGGGGCAACTGTGTTCGTGTTTGATTTTGCACGTGTCTTTACAGCGCATGATTTGTTGACCGCGATTGCTGAAAATCATATCACGTCTTTCTGTGCGCCACCAACGGCATACAAGATGATGATTCATGCAAATATGTCTAACTATGATTTGTCCGCATTGAAAAAGGCGGATATCGCAGGTGAAGCGTTGAACCCAGAGGTGTATGAACGCTTTTTGGAAAAAACGGGTGTTAAATTGCATGAAGGCTTTGGACAGACGGAAACGTGTGTGATGCTGTTTAACAATCAATGGATTGAACCAAAGCCTGGGTCTATGGGGATGCCTGCCGCGGGTTGGAATGTTGTATTGTTGGATGAACGTGGACGCGTGGTAACCGAAGCGGGGACAGTTGGGGAAATCTGTGTGCAGGTTAAAGACGCAAAGCCGCTGGGGCTGTTCCAAGGGTATCATAAAAATGAAAAGCAGACGGCAGCGGTTTATCGCGATGGATATTATCATACAGGTGATGTGGCATATCGTGATGCAGATGGATATTACTGGTTCGTGGGACGTAACGATGACTTAATCAAGGCGAGTGGTTATCGTGTTAGCCCGTTTGAAGTAGAATCTGTTTTGATTGAACATCCGGCTGTACGTGAAGTTGCAGTAACTGGTATCCCAGATCCTGCGCGTGGGCAGGCAGTTAAGGCGACTGTGGTGTTGAATAAATATTTCCAGCCAGGTGATGTATTGGTGCGGCAATTACAAGATTATGTAAAGTCGCGTACCGCGCATTACAAGATGCCACGTGTTATTGAATTTGTAGACAGTTTGCCAATGACAATCAGTGGCAAAATTCGCCGTGCATTAATTCGTACATTGGACAGTGCCAAGGAATCAATCGTTGATCCAATCAAGGAATCTGTTATTGAACCAATCAAAACAAAAATTGGTTTAGATAATAAAGACGAAGAAAAATAAAAGATGCCCCATCGGGGCATTTTTTATTTCGCTTTAGAATAAACTGACTAAACCAATTCCCAAACCTGCTGCAATAATTGCACCAATCGTTAATGGCCAGAAATATTTTGTTACAATCGTATTTGCGCGTTCTTGGAAGAAATATAACAATGCCGCAATTATTGCAAAACGTCCTGTGCGGAATATTGCAGATACGCCCAAGAATAACCAAATCGGATAACCGATAAAACCCAACCATATTGCAAGTAATTTATATGGTATTGGTGTTACAGCAGTTAGAACAATAATCATAATTCCATATTTGCTGAACATTGGCTTTATCGTAGATTCAATTAATTCTGGATTAGAGAATGTTTCTATTAACCAAATGCCCAGCGAATCGTATAACCACATACCAATCATGTATGCCAATGCGCCACCGACCAATGAACCCAAAGATGCCGCGATTGTAATCGGAACAGCGCGTTTCTTGTTTGCGATAATTGGTGGGGTCATAAAGACTTCGGGGGGGATAAATAAAAATATCGATTCGCATATTGTTAATAAAAATACAATCCATGAATAACCGCGTGATTCTGACTTCTTTAATATATATTCTGAAAATTTCATAAGTTCCCCCAAAAAAATTTACTTGATTGTAATTTAATATTTTATATTTTACAATAACAATAAGTTATTAACAGGATATATTGAATATGCCAAAAAGACAATTTAATTCAAATCGTGGTGAACGTGTTGCTGCCAAAGTACAAACATTGGTCGCAGAAATTTTGCGTGATAACTGGGGTGATGATGCGTTGATATCAGGTGTGTCGTTGGTGGGTAGTGTGGCGCATGGTGGTTTGCAGTTTGTGCGTTTGTTTTTCTATACACGAAATTCAGATATTGATGCTGTACAGAAAAGATTAGATGAAATTACACGTATGGTACGGTTTGAATTGGCGGCGCGTATGAATCAAAAATATGTCCCAGATATTAAATTCCAATATGATGACACCTTGGAAAAGGCCGCCAGAATTGATGAATTGTTGAATAATCTAAATTAAAATTCTGAAAAATTTCATCTTGCGAATGCGGCAATAGTGTACTAGTATATGCCACGTATAGCATAGGTGTTTGTGTATGAAACAAAGTAATATTCGTAATTTTTCCATTGTTGCACATATTGATCATGGTAAATCAACACTGTCAGACAGGTTGATTGAAATCACAGGTGGTCTGCAATCGCGTGAGATGAAGGCGCAAGTATTGGATTCAATGGATATTGAACGTGAACGCGGTATTACGATTAAAGCGCAAACGGTGCGTTTGAATTACAAGGCAAAAAATGGCGAAGTGTATCAGTTGAATTTGATGGATACGCCCGGACATGTGGACTTTTCTTATGAGGTTTCGCGTTCATTGGCCGCGTGTGAAGGTGCGCTGGTTCTGGTGGATGCAACCCAAGGTGTTCAGGCGCAAACATTGGCAAATGCATATTTGGCATTGGATAATGATTTGGAAATGTTGCCGGTCTTGAACAAGGTTGACCTGCCATCAAGTGATGTTGTTGGAACGCGCGAACAAATTGCAGATGTTATTGGGCTGGATGCAAATGAAGCGTTGGCGGTGTCTGGTAAAACAGGTGAAGGTGTTGCAGATTTGTTGGAAGAAATTGTAACAAAATTACCTGCGCCACATGGGGATGAAAATGCGCCAACGCGTGCGTTGTTGGTGGATTCTTGGTACGATTCTTATTTGGGTGTTGTGATTTTGGTGCGTGTGGTTGATGGTGAATTAAATCGCGGTCAGAAAATTAAATTTATGGCAACGGGTGCAGAATATGTTGTTGATAAAATTGGTTACTTTACGCCAAAAATGGTAAATGTGGATAAACTGCATACGGGTGAAATTGGCTTTATTATTACAGGTATGAAAACAATTCATGATTGCAAGGTGGGCGATACGATTGTTGATGCGCGTGCAGAAAATGCCAAGATGCTGCCTGGGTTTAAGCCATCTGTGCCGGTTGTGTTTTCTTCTTTCTTTCCAGTAGAGGCAGACGATTATCCAACATTTCGTGAAAGTGCAGAGAAGTTGGCGTTAAACGATGCGTCATTTATGTTTACGGTGGAAAAGTCGTCTGCGCTGGGGTTTGGATTGCGGTGCGGTTTCTTGGGATTGTTACATATGGAAATTATCAGCGAGAGATTGGCGCGTGAATTTAATTTGAATCTGATTAATACCGTGCCAAGTGTGTTGTATAAAATTCATTTGCGTAATGGCGAAGTGATTGACTTGGAAAATCCAGCCGATATGCCAGAACCTACAAAAATAGAATCTATTGAAGAGCCATGGGTGCGTGCGACAATTATGATGCCCGATAAATATATGGGTGGAATTATGTCACTGTGTGCAGAAAGACGTGGTGTGCAAGAAAATATTTCTTATGTTGGTAATCGTGCTGTGTTGGTATATCAATTACCATTGGCAGAGATTGTATTTGATTTTTATGACAGGGTGAAATCTATATCTTCGGGGTATGCATCGTTTGACTATGTGGTGTATGGGTATCAGGCATCTGATTTGGTCAAGGTGAATATTTTGGTTAATGAAGAAAATGTAGAACCTTTGTCTTTTATGTGTCATCGGTCTTTTGCAGAAAAACGCGGTCGTCAGATTGTGGAAAAATTGAAAGATTTGATTCCACGTCATCAATTCAAGATTCCGTTACAGGCTGCAATCGGTGGAAAAATTATCGCGCGCGAGACAATCGCAGCATATCGCAAAGATGTTACTGCGAAATGTTATGGGGGGGATATAACACGTAAACGTAAACTGTTGGAAAAACAAAAAGAAGGGAAAAAGCGTATGCGTTCTTTTGGAAATGTTGAAATCCCACAGAGTGCGTTTATCAACGCATTGAAAGTATCTTAAACCAAAGGAGTCTGATATGACTATGATTAGATATATGCTTGATGTTAGTGCCGATCAGAAATGGAAAGATTTTAAGGAATATAGACACTTGAAAGAAATGTTTGCATTGGCGCGCAAGCGGTCGGATTCATGTTATTACAGTCTTGTGTATAGTTGCGATGATAATGAAAGAATGGAATCGGTGAAAAATAGATGTATCGTGCATAAGTTTGATCCAATGGATATGTCAGATGGCGCGGCAGAGCCAACCCCATATGTACAGAAAAAATATTGTGAACATTTTTCACATCGTGGAAATCGTTGCACTAAATTGGATTGTCCAAATGTTCAATATAATCATATGTATGAAGACAGTCTGAAAAAAGTTGAAGAATTGGAATGTGCGGTAAACACGTTCTGGAAAGATAAATTTGCACGTGCAAAATAATTAAGGTTGTTAGTCACATCTTGGATAACAAAGTTATGTATGTTCAAGATGTGACGTAAATGAGGTAAAAAATGTCATTTTGGAAATATTTAATCAAAACAAGCCTGGAACAGAAAAAAACTGACTGGGCAGAATTTCAAGATTTACGTCAACAGGCAGAAGATGCGCATAATGCAATGCTGGCTGCGCGTGGCAGAATTTCTAGTGTGCATGATGTGACAAAATATGCACGTCCATATTCGTGTGTAAATTACATTATTGATGAAAATAAAAATATGAAAGAACAGATGTGTCCCGTGTGGTATGCCTGTCGCGGGGGCGTAGATTTTCTTAAAAGTAAATGCGATTATGCGGAACGAAATCGTGAATATCATGATGCGTATGACAAAGCGGATGCATTACGTCAGACAGTTGATAAATTCTGGGGTAAAAAATTTGAGCGTGTAAAATAATTAAAATCAAAGGGGGCCACCATGGCGCACCAATTTTATTTTAATTCTTATATATTGGATAACCTGCCAGCACCGGCGGCGGGCTTTGATGTTGTCCAAGATATTTCTGAACCGCGTTTGCGTATGTATATTACCAGTCGTGGTGCAAAAACTTTCTTTGTTCGTAAACGTGTGCGCGGCAAAGATAAAAGAATCATAATTGGTAACTATCCAGATGTCGATATAGAAGATGCGCGCGCAATGGTTGTGACAATATTGGATAATGTAAATAAAAAACCGCCGATTCGCCGCAAGAAGATTTCGTTCAAACAATTCTTGGATTTGTATTTGGCGAATCGGGTTCGCCGTGGCGAAGATTCTTATATGAAACTGGTGCGTGCAATTAATTTGCATTTGGTGGGGTTGTTTGATAAAAAAATTGCAGAAATTACCCCCGATGATGTGCGTGGTGTAATTGGTAATATACGTGGAAATGCAATCGCGGCACGTATGCAAGAATTGCTGCACAGTATTTTTAATTATGCCATTGAAATGGGATATACGAAAAGTAATCCTGTGTCATGCTTGGACAAGATTGTACAAAATCGGCGTGTTCGTCCGCTGAACCGGGCGGGACTGTTGCGATTGGTGCATGCAATCGGGCGCGAATCGGATATTGTGTTGCGTTCTGCGTTTTTGATGTTGATATATGGATTTGCGTCACGTTCCAAAGTTTTTGCGATGGCATGGGAAGACTTGGATTTTAATCATGATATGTGGAATGGATGGCCGTTGTCTAATCGGGCGGTGCTGTTGTTGCAAGATTTGCCACAAGATGGTCAATGGGTTTTTGCCAGTCGTGGTGGTATGCATTTGATAGATCCACGTACCGCGTGGAAACGTGTTGTAACAAATGCAGGTATACCAAATTTAACAATGGATGATGTGCATAAGTTCTTGATGCGCCGGGTTGTTTGGGCATCAGACAAGGAAGACTTTCGTGATAATTTGAACAGCTTGTTAGATGAAATTTTAGATGAACCTGTCCAGGGCTGATTTTTGTCAAGTTTGTTATTGTTTGTTATAATTCCTTGACAGCAATATCAGAAAATGATAGTTTAGTGGGTAATGACGGTCGTGGTATGGACCAAACAATTTAACTAAAACAAAGGAAAAAAGAAATGACAACTTTTGAAAAAGTAAAAAAAATCGTAGCTGAAAAACTGGGTGTGCCAGAAGAAAAGGTTACAGAATCTGCAGCATTCGTAAATGACTTGGGTGCAGACAGCTTGGACGTTGTTGAATTCGTTATGGAAGTTGAAAAAGAATTTGATATCACAATTCCAGACGATGCAGCTGCGAAATTGGAAAAAGTTGGTGATGCAGTAAAATACATTGACGAACACAAGAAAAACTAATTAGTGTATTGTTAAGTTTTTTATGCGCTGGCGTTTGTGCCAGCGTATTTTTTTCTGTATTTTAGGGAATAAAATGTATATGATATTTGCGTATGTTAGTTATGTTTAACCCTTGATAAAGGATTATTTGTTATGAAAAGAGTTGTTATTACCGGTATGGGAATTGTGTCGCCGGTTGGAACGGGGATTGAATACGCGTGGAAAAATGTTGTTGCGGGTAAATCCGGTGTGCGCAAAATTGATACGTTTGATGTGGCAGATTTGGCATCACAAATTGCGGGTGTGCCTGTGCGTGGAACAGAACCGGGGCAATATAACCCAGATGCGGTTATTGATGCGCGCGAACAAAGAAAATTGGATAAGTGCATTATGTATGGAATGGTTGCGGCGGATGAAGCAATCAAGGATGCGGGCTTGGAAAATTACACAGGTGACAAGACACGTATTGGCGTGTCGGTCGGCAGTGGTATTGGTGGATTTGATACGATTTATGATAATTGTATTGAACTGCATACCGGCGGCCCACGCCGTGTCAGTCCGTTCTTTATCCCAAAGGGAATCATTAATATGACTGCGGGAAATATTTCTATTAAGTATGGTTTCCAAGGACCAAATATTTCTGTGGTAACTGCGTGTGCAACAGGTGCGCATTCGATTGGCGAAGCCGCACGTATGATTAAATATGGCGATGCAGATATCATGATTTGCGGTGGTGCCGAAGGCGTGGTTAGTCGTATTGCATTGGCGGGGTTCTGCGCGATGCGTGCATTAAGTACGCGTAATGATGAACCAGAACGTGCATCACGCCCATGGGATAAAAATCGTGATGGTTTTATCATGGCCGAAGGTGCGGGTATTTTGGTTCTGGAAGAATACGAACATGCGGTTGCACGTGGTGCAAAAATTTATGCCGAGGTTGCAGGCTATGGTATGTCGGGTGATGCGTATCATATTACTGCGCCTGCATCAAATGGCGAAGGTGGTATGCGTGCAATGCAGGCGGCATTAAATGATGCGGGCTTGCAACCGGCGGACGTTGATTATGTAAATGCACATGGTACATCAACGGGACTGGGTGATATGGGTGAATTGGCGGCGGTTCAGACATTGTTTGGTGATTTGCCTGTGTCCATGTCATCAACAAAATCTGTGACGGGGCATTTGTTGGGTGCCGCCGGTGCAGTAGAAGCGATATTCTGTGTGTTGGCGATGCGTGATGGCATTGTTCCACCAACCATTAACTTGGAAGACCCAGAAGATGCGGTTGGTGATTTTGATTTGGTACCAAATGTTGCAAAACAGCGCAAGGTGGATGTTGCGTTAAGTAACAGTTTTGGTTTTGGCGGAACGAACGCCAGCCTTGTATTAAAAAAAATTAAATAAAATTGCACATCTGCTTGTTGTTGGCGCGTTTATGTAGCATTTGTACACTGCGCTTGCCAACAACGGCGCATCTGCACATTTTTCTTTAATTTTTATCCCAAAACTAGGTGCTTGGGATTTTTTTATCATTCTATTTAATTTCTATCGCTAATCCTGGGGGCTTGCCAACAACGGCGCATCTGCACTTTTTTCTTTAATTTTTTATACAAAAGTGTAAAATGTCCGTATTAAGAATAAACAAGAAAGGGGGTTTTATGGACTATGAATCACTGAAGGCATTATTGGTTGACCCGAATTCAAATATTTGGGTTAATGGTAAAAAGATTGCAGAAATTGTGCCTGGGGCCGCGTTGTGGGAATATGGTTTTGGTGGTTTGGGGTTGCCACGTGTGGTTGTACGCGGTGTGGAAACCAATAATCCACAACAGAACATGCAAGAAGCGTATGTGTCGGTTGATGGTAAAAAATTGGAATTAAAACCAGAACAGTTTTTGGATTTGTTTCATCAAATGGGGTATTTGTATTCGGTTGTTCAACCCCAACGTTTAAAAGAACAAAATCGTGGGAAATAAAAAAAGACCGCCAGATGGCGGTTTTTTGTGCTTGGATTGCAGTGGGTAATTTGATATAATTATGCGAAAGGGAGAATGCGCTTTGCGGTTTAAGTTTGCGATTTTTTGTTCAGTAATTTTTGTATTCTGTGGCATTGATCAGGTGTGTTATGGGTATGTGGCAAATCCGTATGCTGATTTAGGACGCACTTTCCAACAAGCTGCTTCTGGTAAAAAAAGTAATAAGCAGCCAAATATGCCAGTAGCACAACCAGAAGAATTCGTACCAACAATATGTAGCTATGGTGGTCGTGATTATTTTAAGGGGGATAGTACGACAATAGATGATTGTTATCGTTTTGATAACGTTTCTAATGATGCGAAAAAATGTAAGATTACATGTAATCCTGAGTTGTCTGGACCATCGCGTGGTTGGGAGTTTGTGATTTTAGAGTGCAATGAAGGGTGGCCATCAAAAGATGGTAAAAGGTGTAATACACTTTATGACAATGATGAGGTGAAAAAAACAGGAGAGGCAACAACGCCATCATCGCAAACACAATCTAATGTTACAGGTACGGGTGTTGTCGCTTCTCGTAAAACGTATGGTGGTGCGTGTACACCGGATGATTTGGCCAAGGTTATGCGTGCGGGGTGGGCCAGTGCAGGTAAATATAATTCAAATTTACAATGTTATGCGACCGCATGTAAATCGGGTTCGTGGTTGGTTTACAAAAATGGTAAAAATCAGGGGTGGTGTGTAACCGATGCCAGTTGCCCAAAGGATTATAAAGTCAAAGTTGAAAATGGGCGCGCCAGTGCAGATGCGGATAATAAAGTTATTTGTATGAAAGTCAATGGTGACTGTACGGAAATGCCTGCGAATGCGGCAACCGCGCATTTGGAATGGGATGCCCAATCGCGCACAGCCAAGTGCAAGGTTGACAGTTGCGTTTCGTCTGATTATGAGGTTGTTAATAACGAATGTGTTGTTGTAAAAAAAGACTTAAAACAGTGTTCGTCAGATCAGATACCAGAGGCGGATAAAAATAGTATTGTACAATCCCTGATTGACAACAGTGAAAAAATAACCATCAAGGATACATCAGGTAATGATATTTGCTTTGCATATAAGTGCATGGCGAATTACCATGTTGTGAATGGCAAATGTGTTGCACAAAGCACAGACACGTCAGAAACCGCGGCATCTGATAATACATCGGCAGGCGAATCTGCCCAGGTATCAAATGATGGAACGACAACAAGTGCGCCAACTGATGAAAATTCGGCGGCTGCGCCGGCACAAACGCCTGCGGCAGATGGTACGGAATGTCAGTCTGGTGTGGCACATGCGACTGCCGGTGTTATGCGTAATGGCGAATGTGTGCCATCCAAGTGTGAAGATGGATATGAACTGAAAGATGATTCTTGTGTTGAGATATCAGGTCCATGTGACAGTGCGCCTGAACATTCCACTGCGTCTCATCGTGAGTTTAATCCGGATACCAAAGAAATTGAATGTATCGTTGATGGTTGTGCCAGTGGCTATGCGGAATCAGAAGACAGACTAAGTTGCGAAGAAGATTTAGAAGAGAAGGTCAAGGCCGCCAAAGAACGTGAACAATCGTTTGCTAATCGTATGTTGGGTGGTGCGACCATGGCAGCGACCGGTGCAGGTGGTCAGATGTTGGCGACAGGTCTGGCGGAAAAGAAAGCAGATGCGGATGCGGAACGCCAAATGACGGCTTATTTACAGA
>SUUL01000007.1 GCA_015062545.1 Alphaproteobacteria bacterium | reverse complement strand
GATTATGAATACTGCCTGGATTACGAAGGTAAATACATTGTTGCTGGCGAAGTTGTATTGGGCAGTGAAATTGGCGAGTTTAAGACGGACGAGACAAAAAAATTACTAACGGACAAAATGTTGGATGATCCGCGTGATGGCAAGGCGTTTGGTCCATGTGCGGAACCGATGAATCTGTGTCAGGACTATACGTACGTGGATGGCGTGTTCACCGAAACCAATCGTGTTATTGATGAATACCTGACACGTGTCATTCCCCAGATAAAGAAACGTCATGACGAAGTAATTGCAGAGTTCCGCAGTGAATGTATATCAGACGTGATTGAATGTGTGAATGAAAATAATCGTTACAGCACAAACGACAACATCAGCGACAGCGCGGTAAAATCATGCGCATCTGTGATAACGACCTGTATGTCTGCATTGGGGGAAACGGTAGATCAGAAATCATGGGTTGCAAAGATAATGGATAAACGTCTTATTGCGTGCGAAAATTCGGGCGGCGAGTGGGACGAAGAAAAAGCAGAATGTACATGCACCGAAAGTGATTTAGCGCAATCGACAGATAAGATAATATGCATAAATAAACAACAATTATGTACGGACAGCCATGGTACGTGGGATGGCACTACATGTTCATGCACAGAATCAGGTTATACACAGAGCGAAGACAAACTGACATGCGTAAAAGAAAACCTGACACCGGGTACAAATGACACCCCGTCAACAGGTACAGGTGGATGCAAGTCTGGGTATTATTTGGATAATGGTAATTGCACGTTATGTCCTGCCGGTTATGCGTGCAGTGGTGCGGTTAATAATGGGATGACAAAATGCACTTCGAACCAGTATTCAGCTGAAGGCGCTTCATCTTGCAAACCTTGTTATGGGGATGTAATAACTGAAAACGGTTTGAATGTTGGTTGTACGCAATATGACACAGTAACTTGTTATGAAGGAACATATTATGAACCTGCGACCAAAGACTGCCAAGACTGTCCTGCAGGTTACTATTGTGATAAAACGACAACCGCGACAAAAGGACAATCCACTGTTAACGGAAGAACACTATGCGAAAGCGGAACGTATCAACCCAACACAAGACAGACATCGTGTATTCCATGTCCGGAAAACAGCATCTGTGATAAATCAGGTTTAACGGATTTTGCATGCGATGAAAATAATGGGTACTTTAAGAATAATTCCGGTGGATGCGATGCAACAGATTACTCCAAGGCTTATTGTGAGACATCTGAATATACAATATATTCGTCGAGCGGGGATGTGTATGGATATATACAAAATCAATTCAAAAATGCAGAAGCGTATTGCGCATGTGGCGTGAATCAGTATGCCAAAAATGATTATCACGAATATACCGATGAAGACTCAAACCGTTGTCAAGAGACATATCAGCCCGAATACGCAAATTATCCCTTTATCAGGGTTTGGGAATGTGGCGATGGCGATGACAAATATCATGTTGATGTTCCAGACCGAAATGTATGTTACGATGTGTTAGAGTATCATAACAATACAGACAATAAAGACAATGCTAATGTTGCTGATAAAATATATGCACAAACCTTTACCAACACAATCGCGCTCACCGGTATAGAAGTACCCATGACAGGTAATTCATATAACAACACAGCCACAACCAAAGATATCATGCGACAATGTTATACTTTCAACCAGTCTTCGCGCAGCACGTCTAGCTTTTACGATCCAAAAATTGGGCAATGCGGTTGTAAAACAAGTGTTATCAATCAATATGGAGAACCTGTATCGCTGGATATGATGACATTTGGTAATGACACAACATGTATTTGCCCGACAGATATGGTGCCAATTGCTGCATACGGTAGCATCCAAAACACTCTGAGTGCGTGTTTTGATTTGTCATACGTTATGGAAATCATGAATAACATCAATGATACAACTTATGCAGAACAAGAATGTGAAAATCAGCTTTATGGACAATATGATGCAAACGAACAAAAATGCACCGTGACACAGGATGGCGAAACATATTTTTATTATGTACTGAACGCAGATAAAGACTTTGTCAGTCGATGCAAACATAATGGTGGAGAACTGAGAAATTCCAAAGATGATCCATTGTTGGACAAGGCCACAGGAACCAATGATTTATGTTATTTTAATACAGCAAGCGACAGAAATACCCCAGGGTCTGTTACATATGTTAATACTAACGATGTGTGTACATTGACCAGTTTAACATGTTCAGGCTCGTTAATCACAGCTGATAATGAAAACAGATATCGATATATAAGCGAACAAAATTTCGAAAATATTGTAATGCTGCGAGTATTTATGACGAATATCGATCAATTTTGGGGAACAAAAGCAAACGAACTGGGAAGCACACTTCAGGTATACTTAGATGCCGCCCTTAATGCGCAAAATACTCAAAAGGATACCGGTCATGTACAATGGTATAAATGTTCGGATTTGGGACGCGATGAAACAACCAAACAATGTCGTTGTCCCGATGGGTATAAACTTTTTAATACCCATACGGAGCTGGTTTCTCTTACGTGTATTCCGGAAAACTAAAATAGCAATAATGAACTTGGTGACAAATGTATGATAATAAAAAATCCCCCAAACGGGGGAATTTTTATTTCTGTTTTTGATTTTGTTTGGCAAAACTGTAATTCATCAACAAGTGATTTGGATTATATTTGCCATTCATAATCGCCAAGGTGTCTTCTACGATTACCAATTCTTCGTTTGTCGGAATCATGAATACCTTGACCGGACTGTCAGGGGTGCTGATAACTGTTTCACCACAGCCCTTGCGTGCCAATGTTTCTGCATTCTTTTTAACATCCAACTTGATACCCAAGTTTTCCAAACCTGTGCAGAACTTTTCACGCAGGTATTCGTCATTTTCACCAACGCCCGCAGTAAAGACAACCGCATCAACACGACCCAATGCTGCCATGAATGCACCAATGTATTTCTTGACATTGTGCACTTCCATCTCAATCGCCAAACGACATTTGTCATTTGTGTCTTTGTTTTCTTCTACGTCACGACGGTCCGCAAAACATTCTGTCAGACCCTTTAATCCGGAATCCTTGCTGAGGTGTGTTTGCATCTGGGCAGGTGACAATTTCAACTGTTCCATTACATACAGAACAACACCTGGGTCCAAATCACCTGGACGTGTACCCATGGTCAAGCCCGCCAATGGGGTCATACCCAAAGATGTATCAACAGAAATACCGTTGCGAATTGCAGTTGCAGATGCCCCAGAACCAATGTGCAATGTAATTAAATTACAATCTTTTGGGTCTTTGCCCAACATTTCTGCCGCACGTTTTGAAACGTACAGGTGGCTGGTGCCATGGAAACCATATTTGCGAACACCCAATTCTTTGTACCATGCATGTGGAACAGCATAACGATATGAATAGTCAGGCATTGTCTGATGGAACGCAGTATCAAATACCGCAACCTGTTTTGCATTTGGCAACAACTGCTTTGCTGTCATAATACCGCGCAATGCAGGTGGGTTGTGTAATGGTGCCAATGGTGACAATTTATTAATTGTGTTGATAACTTCGTCTGTGATTTCAACAGATGATGCAAATTTGTCGCCACCCATAACAACACGGTGACCAACCCCCTTGATTTCATTCAAATCAATGGACGCACCACGCAACATGAACAAAACCACGTTTAATGCTTCGTCATGATTTTGCATAGATGTATCTTTGCGCTCTTTTTTACCGTCTGGATATTTCTGGGTTATAAAAGAATCTGGCAAACCAATCTTTTCAACATTACCACTGACAACAACTTTTTTTGTGTCTGCGTCAAATACCTGATACTTCAATGATGAAGAACCACAATTCAGTGCAAGTATATACATTTGAAATCCTTTTTCGTTGTTTCTCTTCGGGGCACAGCATAGCAAAGGAATTTATGGATTTCAACCGTAATCTGGGGGATGAATAAGGGGGGCAAAAAAATTTTCTTTACAACTATTTTTTTATCTAATACAATCAAGGTGTAATTCAAAAAAGGAAGGGATACATGCCAGAAAAAACAACTAAAAAGACAACAGCTAAAAAAACTGTTGCAAAAAAAGTCGCAGCTAAACCTGCAGTGAAAAAAGCACCTGTGAAAAAAGTCGCTGTGCAAAAAGTCGCACCTGTTGCAGTTGCAGAACCAGTGGTGGAATCACACACATGCGGTTGTGGTTGCGGTCACGATTGCAAATGCGGTGGTGCATGTAAATGCAAAAAGTGCGGTTTCTTCAAGAAATTCATCTTGTTGGTGATTGTTTTTGCGTTGGGATTTGCCGCGGCACAGATGTACACCTGCAAACGCGGTAATATGATGCCAAAACCAGAATTTGAAAATGGTTGCTTGGTCGTAAAATGCCCAAAATTGGCAGAAATGGCACCAAAAATTGATACAAATGCAGATGGTTGCATCAGCATGGAAGAATTCAAGCAATTCAAAAAATCAGAAAGACCTGCAGGCCGTAAACCACGTGGCCCACGTCATGGCAAAACAGTGGAACCAGTACCTGCACCACAAATGAACTAAATCAAAAAAATCCCCCGTTTTGGGGGATTTTTATTTGCGTTCAAAAACACAGAATAATTCCCAATGATGACTGCCCACGAATTGATCAATGGGAATTAATTCCTGAATCTTATATCCGCCACGCGTTAAAATCTGGGAATCACGCATGAATGTCTTGGGATTACATGAAATATATATTACGCGCGGAACATTACTGCGTACCAATTCATTACATTGTGCCAACGCACCCGCACGTGGCGGGTCCATTACAACACAATCATACTGATTTAGCATACCAACGGTTAAAGGCTTCTTGAACAAATCACGCGACACACCCGTTCCAACAATATCAAAACCATCCGCGTCCAAGGCATACGTAAAATTCCCCAAGCCACAAAATAAATCTGCAATACGCTTGGAACCACTGGCACGCGACACAACCAAATCACGCATGGTATCTGCACTGTGCACAGTTGGCTGTAAAAACGCACCAGATGGATATGGAACAGATACGTCACCAAAACTGACCAGGGGCTGAACAATTTGTTTGATGACTTTATCGTTCCATGTAATCCTGATAACAGGTAATTTCATTGCCGCATCGCGAAAATCCGGTGTAAAATATGGAACAGATGACGTAATCGCAACATCAATACCATTATCACATGCCGTTACCAAACACGAACCCGCCCCACCCCATGGCAGTGCAGACAAATATGGAATTAACTGATTTATTTCTGGCAATAAATTTGGACAAGAATCTATTGATATTATGTTCTTGGTGCCAGATTCATAAAAACCAAATTCAGAACCCGCAAACGCAAAATCGGCCCGTCTGCGCCCCCCAGGTAATGTCCATAATGGTTCACCTGTAATTGGAATATCGCACAGTTCTGCCCGCTTAGACGCATGATAATCGGCGGCTGTAAAATCATACTTGCAACCGCCGCATTTTCCAAAAAATGGACATTTATTTACCATCAGAAACCAATGCGCACCCCCGCGCGGAACTGATGTGCAGATGGATTAAAATCAGTAACAATATCTGTTTCTGGGTCAAACACGTAAAAATATCTGTACCCAAAATCCAACGCAAAGATTGGGTTAAATTCAACACTGATACCCGCCAGCGCAGATAATGTTGGCGACATCTTGGTATCCAGATGAACACCATCATCTGCAGAATTCCATGATGCGCCCGCACCAATACCAACATACGGCAATATCATCTGAGTGTGGAACATTTGATATATACTGTTTATACGGGCATCAATTATCATATTTAACATCGCAGAATCTGATGAAAATGAAAACTGATTCCATTTGGCATCAGAATGAATATAAGATGCCTCTAGACGAAAAATATCGGTAATGCGTAAACCAATGTTGGCATCATACCCCGATGAATTATCGCCAGAAATACTGATATTATTTTCATCAGTGAAATTCTGCCACATGGAAAAATTGTAAGCACCACCGATATAAAAACGATGTTCACTGGCATACGTTTCAGAATCACCAACCGGCATCTTGACCTGCTCTACCCGGTATGGGATTGCGGCATTTGACACAACTGGCATCATACACATTGCAATAAAAAGAATTTTTGTTTTCATCTGTATCCCCTATTCGTCTGTTAGAAGTTGGCACGAATTGATGCCACCAGATTGCTGATATTATTTACGCCACCGTTATTTCCGCCCCAACCAAATCCATTACCTATCATCATTTGATACTGATATGCGATATCAAGGCCAATCAAATCACCCAGCATAATGTTTATACCAATCATGGCACGCGGTGCCGCAATAACCATGCCATCTGCACCATTTGCGCCCTGGAAATCATATATACCGACCGCCGCCCCAACACCAACAAATGGAACAAATGTGCGAACGCGCGTAATGTCACCACGTTGCACGTATCTGCGTGCCAAGTCAAAGTATAACGCCCCACCCAATGTTTGATATGTTGCCTGATGATTATCCAAATCCGAGAATTTTAATACAGAATTTTGGAAATCCAGTTCTGTGCGAACATAAGATGACAAATTCCATCCCAGACCAACTTGGGTTGTATAACTGCCCGAGCTTTCATATTCGCCCCCATCGTATTCTGCATAATCTGTGGCAAACCCCAAGTTTAATCCGCCCCCCATACGCATGTACATATCTGTTGGAATAAACATCTGAACGGTGTCATCAGGTTCAGATACGGTTTCATAAACTTCGGCCCCCAAGGCACCGGGTGCCACAACAGGAACATCTTGGAATATTTCGTATGCACTGACTATGTCCAAGCCACGTGTAATTTCGCCTTGAAATTCACCGGATTCGTACGCAGCACTTGCGGACATGCCAGAAAATGCCGACAGCACAATCGCCAAAATTGATATTTTTTTCATTTTTTTGTAACCTATGTATAACTGATGTATAAATTTTATCATAAATTGCGACTTGATTCCAGTGCGATTTATTCGTACCATACAGATATGCATAATAAAAATACAGATAACAAGATTGCATTGGTGGCGGGGGCGTTAGACCTGCCGTTCTTTACGCGCGATGCGTTACGCCGCGCCGGGTGGGATGTTTTTATTGTGGGATTGAAAAACTTTGTAAACCCCAAATTAAATCCTGACCTAACGGTTCGGTTGGGTGGCGCAGGACGCGCAATTCGCGAATTTCGCCGCCGCGGAATTCACAAGTTAGTATTTGTCGGTTCACTGGGGCACCCAAATCTATCTGACCTGCGCCCAGATTTATGGACTTTTATGACGTTATTAAAAATTATGAAGCATCAACGGGGGTATGATTCTATGGCGGTTGCACTGAATAAAGTATTGGAAAAACAGGGGTTTGAAATCTTGGCGGCCCAGGATTTGGCACCAGAATTGGCTTTTGAAACTGCGGGCGTACAAACGCGCGCCAAACCAACAAAATCAGACATGCAAAATATAGAACGCGCGATTGAGGTTTCACACACAATCGGTATTGCAGACATCGGCGCATCTGTGGTTGTTGATAAACAAGTGATTGCGGTCGAAGCGGCCGAAGGCACCGCCAAAATGTTGGAACGCGTTGTTGATATGCGAAAAAACAAAAAGAAGACCAGTGGTGTTTTTGCAAAAATGACCAAACCCGGTCAAGATTTAAGGATTGATATACCTGCGATTGGGGTTGATACGGTTGATGCCGTCAGCGCGGCACATCTGCGTGGCATTGTCGTGAACACCAAGACATGCTTTGTGGTGAACAAACCAGCGGTCATAAAGCGCGCCAATGAATTGGGAATTTTTATACTGGCATTAGACGAATAAAAAACCGCATTCGCGGTTTTTTTAATACACTGGATAATTTCGTGGGAATGTATCATTTGGACGAACCAAATCAGACTTTACACCGCACCCTGCGATTGCGAATGCAGAAACAATTAATAAACTTAAAATTATCTTTTTCATACCGTGATTATAAACACGCCCCCACAAAAAAGTCAATTTTTTAATTTATGATTTGTATCACATATCTTTTGTGTTATAATCACAACAAAATATTGCCAGAGAGAGAAATATAACATGAAGCAAAAGTCAAACACCCCAAAAAAATTAACGCGTGATATTAAATTATTATTAGTATTTTCTGCAATGCGTAATATCACAGACCTGTTTTTGGGAACATTTTTAATTTCATTTATTATGCACATTTCATCCAGCGAAATCATATCTGTTGGTATGTATCGCATGTTTGAATATATTGCATTATTCTTGGCAACAGTATCTATTGCAAATTTGTGTAAAAGATACAGCAAGACCGTAGTTTTCGCATTAAACCAAATTCCAAAAATCGCATTATTAACTGCGTTGACATTGTTGGGCGATCAGGCAACAGAATATATAATTCCATTAGGTATATTATACGGCATTGGCGAGGCCATGTATCACCTGCCCATGTCCACAATGGTCAGCGAAAAAACAAACGATCAAACACTGAAACTGTATATGGGGGCCAAGACATCTATTAACTATACAGTACGTTTGATTGTTCCTGTTATATTGGGCTTCTTTATTGATACAGGTTCTTTTGCCCAAGTGGCAAATGTGTTGTTGGTATTATCCGTAATAGAATTGATACTGTGCGCATTTTTAACCCCATCACGACACCGCAGCAAAAAACCCGCAGATTTAGTGGGCTTTACACGATGCATGTTTCGCTTTCCGGTTATTCGTAGATTATTTGTAATGGAAATATCACGCGGTTTCAGTGTTGGAATGTTGGCAACAGTTATTACTATGTACACCGTATTTATGTTCAAATCAGACCTGAATTTGGGGATTCTGACAACCGTGTTTGCATTGTTTTCCATTGTATCATCTTGGGCATTGGGTAAGTATGTGCAAATCAAAGACTATGCACGCGTGTTGCTGATATGCTTAATCGCAACATTTATTGCAATCGCATTGTTTATATATCAGGTAACACCTGTGACATTCTTGATATACAACTTTGTTTATTCCACAGCGTACATCTTGTCAGATCAGATTGGTGTATTTAACATGTATCGTTTATCTAATTCTAAATGCGTAACATCAAATCATCGCGTTGAATATCTGTGCTTTTGTGAAAACGCCTTGTTACTGGGGCGCTGGGGCAGTTGTTTGGCATTGATTTACTTTGGCATGTTTGGGGGTTATGAATCTTTGCGTTGGTACTTGGCGTTACTGTTGGTGGCGGTGATGATATCAGGCCTGTCTTCGTACAGCCTGTTACGTAACAAGAACAAATAAGCATCAATATATTGCGCCCCGTTGCATTTGTGTCGTAAAAAACAACAAAATTACATGCGCTTTTGGAAGATATCTGATTTCAACATCGTGTTTATCATATTGTGTGTATCTGCAATACTTTTTTGCTTAATTTGTGCAAAATTTTGTTGCACAAGTTTCCATGCATCTTGTGCATTTGCAGATATTTTATCATCCAAAACACAATATCCGTCAAATGTAAAATACCCCTTGACCGCATCTTGAAAATGCTTGTCAAACAATTTCTGCGGGGCATGTTCATATTCGCGTTGCAACTGTTGCAGATATGCGTATGCCTTGTTGGGTGTCATGGCCTGCACATCCAAATGATAGCCGGACGATATACTCCCCAGAAAACGTGTCACATATTCTTCAATACAATAATCCTTGAATCTGTCTGTGGCTTCTAACATTGAACAAATCACGGTTGCCTGACACACCCCCAGTTCCTTGTATTTTGGCGTTGTGTACAGGATATCGGCCGTAATAGCAGAAATTTCATCCAAGCACATCAGCGATACTTCTTGATAATAGTTCATCAAACAAAAGTCTTGGAAACGCGGTACGATTGTTCGGTTATGCCAATGTCGCATTTCGTGTACAATTGTGCTTGGGCGAGTTTCTAGTGTATATTGCGCAACGTCTTTTGCTTCTGCGGCTTTTGCCGGGTCTGATACATCATCGGATATAATATAATTATACAAGACTATCGTATTTGTGTCATAACAATATGCGCCTGCGTGTTTGGTATGCAGAAAATCATCAATATTGCTATTATTGATGATAATATCTTTGTATAAGATTTTAGGTTCTATCAGTTTCATTTTTGCCACACACTACATATAGTACACATTTTGCATTTTGTCAACTTTCTTATTTGGTTTAAGGGGGGGGGACAAACCGATGATATGCACGATATGTTGGCGTTTGGGAGAGAAATTAAAACATTTTTGCAGATTTTGTGATATAATTATTCATGAATAAAGGAAAAGCATGGAAGAAAAAATAAAATCTATAATGGCCCAGATGCACACCATGTTTCATGATGCTGTCGGACCACGTTCGCGCCCAGATTACATGCAAGAACGCGGTGTTTCTGGCAGAGACTGGCATTTTGGGCTTTCTGCAGATGATATTATAAAAGATAAAATACCCGCAAATGTTGTGGGATGTACAGGGCGCGCAAAGCTGTTTTGCAAGTTGGCAGCTGAAAAGGGAATAAAAAGTTTTGTGGTTTGTACCGCAAAATATAACGATTGGAAAGCAACGCATGATGGCAAAGCAAATCATATTAACGGACATCAAATAATAGCTGTTGAAATCGATGGGAAAATGAGTGTTTTTGATCCGGGACGAAAAGATTTGGTGTTTATTGATACCAAGTTAGAAAGCGGGGAATTTATTGATGCAATCGACAGCGGGAAAAAAGAGTATATTGTTACAGCAGTTGTACCGGGTGATGAATTTGCAAAAATGAATACATACCAACAATTAAGTAATTTGTATTCCAGTGGTGATATGAATAATTCTGCATTTACAATCAAACCACAAAAGACAAACATTTTTACCGAAGGTAAACAGCGAGTAATCAATAGATTTACAAATATGATTAATCGCTTGGTGCATGACAGGGAAGATAAATGAAGAGTTTAATAGATTTCCTATAAAATACCCACAATGTATACGAACCCGTGAAAGCATTAGAAAACAAAGAAAAAAACCGCAAAATGCGGTTTTATCTATTTTGGCAGCCCCAACTGTGCAAATCACGAGTTGATTTTGTTCATGAATTGTTGTTTGGGAAAGATGTTAAGGTGTTTTTCAAGAAATTTTGTTAAATAAATTTTTATGTTATAATAAGAATATATTCAAAATTAATAAAAAAGGATAATAAATGGCAGATTGGTTTAATAATAATTTATCTGATTACATAGATAAAAAAGAAAAAGTTATTGTTGATGTGCGTAAAAACGATAAATTTTGTCGATGGTCAAGTATAACATTATCTTTGTTCTATTCATTATTTCTAACATTTTTTATGATGATATTTAGTATAGTTATTAGTGGATTTATCAGTAATACTGGCGAACCTAATTTTTCTGTTGCTTTAACGATTGGTGCTATCATTCTTATATGTGGCTATCCATTACTTGTTTTGTTGATTTATAATAGTCAACTCTCAGCGAGATATGTTTTAACCAATCATGGAATTTATGGAATTAGTGGGTTGATTTTTAAAAGCACAAAATTTGTTGCATATAACCAAATTACAGATGTAAGCATTCATAAGGGACCTATACAAAGTCTTTTTGGTTGCGGTTCGGTTGGCGTTGGTACAGCGAGCGGGAATGTTGCAGGTTCGGTTTCAGGTGGTAATGGTTCTATATATTCAGTAGACGAATTAAGCATAGATTCCGTGAATGATTTTAAAAAAATACGAGAAATTATTATCAAAAACAGAAAAAAATAAACAAAAGTTCGTAAATGTGTGAAACGGGTATAGTTTTTAACACCTAACTTACGAACTCGTGAAACTATTAGAAAACAAAGAAAAAACCGCAAAATAATGTCGGCGCTCTGACCGATCCGGTTGGGGCTGCTGTTTCAAAATAAAAAAATCGGGTAAAACCCGATTTGTTTATTTTGGCAGCCCCAACCGGATTGTCTGATTCCCATGTTCATTTTCACTCCATGGGCCCCTTTCGCTACGTAAGGTTCAAACTTCGTTTGCACTTGTTTTCACCAACTTACGCCCCGAACCTGCGGTTCTCATCTCGGTGGGAACAGGCAAAATTAAAACCGACCACAAGGGTCGGTTATAATTTTGGCAGCCCCAACCGGATTCGAACCGGTGTTCTCGCCTTGAAAGGGCGGTGTCCTGGGCCTCTAGACGATGGGGCCAAAACTGCCGTGTTCATATTGAACGCTGGCAAATTATACATGTCTTTTGCCCCATTGTCAAGCAAATATAAATGATTTTATTCGGCTACCTCTTCCGCGACTTCGGTGGTGGCGGTTTCTTCGCCAGGTAATGTTTCAACCTGGGTAAAGACGATTTCTTTGCCATCGGTCGCGATTAATGTCAATTTACCATCCGACAATTCATAACGTTCAACAGTCGGCATGAATTCAAAATATTCTTGTTCTGTTTCCATGGCTTCGGTCGGCCCCATCATCATGGTTGACGCAAATGGTTCAAATTTAATCTCGTCTGATGTGACCGTATAGCCACCGTTATACAGGTTTACAATCTTGCCATAGACACGCATTTCAGCCGGATCAAATGATAATGTAATGTCCGCCCCAGGTTGTGCAGATACAAAGTTTGCGCCCTTTAACAGTTCTGGGTTTTGGGCATTGTCACCACATGCCGCCAATGCCAATGCACAAAGACCAGTTGCAACAAATTTCAAGTTCATGTTTTCTCCTTTGGGTTATATTGATAAGTTCATTATAGAACATATTTATCAATAATAAACAAGAAAAAACACACAATATGCCCTGCGGGTTCTTCGCCACGTGTTACTTAATAAAAAAAAACACCATCTAACGATGGTGTAAATACTGGCGGGATTGACGGGGCTCGAACCCGCGACCTTCTGCGTGACAGGCAGACGCTCTAACCAGCTGAGCTACAACCCCTAAAGCGTTATGCATGATATACTGTCCGTGGAATAAATGCAAGTCTTTTTTTTATAAAATAATATTTATTTGAATATTTTGTATAAATTGATATAATCTGAATTGAATCCAATGGGTTTTGGGTTCGGGGTGTAGTAACCCCATGTATATCCGGTGCAACAAATGCATCGTTAAGTCCCCCGACCATGGTCGGGGAGCTGTTGCAATATAAAATACGGGTAACCGAAAATGCAATAGAGTCATTGATATACATGATTTACTAACTCCCCGACCGCCTTTATTCATTGGCGGTTTTATTTTTTTACAGTGGGGGTATGCAATGACAATTTCACTGGGGCGCGAAATAGAACAGGTCAGAAAACAGAAAAAAATCCCAATTTGGTGTATATGCAATGTAATGAATCTGAAATCAGAACGTGAATATGATGACTTGATACACAACCGATTTTCCCCTAGTGTAATGCAGCTGATTATGCTGACAGAATTAATGGAACACGGGTTTGAATCGGTGCTGAATGACCCAAAATACAAGCCGTAAATAAACCTTATTTGCACACCGCAACAAAGGGCGGACGAGAACGCGATGCGTCTATTTCCCCCGCGCCACAATCCAGGCAATTAAACTTGCGATTCTGGGAATGAGATGCATCCAATGGAACCGCAATATCCGACACATCCGTCACCCCAGATACATATGTACGATTTGGAAAACCAAAATAAAATGCGCGACTGGGGCCACTACATTCGTCAACCACCCCCGGATAACAGCGCGAATCTGTGACCTTGGTCGGGTCGGGCACACATGTCGTTGCACACGTTTCGGGGTCTGTTATCATGCGTTCGCAATCCGTACAAGATGTATGCTGAATCCGTAATGTTGTTCCCAAGGCACCATAAACCACATTTCCAATAAAATTAGAGCATTTCTTGGAAGTTGTTTCAATCGTGGGATCGGCAACACATTCCCATTCCATCGTATTATAATTCAAACGCGCAATCATTTTCGCAGGACAAACCCTGTCCGGAAAAGGACTGACACATTCCCAGACATCATCCACCATAACCGCAGTCTGGATACCTGCACACAGCGGACGGCGCGTTTCATCCGCCACACATGCATATAAATCGGAATCCCATATCAGGTCACCACCACAATCAATTTTAACATTGTATGGAATACATTGCCACCGACCAAAACGATATGTTTTTGCCGTACCAACCGGACATACAACGTCCGCAACAGTTGCCGCACCACCAATCTGGGTGCCCATATCTGGAACCTCGTACTGGGTAAAATAGACCAGTTGCCCATCCGTCATTTTCATTTCTTGGACAATCGCCGCAGGAACAATACGCTTGTTCGATGTGCCACCAGACATAATCTTGCCATCTTGGAACAAGCCAAATGTGCCAGATTCAGAATAATATTTCTCTAGTATTTCCATAATGTCATTGTGATCGTCTGATTCCAATGGCGCAGATACGGTTACAATATAACTGAACGCGGGTTTCTTGGTCCCTTCGGCAGAACAGGACATTATCTTGTAACGACTGTCCAGACAAACAAAACGACTGGTTATACCGTACGTGTCAACACAGGTATCCGTAAATTCCAAACCATTGATTTGCGCATTGTGCAAGGCCGTTGCACACTGGGCCACAGTACGCAAATCGGATAAAGTCACAGCATATTCAGTATCATGATCTAATACCTGTTGACTGGGGCTGTCCATCATATAATAGCCCGCCATAAACAGTGCAACCAATATCATGATAAAAATATTCATCATTCCCCCTTGCGATTTATAAAAAGTCTAGGTAATATACAAATAAATTGCAACAGGAAATCTAATTACGCCATGAAAAAAATTTTATTAATTATTACTTTGTTATTAACCGCCGCATGTGGATTCAAACCAATGTTCGCCGGTCAAGATATGGACATCTATGTTCCACCAATCAGTGGCATTAATGGTATTGATTTGCGAAATGCGCTGTGGGCGGAATTTGGCGGTCAAAAAGACGCAAACGCACAATATACATTGGTTGTGACACTGCGCAATCCAACAACACGATACAAAGCCTTGGAAAGGACAGGATCTGCAACATGGCAGGAAATTTCTATGACTGCGTCATACGTGTTAAAACAAAATGACAAAGTAATTGCACGTGGCACAGAAACAACTGCAGAATCTTATACGTTGGTACGATATTTGGTGGCTTCAAACGCATCGTATAACAACGCAGTGCAAAATGCGATTCGCGTGTTGGCAGATAAAATCAGCGCACGTGTAATTACAGAAACGTATCAACATTCAAATGCAGGCGCAAAAAAATAATGAAATGGAAAGATGCTGATTTTAAGGCAGGTATCGCAAATATTCGTGCAATACTGATTTACGGCCCAGATGCCGGTCAGGTGGACGAGTATTGTGACCGCGCCATTGAAATCTTGCAGATTGAAAAAGACAACTTGTTTGCACTGGATGCAAATGAAATGTCTGAAAAACAAGATGCCTTGTTCGCAGAAAGTTGCAGTCCGTCCATGTTCGGCGGAAACAAAATGGTAATAATATCAAATGCAGGCGATGCATCCGCAAAACAAATTGCCGCGTTGGTGGAACATCCCGGGTTATGCGCAACTGTTATTGTTGCCGGGGGTGATCTGCGTGCCGGGGGCGGATTACGCACCCTGTTCGAAGGGGCGGATAATATGGCGGCCCTGCCATGTTATACAGATGATGCAAAAACACTGGCCGCGCTGATACGCAGCGAATTATCAGCGGCGGCGGGCATCCAACAAATTACCCCCGATGCAATGGCATATATGACCAGCCATCTGGGGGGCGACCGTGGAATTACACGTGGATTCCTGACAAAAATCGCACTGTATGTTGATGATAAACGTATCATAGAATTATCTGATGTAGAAAAATGCCTGCCCGATACAGGGGCGGCAGATTCTGATGATTTCTTGTATTCTTTGACCGCAGGGCATATTCAGCAAACAATGATGGCCTTAGACAGGTTGTTGTACGACAATAAAGAACCAAATATGCTGATAAGAATGTTGGATACACATTTCAAAAAATTACAAAACGCCGTTGTAAATGGACAGCTGCCCAAACTGTTCTGGAAGGTGGAAGAAAAATTCAAACAAGCAATTAGAATATGGCCAGAATCTGAAATAACCGCAGTACTGGTCAGGTTAAATGAACTGGAACGCCAACTGCGAACCACAGGTATGCCAGGGGAAATCCTGTTGCGTGATTTCGCATTAAAACTGGCGGTGCGTGCGGCACGGTTGGCAATCAAAAAAAGAAGGAATTAACAAATATGCTTGCATCTGTTTATGCACCAAAAGACTTCAAAAGACTGCGTGCGGTTGGCGACATTGTGGCACGCTGCTTTGATTATATATCACCATACGTCAAAGCCGGTATTTCTACGGGCGAAATAGACAGAATGGTGGCGCAATTCTTGAAAGAAAATGGGGCACGTTCTTCGGATTTGGGTTACCAAGGGTATCCAAAACACATTTGCACGTCTGTTAATGACGTTATCGTGCATGGCATCCCCAGTGATGATTGCATCTTGAAAGATGGCGATATTGTCAATATTGACTTGACCGCCGAATACAAGGGATTCCATGGTGATGCATCACGTATGTTTATGATTGGAAATGTCACGCACCAGGCACATAAACTGGTACAAGTCTGCCAAGATGCGCTGAACGCGGCAATTTCAATATGCGCACCGGGGGTACCACTGTCCGAAATCGGAAAAACCATCGAACAAGTTGTTCTGCCACACGGTTTTTCAATATCACGTGACTTTGTCGGTCATGGAATCGGAAAAGTAATGCATGATGAACCTCAAATCTTTCATTTCTATGACAAACATTGGGATAAAGTCAAAATGGTGCCGGGGTTGGTGTTTACCATCGAACCAATGATTAATACGGGCGCACCAGAATGTAAAATTGATGCAGATGGTTGGACCGCACGTACCATCGATGGCGGACTGTCTGCACAATGGGAACACACCATTGGTATTACAGAAGATGGCGCAGTTATCTTTACAGAAAAAATGATACAATAAACATCATGATAAAATCAGATCCGCTGTTCCATGCAGGACATCGCGAAAGATTAAAAGAAAAGTTACTGGACAACAAATTAACAAGTTATGAAAAACTTGAACTGTTGTTGACATACGCAATTCCGCGCCGCGATGTCAGACCTGTGGCACGCACTTTGCTTAAGCGATTTCGCAGCGTGTACTGCGTGCTGAACGCAACCATCGAAGATTTAGAGACAGTCCCAGGTGTCGGACGTAATACAGCACTGTTGATACATTTGGTGCATGAATTAATGATGATTTCATACCGTGAACAAATGGAAGATGGTGATGTCTTGGTGGATCCTGGGATAATCAAAGAATATTGCAGAAAGATGTTAATCGGAAAAACTGTAGAAGAATTTCATGTGCTATATCTGGATACAAAATTTAGATTAATCCAAGATGAAATGCACAGTCGCGGTACAGTTGATGAATCTGCCGCATATCCACGCGAAATATGCAGACGCGCACACTTGTTAAATGCTTATGCAGTAATCTTGGCACATAATCATCCACAATCTGACAATTCTTTTTCAGAACCCGATGTTGCATTGACACAAGTTATTCGTGACGAATTGGCAAAAATTAATGTCGCATATATTGACCATTATTTGGTGGCATCCACCGGAATCGTTCATACGCTTAGCGAAACAATGATGTTATATAAATCTTCATTCAGCCAAGAATAATTCGGTAACATCACATACGGATTGTAATTTTTTCTGTGATGAAATAACTAATTTATTATCTGATAACTCGTATATGGTGCGGGTAGCAACACTGGGGCTGTTCCAAGTTTCATGCCATGGACGTGATATTTTTACAATCTGAAATTTCGGTGCAAAAGAAAACTGAATCTGGGTCAAAGAACATTCTGCACCATGGGTTGTACGAAAATTTTCGGGGGTAATATCACGATATTTACCATTCTGTACCAATTCAATGGTATAAGAATCCCAATAATGACTGGTGCCGTTTTCATAATGTGAACGCGTAATTCTGTCGGATATGCCATCACCATTTATGTCGCGGTAATAAATCGTTTGATTAGATATACCCGCCCCTGTTTCATCCAGTTGATATGTTGACGTTTCATTTGGATTGTGCAAACCATCTGTAAAATTTGCAGGCGCGCGCCGAACACGGGCAACATTTTCATCCAAACGGATTGCAGGCGCACCCACAGGCATAATCTTTTCTGTTTTTTGTGGGCTGCCAAATAACAAATATATCATCCCACCAATGACTAATATCATCAAGGCGATTATTAACCAAAATGGAACTGTACGTTTTGATTCCACGTTTATATCCTTTGTTCTGTACCGGCCTGCCAACCTTCGATTGCACGGATAGCTTTGGCAACACTGGTTAATTCCGATTGGGTTAAATCCGACATACGTTTGTTTATTGACAATCCTGTTAATTGCGACAGACGGCGATAGTATGCCGTAGTATTATTTTCAGATGGCGGCGCATACCTGGACACAGCCCCAGCAATAGTTAATTTGTTATAACTGTCTGTGCGTAATAATGCCTCGATTGCGTACATACCTGTGGCTTCGTCTGGGAATACCGCAAAACCGCCCGCCTGGCCAATGGCACCAACACGGCGCGAAAAATCAGAATATCTGATATTCCCTGGATTATTATTACGCCATGCACGCGTACCCCCAGTACGCTTGACGCGACCACCATCAGGCATTTCATACACAACATCACGACCAGATGACATCGCAGAACGCGGCAAAGACGCGGCATCAACACGTGAAGATGGGATATTATCTGACAAAGCACCAGATGTTGTATCTGGGGCATTTGATGGCGTATCGTTTGTGGCGACAACTTGTTCTGAAAATGTGTCCGCAATATTTTCAGATGCGCCAGAATCATGGATTTCTATATTTTCATAGATATTAAATTCGTTGTATGCAGATAAATTTTGTTTACGCAAATCCAATAATTCGTTCATCTCTTGAATCGATATTGATATGGTCTTGCAACCATGTGCAAATAAATCGCCATCATAAATCAGATTTACCACAGGGCGCACCAATGTCAAAGTCAAAAACAATACCAATAAATTCTTGAGATTTATAAAAATATTCTGATATTTTGCGCCACGTATCAAAGAAATAGCCCACCCAACTAATAAAAAGCCTGTGATAACCGTAATCGCAATCCAAACATATTCCAGAAATGTTTCAAAACTGCGTAAAATACAAGACGGATCTTCCATATATATATACTGGGAATCGGCACGCAGTCCGTGGAACCCAGCATTTTTCAACAATCTAAGAGCGGTCGCAGTATTCATTTATGGTCATTTATGAGCCTTGTTTGCGAGCGGGTGTAAAAAATCCCGGCATAGAAAATTCTTCGTCATTGGCCGCAATACCTGCCCAACCAAACAAGTCGCCCATTAAACTGTTATCATCACGTTTCGCTTTTTTGAACGGCAATATGTTTTTCAATTTACCAATTTTACCTTGGGATTCTGATTTTGGGGCGCTGATAATTTTATCTTCGTTTTGTACAAATTCTGATGCCAACTGTGCCAATGTGGCATCTGTGTCAGAATCTGTAAAATCAACAATTTCATCCATCGTTTCATCTGCAGACGACATATCCGTATCAGAATTAACATCTTCGCGTAATGGTGTCATGCGTTCCAATAACTGTTCCAATGTTTTTTCAACGGGCGCAGATGGCGCAGCATCATCAATCATGTCACCGATTGTTATTTTTTCAACATCATCCGATGAATCTGACACAGGTGCCATCAGGGGCGTGTCCAAACCGATATCCGATATTGTAACTGTTTCTGATTCTGTCACAACATTATCAACAGATTCAGGAATCACTTCTTCCACAGTATCCACAGCAGGTGTTTCTGTGACATTTTCTGTCGCGCCTTCGGATTTTGTCGCCAAAATTGACAAGATTGGAATAACCTTGGCAGTGTCATCCACATCCGCCACTTCTTCGGCAGATGCGTTCATTGGTTCTTCAATCACAATTTCTTTGCGTGCACGCCCCTTCTTTTTAGGGGTATCTTCTATTATGGGGGTA
The DNA here is from genome assembly GCA_015062545.1 of Alphaproteobacteria bacterium. Taxonomy (GTDB): domain Bacteria; phylum Pseudomonadota; class Alphaproteobacteria; order Rs-D84; family Rs-D84; genus Enterousia. The sequence continues at coordinate 38,012 of SUUL01000007.1, read as the reverse complement.
ATATCTGTGGGAATTTCAGAACTAATTGGGGTTGGTATAACTTCTGATGATTCAATTACAGAATCGGTTGGTTCTGCAACAGGTTCTGCCATGATGGACGAAACATTATTTGATTCGGTTTCCGCCAACGCATCATCACAATCAACCGGGACACCAAACAAGACTGTGTCTGAGTCCAACCCCAGTGTTGCGCGCACCTCGTCAAAAGCGGTACGAATTTGCGCCATTTCAAACGTTTCACCACCAGAAATATAAATTATTTTTGTTTTCATATAACCAATCCCCCACAATTATGACCGCATTATATCACATTTTAAGGTTGAACGCACACAAAAAATATCTTAAACTGAATGTATGGCAGATATAAAACAACAAATTTTTCAAGAATTATCCAATTTAGAAGAAGCCGCCGCTAAGTTACGTGGCACCGCAATTCATGCAGGCAAACAAACAGATTTAGAAGTTGCAATCTTGACCCAACAGGTAAGAACCCTGCGGGACAAGAATTCGCGCGCAAATGAAATGATTGATAAATCACTGTCCATACTAAAGAAGTTAAAGAAATGAGTGTTGTATCCATACCGATTGTTAATAAAAATTATCCAATGGGATGCGAAGACGGTCAGGAATCTCGCTTGATTGAACTGGGGCGTATGGTTGATTTGCGCGCACGCGAAATCCTGGACAAGATTGGACCATTGCCAGAAAGTTCTTTGTTGGCAACACTGTGTATTGTGTTGGCAGACGAATTGCACAATCGCCCTGCCCCCGCCGCAAGCGAGGCCGATTTGAAAGAAATCTTGGCGCGCATCCGCGAAATCAAGCATAAAATATCACAATAAAGATTTATACAATTTATAAAAAATCGCCCAAACGGGCGATTTTTATTTTCCAAACTTTCCGCTGCGCGGGAATCCAACAGGAACTGTACGCCCTTGGGAAGCGCGCCGGCCACGCCACGGTGACCAGTTTTCCATCTTGGTTGTACCACGACCTGTTGTCCAACCAAATCCGTCAGATTCATTAAAGAACATAATATCCAGAACATAGGTTCGTTCTGCATTATACTTCTGCAAAATAACCCCCTTGCCGCGTGACATCTGTGGAATTTCATCCGTTGCGAATATCAACAACTTGTCATTTGACCCAGACATCGCAATCATATCACCAGTCACAGGCACACACATATGCGCAGGATTCTTTGCATCAACATTCATAACTTGCTTGCCGTTTTTGGTTTGTGCCAAGCAATTATCACCTGAAATCACAAATCCGTTTCCATGACGTGACACCAATAAATACTTGGCATTTATATCCAACACAAACGCACGGACAATATCTTCGTCTGCACCAATATCCGCCATCATACGAACAGATTCACCAAAGCCACGCGCAGACGGCAATTCGTTCGCGGACAACGTAAACATTTTGCCGGACGCACCAAACAAATTGATTTTATCCGTGGACATCGCATGGAATGCGCTGTGCAGTTCATCGCCTTCCTTGAATTTCAAATCCAATGAATTCAGATCCAAATGCCCCTTGGCGGCACGTATCCAACCCATATTAGACAAGATGATGGTCAGTGGTTCTTTTTCAATAAATTCATCCGCATTTACAACAATCTCTTCGGTTTGTTCCGCCCATGTTGTGCGGCGGCGACCCAACTTCGTCTTCTTGTCATAGGTCTTTTTAATATCATTAAACCATGCCTTTAACTGTTCATTCTGGGCATCTTCGCTGGCCAACAGGGTCTGCAGTTGTGCCTGCTCTTCACGCAGGGCCGCATCTTCGCGCTTGATTTCCATTTCTTCCAGTTTGCGCAAAGAACGCAGGCGGGTATTCAAGATTGCCTCTACCTGAATTTCTGTCAGATTAAATTCCGCCATCAAGACAGCCTTGGCATCGTCTTCGTTGCGAATTATCTCAATCACCCTGTCCAGATTCAGATATACAACCAATAAACCACCCAAAATTTCCAACCGGCGCGCAATGTTCGCCAATCGCCAATTTGTACGGCGTTGCAGAACCGTTTTTTGATGCGCAATAAATTCACGCAGCACATCACCAATCGGCATAACACGTGGCGCACCCTTGGAATCAATGACGTTAAAGTTCATATTGAAGCGGTATTCCAAATCAGACATCGCAAATAAATGCGCCATCATTTTATCCGCAGGAATATTGCGCGACTTTGGCGTGATTACAATACGAACATCCGTTGTAGATTCATCAATAATATCATCAACCAAGGGTAATTTCTTGGAATCAATCAATGTCGCAATTTGTTCAACCAATTTAGATTTTACAATCCCGTATGGGATTTCAGAAATTACAACCTGCCAACCACCACGTTCCAAATTTTCAATTTCCCAACGCGCACGAATACGGAACGCGCCACGACCTGTTTCATAATTTTTTACAATGGTGTCAAAACCATCAATTAAAACGCCACCCGTTGGAAAGTCAGGTCCAATCATTTTCTTCATAATCTGGGCCGTTGTCGCATCAGGTTTATCAACAACCAGATTTAACGCATCACAAACTTCGGCCACGTTGTGGGTCGGTATATTGGTCGCCATACCAACCGCAATACCCATACCACCGTTTGCCAACAGATTCGGAAACGCCCCCGGCATCACGACCGGTTCAACAGTTGTGCCATCAAAGTTTGGCATCATATCAACACTGTCTTCGTCCAACCCTTCCATAATCAACATGGCGGCTTCGGTCATCTTAGATTCCGTATATCGGTATGCAGCCTGGGGGTCACCGTCAATATTACCAAAGTTACCCTGACCATCAATCAACGGATAACGCACAGAAAAATCCTGAGCCAGTCGCACCATCGCGTCATAAACAGAACTGTCCCCGTGCGGGTGATAGTGCCCCAACACATCACCAACAACGGTCGCACATTTACGAAACGCGGCATGCGGTGCCAATTTCTGACGCAACATGGAATATAAAATGCGGCGATGTACAGGCTTTAACCCATCACGAACATCAGGTAATGCGCGGGATACAATCGTACTGACCGCGTAAGACAGATAACGTTCAGACAACGCGTCTGACAACTGTTGTGAATCAATATTTTCAATAATTTCTTTACTCATAGTGATAAAAATTTAGAACATTTGAAAAAAAATAACAACAGAAAAAATCATCGCTGGGGCTTTCCGTCCGTCTGTGCATCCGCACAGCCGAGACACTCAAATTTTCAACGCGCGCTGCGCTACGTAGTCGCCTATGGCTCAACAGGTATCCGCGAAAAATTATGGATTTTGGTGGTGCGGGTAAGGAGACTCGAACTCCTATGGGTTGCCCCACTGGAACCTAAATCCAGCGCGTCTACCAGTTTCGCCATACCCGCGTTCCGCGGGTATGGCGGCACTTCGTGGTCGCCCCCCGCATTATATTTTCTGTTTTTTTAACAGTTTTCATATTTTATGATAAAAAAAACTTGATTTCCAGTAAAATTTAACCTACAATCTGGCGCAGAATAATATAAAGGCGAAATAAAATGGCATCTAAAAAAGGCAGCAAAGAAGTTGTACAGTTAAGAAATCCTGAAACAGGGGTGTTCTATATCACAACTAAAAATACTAAGTCTGAAAACACAGCAGGCAAAATGAAATTCCGTAAATACGACAAAAAATTGCGCAAGCATGTCGTGTTCACAGAAGCAAAAATGCCTCACTAGTTTATTTTAGGCATTTATAAGGTATTGAAAGAAAGTTCCCCGATTGGGGGGCTTCTTTTTTACAATTTTTTATTCCGGCCACCCCAGATATTTTTGTTTTTTTGCACTGTTTTCTATGATATAATTCACCACGAGAGAGGAACATATTTTGCACAGTTGACCGATGTTCCATTTTGCATTTGTCATACTATGCGCATCTGACGGCATCAGAAAGAAAGGAATTTTATAATGAAAATATTAAGCAAGGCCGACTTGGAACAACTAATGCATGATTTTCATAACGCAAAAAACGACCAAGAACGCACAGATATACAGAACAAAGCAAATGAAATTTTGTCGGATTTTGCCGACAACAAGGCAGATATTGATGGGGTTGCACTGGATATCTTTGGCGATTTTTTGCAGACTTTCGGTACCCAAACAGATGAACAAGGCAGACATGTTCTGACCGAAATAGGGGCGCGCGCAACCGCAAATTATGAAAGCCTTATTAATAAATTGGAAAATCAAATTGCAAATGCGGATAAAAATATCGTCTATGCCAATACATCCGATGAAAACCAGATAAAATTTAATCAGATTACACTGAAAGTTTATCAGACGATGGGGTTGATTGATAAGAACATGGACTTTAACAACATGTCGCCGGCGGCAGTTGCCAAAACCATTGATGGCGTAAAAATGAATGAAAAACAGCAGCAAGAATACGCCATGCGCTTTGTTGATGCAATAATGGATAACAAGGAATTGTTTGACAGTGTCCCCCCAGCAATATTAACCAACGCATATATACATGTAAAAAATTCTCTGGCCACGGCATCAGAACAGGAAAAAGCACATCTGTATAACCGTTTCAGCACATTGGCAACACGTATGGATGCATTAATCGCAGAATTTAATGCAACATCAAAAAACTGGTTTATGGACCCATTCAAAGTAATTGATATCCATGACGGATACATCAAAATGATGGACGAACGCCAAAAAGATGCAATTATTACACCCGACCAGAACACAACAACACAAAAATATAACAAAAAACTGAACCAAGAAATCGATCAGGCGCGCGCAACCCTGGAATCTTTGATTGCAGAATACGACCAACTGTATAATCTGACAAAGCTGAACCCAGAACACGCAGACCAACTGAAAGAACGTTGGCAAGACTTAACGCAACGCTTGTCAGAAATTAATGTATCTGATGACGTAGTGGCGGTCACAGCACAATATAAGTTCTTGGACGAAAATGGAAAGCCGATTCCACAGTTCTTGGACAAAGACGGAAAGCCGGCTTTGGATTACATGCCGGGATATAAAATTAACCCACATGGACGATTGGCACAGGTTATAAAGCTGTCAAAAAATGACGTGGCAATACATAATGTGGGGAAATTAGATGTGCCTGTGGCAGATATGAACCTGCAACAAGAACTGGATGAAGAGGTTCCTTTTACGTTCGCAGAAATCGGTATTCCTGACCAAATTACACAACGTATCGTATCAGACCCAGAAAAATACCGCGATGATGAACAAGTAAAACAGCTGTGGGATAATATTAAAACAAATGGTGCAGAAATATCTGACCAGGGATATCAGGACGCATTGGATGCACACACAAACGATATTGCAGGATATTCATATCGCTTGGCACAGAAAGTCGGTGCAGACAAAGATGTTGTATATGAACCACTGAACACAATCCAAGACATTGACAGATTGGCAGAAACACGCAGTGAACATGCCGGTGCAGACAACCGTAAAAAGAAAGTCGGATTCTTTAAAAGAATGCTGAAAAACTTTGGCATGGGCGCAGCTGTGGCCGCAGGCCTGACTTTTATTGGCAAAGCGACCGGCGTTGCATATATGGGGGCCGCCATTGGTACCACAATCGGTATCGGAAACATGATTTACCAAGGGTACAAGTGGCGGCAAGAACAAAAGAAATTAGGTAAACCACACGGTATCAAAGACTTTCTGTCCGACAAACGGAATTGGGGCCCCGCCGTTACAACAGGACTGGCAACCGCCGCCGTTATAAGCATGGCAACAGGAAACCCTGAATTGTCCGCAGCCTTTGGAATGGGTGCAATGGCCGTTGGCGCAGGAACAACCGCCACCGCAACATATAAAGATGCAGTCGCCGCAGGATATTCGCGCGGACAGGCACTGGCGGGGGCGTTGGGGGTCGGTATATCTGGCGCATTAGGTGCAATGGCCGGCAATGCCGCAATGAACGGTATCGTAAACTATGTAAACAATAACACAGATTCAACATTGTTCAAAACCGAACAAACCATAGAAACAACTCGCACAGAATACGAAACACATCAAGAACGTGTATATTCTGATGGCGTAATTGAAAATAATGAACGCATATTAAACATGTGGGAATCACCAGAACAACTGGATGCACGTATAGACGGACTGATGGACGCAGGACTGAGCCGCGATGATTCCATCAGGTATTTAATGGCATACCATGACGCAACAGATCACAATCTGGGACCTGCTTATTTTAACTCGATCGGAATGTCAGATGATGCATTGGCTGCACTGCGTGGTTCCATCAGCGGAAATGAAGTCAACTTGACCCCAGAAAGTTTGGCCGCGTTTGAACACTTTAATCCGCACATATCTGCAACAAATACAGTTGGATACGTTCCGGGCGCACCTGTCCTTGACAGTTTGCCAGCAAATGCAGCATACGATGCCAGTGGGCAACTGGTACCAGGAAACGATGTATATTCAACATTTGTAAACCACGATACCCCCGTATTTACACACGTTGATGTATCTACACCTGTACAAATAACAGATACGACCAGTATCTTTACACCAAACGAACTGGCATTTCCTGCGGGCATCGGCACAATGGGAATATACGAACCACGCGTAATACCACAGGGATATTACAGGGGCCTGAAAGAACGCGCGGGCGCATTGGCAGACATTGTAAAACGTGCAAAACGCAAAAACCAGGCAGAAGATATAAAACCGCACGAAACAGAAGAAGAACATGAACACGGGGGCGAAAACAATCCGCAACCGGAACCAAAACCTCTGCCAGAGCCAGAGCCGAAACCAGAGCCACAGCCTGTGCCACAGCCGGAACCTGAACCGAAACCAGAACCAGAGCCGGACCCTGAACCGAAGCCAGTGCCAAGCAACGAAGAAGAGCGCGGACACGGGGGCGAACATGGCCCATTAGACTGGAAACGCAGAAAACGCAAAAGAAAAACAACAACAGGTGAACAGGATCTGGAGATTCCTTTTGAAGACACACCTCTGCCAGAACCAAAACCAGAGCCACAGCCGGAACCTGAACCAAAACCAGAACCAGAGCCAGATCCTGTGCCACAGCCGGAACCTGAACCGAAACCAGAGCCAGTGCCAGTGCCCGAACCGGAAAAACGTGGATTTTTTGGCACATTAAAAGATGGTATTTTTGATGTTATGCGCGCCAGCGGTAACGCGATTGATCGTATTGTACGTAAATCGCAACAAATTGTACACGATGCCAGACGACGCAAAATACGAAATGCTGCTGAATTGGCCGAAGAAGAAGCCAAACTGGAAAAAGCAAAAACTAAACAAGAGCGTGAAAAACGCAAGAGGAAAAAGGAAGAAGGAATGACAAAACAACAAGATTTAGAACAAAAGAATAAAGAAAAAGCAATCAAACTGCAGGGACAGATAGATGCTGAAATCGCAAAATTGAATGCAGAATTGAAAAAAGATTCTGTCAAAAACGACCACGAACGTGCCGAAGAACTGAAACAAGCCAAGCACGCATTGGAAGTATTGAAACAAAACATAAAACATGCACAAGCCGCATCCGCCGCTGCGGATGACTTGATGGCAGAAAAGAAATTAGAACTGGCCATGACCAGAATCCAAGCCAAGATAGACAAGGAACAAGCCAAAGGGCAAGTCAGCACAAATTACTATCGCGGACAAGCCAAAATGGCAAAGTTCTGGGGCGCATTAAGCAAACCTTTGGAAGCATTGGTGGATTCTTATGAAAAAGAAAAAGTAAAAACAAAAATTGCCGTACAAAAAGAAAAAACAAGAAAAGCAGAACGCGAAACAGAACAAAACAATGCCGAATCCAAGGCAAAAATAGCCAAAACCAATGCTGACAAAGCACGCAGCTTTGGTCAAAAAATCGGCAATGCAATACGTGGTCTGACAGATAAAACATCGGCAGACGTTAAGAATACAAAAATAAAAGAAGCCTCGAAACGCATCAAGGCAATAAGTGAAGACAAAACGTTAACAGAAGCACAAAAACGTAAGCTGATTCAAGAAATCCAAAGTAATTTGGCAAACTAAGGTAAAAATCCCGCCAAAATGGCGGGATTTTTTTTGTAAAAAATATATATTTGCATATTTTTTTCTACAAAACACTTGACTTTTATATAAAAAAGAATAGAATTTGCATAAACTTTTCGTCAAATGACGTAAAAACGATAAACAAAATAAATAACAAGAGAAAGAAAATGAGCGAATTTGCAATCTTTCAAACCGGTGGCAAACAATATCGCGTGGCAACTGGCGATATTATCAAGGTTGAAAAACTGAATGCCGAAGGTACGGTTGAATTTGACCAAGTATTAATGGTCGGTGACAAAATCGGCACTCCATTTGTTGATGGTGCCAAAATTGTCGCAGAAGTTGTTGAACAGAAACGCGCTGACAAAGTTCTGGTGTTCAAAAAGAAACGCCGTCAGAACTATCGCCGCACAGCCGGTCATCGTCAGTTCATTACTGTTTTGAAAATCAAAGAAATCAAGGCATAAGGAGGCAGAACTATGGCACATAAAAAAGCTGGTTCGGCATCAATGAACGGACGCGACTCAGAAGGAAGAAGACTGGGTATAAAAAAATCTGGTGGCAGTCGCGTTATCCCAGGCAACATCATCATCCGTCAGCGCGGCACATCTGTGCACCCTGGCTTGAATGTTGGCATGGGTAAAGACCACACAATCTTTGCAAAGATTGCGGGTATTGTGAAGTTTAAGAAAGGTAATGGTGACCGCAGAACGGTTTCCGTTGTCCCAGAAGACGAAGCAAAATAATAAAACCCGCCAATCGGCGGGTTTTTTAATCTTTTACCAAAATTCAATCTTGCAAATTGGTAAAATCGGTATAAAATACAGGCGTGTTATATTTATAGAGATTATAGGGGTTAATTATGCCAGCAAAAACAGTTAACGATATTGTCGCACTATGCAAAAGACGCGGATTTATTTTTACAGGTTCTGAAATCTATGGTGGATTGGGCGGAACGTATGACTATGGTCCATACGGTGTAGAATTGATGAAAAATATCCGCAACGCATGGTGGAATTCCATGATTTATTCACGCGATGATATTGAAGGTCTGGATGCGGCGTTAATCACAAACAGATTATTGTGGAAATATTCCGGTCACGAAGCAGGATTTTCTGACCCATTGGTGGAATGTAAAAAGTGCGGAACACGTATGCGCCAAGATAAAATGAAAGATTTATCCAAGTGTGATAACTGTGGCAGTACAGATATTACAGAACCGCGCGCATATCAGTTAATGATGGGACTGTCCATTGGCGCAACCGCAGACGGGGCAATCAATGCATATTTGCGTCCAGAAACCGCAACAACAACATACACAAACTTCAAGAACGTATTGGATGCAAAACCACACAAGTTACCTTTTGGTATCGCACAAATCGGCAAGGCATTCCGTAATGAAATCTCACCACGCGGATTCGTTTTCCGTATGCGCGAATTTGAACAGGCGGAAATGCAATACTTTGTAAACCCATCCGATGACGAACAATTCCATAAAATGTGGATGGAAGAACGTATGGCATGGTGGATTAACGTATTGGGTATCCCCGCAGAAAAGTTGCGCTTTCAACCACACGACAAGTTGGCACACTATGCCAAGGCTGCGTATGATATTGAATACGAATTTCCAGATGGCTTTGACGAAGTAGAAGGAATACATAATCGTCAAGATTTTGACTTGGGATCACACACAAAATCACAAGCAGACTTCAAGATAAACGCAAACGTTATGGAAAACAAGGACAGCACAACAAAACTGTCTTATTCCGACCCACAAAGTGGCGCAAACTTTATCCCATATGTAATTGAAACCGCAATGGGTATGAACCGCGCAATGCTGGTTGTTATGCTGGAGGCATATACCGAAGAAGATTTGGGCGATGGAAAAACACGTACCGTATTGAAAATGAAACCTGCCCTGTCACCGGTCAAGGCTGCAGTTATCCCACTGGCACGAAACGTTCCAGAATTATTAAATATATCCAATGACATTGTTGCAAAACTGCGCAAAATGGGTATTGGACGTATTGAATTGGAAAATTCCGGCAACATCGGTAAGAATTATCGCCGGCACGATGAAATCGGTACACCCGTATGCATAACCGTTGACCATCAAACAATGGAAGACAATACAGTAACACTGCGTCACCGCGATACAATGGCACAAGAACGTGTCGCGATTGATGACGTACCATCGCGATTACTGGAAATTATTAACAAGTAACAAAAAATCCCCCGTTTTGGGGATTTTTTATTGCCCATTATACGCAATATTTTGCGGCAATACAAACCCGAACAAGGTATATTTTCCGAACATAAGAACCTTTTCCCAACGTCTGTATTATGATTGCACAAAAAATTAAAAGGGGTTATAATATCTGTGTCTTGAAACAAGACAAAGTAAACCTTGAAAAGGAGAGAAAAGATGAGAGGACTTACTAATTACGTTCTGATACCATTGACATTTATCGGCGCCCTGAACTGGGGGTTGGTTGGTATCTTTGGTTTTGACTTGGTCGCGTTCTTGTTCGGCCCTGCAACACTGGCCAGCAATATTGTTTATGCAATTATCGGTATCGCCGCACTGATTTGGCTGATATGGATGTTCATAGATAGACCGGTTTCGCGCAACGACCGTTAATGTTCCGCAACAGTTTCATGTCACGCCCCATATACGGGGCGTTTTTATTGCTGGGATTTTGCAATCGCATCTTCCAAGTCAGATTCATCCCAGATGGTGATTCCCAACTGCTGTGCCTTGGTTAATTTACTGCCCGCATCTGCACCCGCCAAAACAATGTCCGTTTTGGCAGAAACACTGCCGCTGACCTTGGCCCCAAGGCCTTCCAAAATTTCTTTGGCAATTTCACGGGTATAATTTACCAATGTACCCGTTAAAACCACCTTCTTGCCCGCCAATGGCCCGTCAGACGTAGGCGCAACAACAGCAGATTCTGTCACGATAACCTGAGCCAACAATTTATCCAACGTTTCAGAATTGTGTGAATCCGCAAAAAATGACACTATTTCATTTGCCATAATATCACCAATGCCATCTATGTCTTTCAATTTCCATTGTGGCGCAGAACGAACGGCATCCAACGAACCAAACGCACGTGCCAATATCTTGGCAGTCACCTGCCCCACATCCGGAATACCAATCGCAAATAAAAACTTGTGCAATTCGATGTTACGCGACCGTTCAATAGATTCATTCAAATTCGTAACTGATTTGTCCCCAAAGCCGTCCATATTTTTTATTTCTGCGCCATGTTGGGCGATTAATGTAAATATGTCTGCCGGACTTTTTATCCAGCCGCGTGATACAAATAATTCCAACTGACGCGTTCCAAGACCATCAATATCAAACCCATGGCGCGATACAAAGTGTTCCAATTCACCAATCAACTGGGCCGGACACCCCAACGAATTTACACATCTGCGTGCCACCATGCCAGATTCTTGAACAACCGCACCGCCACAAACCGGACAGACGTTGGGAAATTCAAATGCATGTGTATTTGCACCACGTTCTGCCACAGATACAATTTGCGGAATAACGTCACCGGCACGCTGAACAACAACCTTGTCACCAACATGAACATCCAAGCGTTTAATTTCATCCGCATTATGTAATGTCGCACGCGACACAACAACACCGCCAATATTTATCGGTTCCAGTTCCGCCACAGGTGTTAAGACCCCCGTACGCCCAACCTGAATTGTAATATCGCGCAATGTCGTTACAGCACGCGCCGCGGGAAATTTGTATGCGACTTCCCAGCGCGGACTGTTTGCGCGCGCGCCCATACGTTCTTGGGTTGCGATATCATTTACCTTTAACACCAATCCATCAATATCAAATGGTATATCAGCGCGCCGCATCATAATATCGTTATACACCAACTGAATATCAATCATATTATCTGCATGGCGCGACCAGAAACGCGTTGTCTTGAAACCAAGATTCCAAGCGATTAAAATATTCAGATTGTGTCGCAAAATCACGCGCGGATATTTCACCATAAGTGTATGCAAATGCACTTAATCTGCGGGTGGCAGTAACCGCCGGATTCAACTGGCGCAACGAACCCGCGGCAGCATTACGCGGATTCGCAAAAGGTTTGTCCATTTCTGAATTCAACGCAATAAAGTCTGCCCGCGACATATATACTTCGCCACGGATTTCTATTACATCGGGAAAGTCGCCTGTTAATGTGTGTGGAATATCCGGAATTGTTTTCAGATTTTCTGTGATATCTTCGCCCATAACACCGCTGCCACGTGTTAAACCACGAACCAAACGACCGTGTTCATACCGCGCAGAATAAGATACACCATCAACCTTTAATTCAATAAACAAATCACGCGAAGTTAATTTGTTGAACCAATCTGCAACCTCATTCTCGTCAAAGACATCTGAAATAGACAACATCGGAACACTGTGCGCGAATGATGAAAATTTATCAGACACCGCCGCGCCAACATGTGTAGATGCGCCATTGCGCGCCAATTCTGGATACATTTCTTCAATTTCCAGCGCACGTTTCTTGGCTGCATCATACGTTGCATCATCAACAATGGGCGCATCATTTTGATGATACGCAATATCCCATTCGTTCAGCTTTTTCAACAATTCACTGTGTTCAGATATAATAAATAAATCGGGTGTATTTTTCATACCCCGATTATAGAAAATTGATACAAATATTACAACGGAAAAAGAATCCCCGCACCATATTATTTCAAACCAAACTTATATACCGCACCAAAATAAAATTCTGTGGCATCAACGTCTGTGATGGCATATTCAGTATGATGCATGTGGTGTTCAACTTCGCCATAATATTGGTACTTTATGCCAAGATTTATATCAATCCGATCATTTAATGCAAAGTTTACACCCAACATCGCCTGATAAGATAAATCAAAAACATAATCAGACATGTGGCCATACGGCGCATTAACATCACCCCAAATACTGGCAAACCCAATACCCAATCCAACATACGGCGCGATTGCGGATGCGTATTCTTGGAACAAATATACGTTCAACATATTTGCCCAGACATCAAAATCGTATTTTGTTGCACGTCTGGTCTGAGATGCACCTGTATACATTGTTTCAAATTCAACCTTGACATTATCACTTAGGCGATTCCCAATAACCGCCCCAAATCCAAAATTATCCAAACGAACAGTGGAATTACCTCCATCATGAATATCGTATTTGAATGCAATTCGTTCATTCTTGTGCAAACGAATTCCAACATAGGTATCACGTCTTGCCGTATCTGCGGATGAATATTCATAATCATCCCAATAATCATCTTGGGCAAATGCGGGAATTGTAATTAAACACGCCAAAAGTAATGCTATTTTTCTCATGTGATTGTTTTCCTTGTGCTATGCCTGTGATTATAATTATAAATGCTGGCAAAAGGCAAGATATTTATGCTAATATGCACATAAGACAGGAAGAAAAGATGCAAAAAAACACCCAACGAAAACGCGCAAATGAAGACCAACAGCCATCTGTGGGACGGCGATTATTTGTGTGGGCAATTAATTTAATGTTATTGGGCTGGGTTGCTATTGCTGGGTATGTCGGGTACATATACTTACGCATGCCATCGTTGGATGCAATATTGCACGAAACCAGAACTGCAACGGTTGTATTCTTGGATAAAAATGGCAATGAAATTCGCAGCGCAAATCGTATAATGGGAACACCTGTGTCCGTGGAAACACTGCCACCACATGTGTGGCAGGCAATCGTTGCAATCGAAGACAAACGATTCTTTGAACACGGTCCAATAGACATACGCGGTATCAGTCGCGCCATCGTATCAAACACAATCAAAGGACGCGCCGCATCAGGCGGTTCTACAATCACACAGCAGACCGCAAAAAATATTTTCTTGTCACGCGAAAAGAAAATTTCACGCAAGGTACAAGAACTGATTTTATCATACTGGCTGGAAAACAGGTTTAATAAAAACCAAGTCTTGGATTTGTATATGAATCGCGTGTCATTGGTGGGTGGGATGCGCGGAATTGATGCCGCAGCGCGTATGATGTTCCAAGTACCCGCAACACAACTGAACATCGGTCAGGCAGCACAAATTGCAGCCATGCTGAAAGCACCAACAACATACAGCCCCCTGCGCAACCCAGAAAAAAACATCCAACGCGCACGTGTTATCTTGCAAGAAATGGTACGTCAAGGATATATAACAATTACACAAGCACGCATCGCGGCACAAAACTTGACGGCGGCAATTCCTGCTGCTGATACAAATTTGTACAGGTACTGGACAGACTTTGTAATGGAAGAATTACGTTCGCGAATTGGGGAATTTGAATCTGATATGTATGTTTATACAACGATGGATTCTGAACTGCAATCAGATGTCGCCCAAACATTGACTAAGCGCGTTGGCGAATATCAAGGGGCGGTTGTCGCAATGACCCCAGATGGCGCAATTCGCGCAATGTCGGGTGGTGCAAATTATCAAACCAGTCAATTTAATCGCGCAACTGCACCACGTCAGCCCGGCAGTGCTTTTAAGCCTGTGGTGTATTTGGTGGCATTGGAAAATGGACTGACACCAGATGCATACGTAAACGATTCCCCATTTGCTATCGGTGATTACAGCCCCAAAAACTATAATGAAAAATACTATGGCGACATTACATTGGCAACCGCGTTTGCAAAAAGTGTTAATTCTGTGCCATTAAAATTAACCGAACAATTCGGTATTGATTCTGTATTATCTATGGCGGGGCGATTGGGCGTTGGCACAAAATTACGCCGCGAATATTCAACCGTATTGGGGTCTTCGGAAATGAGTTTGCTGGATTTAAGCAATATATATGCCGTTATTTGGAATAATGGTTATTCTGTTCGCCCCTATTCAATATCACGTGTTACAGACATGCAGGGGAATACCGTATATGAACGCAACCCATCAGATCCAATCCAAATATTGCAACCACAGACCGTTGAATATATGCACGCCCTGTTGGCAGACGTGGTCGCCGTTGGCGGAACGGGTGGGCGCGCACGCGCAAACGGTGTCTTGGGTGGAAAAACCGGGACCAGTAACGAAAATCGCGATGCCTGGTTTGTTGGCGCAACAGATGATATGATTATCGGTGTGTGGATGGGTAAAGATGACTTTACACCCATGGATTCAAAAATTACAGGTGGCACAATACCCGCAGAAATATTCAAAGAAATTATAACAAAATAATCGCCCGTATTGGGCGATTGTTTTTATAAATGCTTTTTACGCATCGCAGATATAAATATTAGTGCGCCCGCAATGAACATTAATCCTGATAACAGTTGCCCCATGGTCAATCCCCACGATGTTAAGAAGCCGATATGTACGTCTGGGGCGCGAAACTGTTCACATAAGATGCGAAACGTGGCATACCCCATTCCCATTATACCACCCAATGCCCCAGGGCGCGTACGTAACTTGGTAAAACGATATAAACAATACATAATAATAAATAACAATACACCTTCGGTGGCAGCTTCGTACAATGGACTGGGGTGACGTGGCACAGGGGAATCGCCATTAAACACAACCGCCCAAGGCACATCTGATTCGCGCCCCATAACTTCACGATTTATAAAGTTCGCAATACGACCAAAAAACAAACCAATCGGTGCAACAACAGATGTAACATCCAATACAGACCATGGATTTATCTTGTTACGGCGCGAAAATAAAAAGACCGCCACAATAACCCCCAGCAAACCACCATGAAAGCTCATTCCGCCATGCCATACGGCGAATATTTCCAGTGGATGATGCAAAAAATATCCCAAATTATAAAACAGCACATAACCCAAGCGGCCACCCAATATAACCCCAAGGACAATCGCAGTCAAAAAATCATCTAATTGGGAACGCGACATCTTTACCATAGATGTAGGGTGATTTATTAAACGGCGAAAAACATAATATCCAACCACAAACGCGGCAATATATGCCAACGCATACCAACGCACATCCAGTCCAAAAAACGAAAATGCAACCGGTGAAATTGGTTCCAATATAATTGCCATATTTTATTCCCCCCGCTTATCTAGAAAATATTAGCGTACGTTAACCAATGTTTCTGACAACAAGGCAATACGTTTTTTCAAACTTTGCATAAGCTTTTGCTGTGCGACTGTCAACCGTTCGCAAGATGCCAATTCTGCCACTTCTTGTTCGAACATTTCTTTCTTGGCGCGTAACGCGTCTAATGCTTTATTACGTTCTGCACGCGCATGCAACACGTCATGATTTGTGCTTACCTCGTAACCAAAAGAGTTGTTGGTAATTCTTGCAGATGAAAAACTTAATTTTTTACCATGCACTATCATATTATTTCCTTACTAATTGCTTCTGGCGCATAATTGTATCACGAACGGCATCTATTCTTTCTGCACAACACGCAACCGTACGTTCATATTGTTTTGCCATTTCTTTATTGCCCAGACGGGTATATTTCTCAAACTGTTGCTGCGCAGTGGCTAAATGCTGATGCAACTGTGTTAATTTATGTTCTAAAATTGTGATAAGTGCCATTTTGGAAGAACGTACACACATTGGACTGATTTGTGATTTCATTTTTTTGTCCTTTTAATCTTGAATTTATTTGGGCATTGTATTATATATTTCTTGAATAACAAGGAGAAAAAACAAATGCCAACAAAGAAAAAGACAGTAAAAGCAACCCGCGTTTCTGCCAAAAATTCGGGGATTGACGGGTACTTGAAGCGTATTTTTGCGTTAATGTTCGGGGCAGTTGGATTGACCGCAGTTGCCGCATATATGACAATATGGGGCGGTGGTTTACAGTACTTGTTTAATCTGACCACAGGCGGTATGTCGGGGCTGTATTACGTGTTGTTATTTGGCGGATTGGCCGTATCAATATGGGCACAGGTGCGCGTATTCAGTATGAAGCCCGCAACAGCTGCACTGTTATTAGCATTGTATGCGATTATAATTGGCGTTACAATGACACCTTTGATTGCTGTGGCATTGTCTGTTAATCCTGCATCAATATTAATGGCATTTATTGTCGCGGCATTGATGTTCGCGTGTATGGCACTGTTTGGATATAAAACTGTTAAAAACCTGTCTGCGATGGGTGTGTTCTTGTTTATTGGCATGATTGGTTTGTTGTTGGTTGGATTACTGTCTTTAATCTGGCCTGCAATAATGGGCGGTGCATTTGGTACATTTGTTTGCTTTATCGGTGTGTTGGTGTTCGCATTGTTTACAGCATACGATATGCAAAACCTGAAACGCGCGTATGCGGTTGTGGGTGATGATTATCAAAAGAACCAGTTGGCTGTATTGGGCGCGTTGCACCTGTATATATCTTTTGTTGCGATGTTCCAATATTTGTTAAGTTTGTTTAATCGTGAATAAAATAAGGTAATGGAGAAGAAAAATGGCATATAAAATTGACCCAAATAAATGTATTGGATGTCACACATGTATGGGCGCATGTCCTGTTATGGCAATATCAACAGGGGCAGATGGCAAATGCGTGATTGACCCAAGTAAATGCATTTCATGCGGGACATGCGCCGCAATTTGTCCGGTGGCAGCAATCGCACCAGACGCGCAATAAAGAAACCGCCAAATGGCGGTTTTCTTATTTCATATTCTGCAACATTCTTTCTATGTGTGCCAAATCTTGTTCTTTGGACTGACTCTGCTGACTTAGGCTGTTAAGTTCGCGTTCAGCCTGTGCATAAAATTCAGCATCATGCCCCGGCACATCCATATCGTGTTCGCAACTTTCCATACGTTTTTCCAGACGTTCTATCGCGCTTATCAGTTCAGAACGTTTGGCTTGCAATTCCGATTTCTCGCGCGAAGATGCGGCAGCGCGCGTGGCACGTAGCTCTTCCAGACGCGCAATCTCTCTGCGCAGATTATGGATTTCATTTTCCGTTTCTTTGACAGAACGCCAATCGTCATCGTCCAAGAGCGTATTTTCCAAAGAATCTATTTCATCGTTCAATGCGTCAATTTCTTCATCAATAGAATTATACTTTGTCATAACATACACCATTTTATTTTTATGTTGATAGTACTATTGTAACTTAAAAACATACAATTCGCAAGAACACAAAAAAACAGGGGCACGAAACCCCTGTTTGTTATAGAACAGTCACTTTTACCATTGACCACGTGTAAATGCACCATGGTCCAACAAATCACGAACGGCAAAATGTTTTACCTTTTTCGCAGATGTTGATGGTAATTCTTCTTCGGTGATTGCAAAATGACGTACCCATTTGTATTGCGCAATCGCCAAATTAGATTTCTTTAACAACATTGATACGCGTTCAATGCTGGTACCTGGTTTTACCTGGAATACCGCAAAAGGAACTGTCTTGCCTTTGATAACATATTCAAAGACCGCCGCATTCAAGATTTCTTCGTTTTGCATATACAGATCTTCCAATTCATCTGGATACACATTTTTACCACTGTCCAAAACGATAACTTGTTTTTGACGACCTTTGACCTCTAGGCGGCCCAGTTTATCCAAGCGACCAATGTCACCCGTCTTGAACCAACCGTCTTCAAATGCTTCTGCATTTGCTTCGTCATTTTCCAAGTATCCCGGCATAACCATATTACCACGAACCCAAATTTCACCAATGCCTTCTTTGTTCGGATTATGAATTTGGATTTCATTACCCAATAATGGTCCCGCATAATACATAGATCCATTTGCACGGCGGAACGCAAAGTTGAAATTCGCAGGCCCCGTTGTTTCCGTCAGACCATAACAGTCACCAACAACAAATCCCATCTTTTCATAGAATTTACGAATTGATGGCTTTAATGTTGCACCCGCAGATACCAAAACCTTGGTATTGCCGCCAAACGCATCATGTACAGGTTTGGTCACCTTGTCCACCAAACCACCCAGACCGATTGCACGCAATACTTTGCGCAAAGATACAATCACGCGCATTAATGTCCAAACGTGTTTTTCACGGGCAGAATCCGCAATCTTCTTATAGAACACTTCCCAAATACGTGGAACCGCAGGGATAACTTCGGGCTTGTACTGCTTGAAGTCTTTGATAAATTCTTGTGGTTTTAATACCGGTTGCAACAACAGTTTACCCTGTAATGCGATTGGTACGATAATATTAATTACCACACCATATATGTGATACAACGGCAAGAACCCATAAAAAGTATAGCCCGGTAAAATAACGTCTTTGTAAAAATATGCACCATCAACCAATGACAACAGGTTTTCATGGGTTAATCCCACAACCTTGGGATTGCCGGTTGACCCAGATGTAAATGATAATTGTGCAATATCACTGCGTTCCGTGTCCGCCATTACAAATTCATTTTCATCGGTATCATCAATATTTTCAATATCAAACATCTTGGCAGGCGCATCATCTATAAAGTAATGCTGTTGCGCCAAAACCAATTTGCAATCGGTACGTTTAAGCATATTAATGTGTTCGGTTGTTTGTAAACCCGTGTCCAACATCAATACGCGCGCACCTTGGGATGCCGCTGCAAAATACGTACGCAAAAAGTCCGGCGTATTACCAGATAAAATTGCGACAGTATCGCCCTTTTTAATCTTAAAACGTTTCGCCAATAACACGGCGCGTTGTTTCACCTTTTTTAACAAATCTGCATACGTTTCATTCTGTCTGACAAAGAAAATACTGTCTTTGTTCCGCAAACATACATCCTGCAGCATTTCATAGATATTCTTAGCAATCATAATAATGCTCTTGTTTAGGTTAAACTTTGCCGTAATCACCATAACTACGACATGTTGAATATACAAAGTTTTCACAGGAAAAACAACCTATAATTAAAAATACGACCCGATAAAAAAATACAATATATAGACAACAAAAACACACTTTCTTACTATATTTTGTAAAAACGATTCGTTTCCCATCCAAAAAAACAACTTTTTTTGACACAAAATACATATTCGTATTAAACATCGTAAAAAAACCGATTCTGTTTTCGCGCTGTAATGGGCAGAAAATCCCCTTTCTGAAAAGTAAAGTAAAAAATGCATAAAAAAAATTTTTTCTGTATTGATAGTCTTTTCTGAAAACTATATATTGTAATCAAATAAGGCAAACAAATACTATATATTGTGTTTTTACAAAAAATCGGAGTTGTCAAATGTCAGAAACACAAAACGAAATTACTATTCAAATTACACCAACGTTAAAAACGCGCTTGGTCGCGGTACAAAAGCGCAGCGGGGAAACTGTGCCTTTTGATTCCAAGAAAATTTATGATGCCATTAAAAAGGCTGTTGCGGTTACAACAGAAATATCTGATGTGGAAATCGTCAAGATTACACAAGACGTATTAAAGCGTCTGGATGAAAAATATGCCGACAAAACGCCAAATGTTGAAAATATCCAAGATGTTGTTATCCAGGCATTAATGGATGCACGTGCATACAAAACAGCCGAAGCATATATTATATATCGCCAAAAACGTACGGAAATTCGTGAATCTATGGTTGATGCCGTAGAAGTTATCGAAGGATATGTCGGTGGTTCAAACTGGCGTATCAAAGAGAATGCAAATGTGGGCTATTCCATCGGTGGCCTGATTTTGCGTACCAGCGAACGCGTTACCGCGGAATATTGGTTGAACCTGTATCCGCGCGCGGTCGCCGAAGCGCACAAGATGGCCGCAATCCATGTGCATGATTTGGGATGGCTGACAGGATATTGTGCAGGATGGTCCTTGCGCGAGTTATTGTACGAAGGATTTAACGGTGTACCGGGATATTTGCACTGTGAACCTGCCAAACACATGGCAACGGCGATTTCACACATGGTGAATTTCTTGGGTACATTGCAAAATGAGTTTGCAGGGGCGCAGGCGTTCTCGTCTGTGGATACGTATTTGGCACCATACGTACGTATTGATAATCTGTCATACGAAGATGTCAAAAATGCAATGCAGACATTAATCTTTAATTGCGCTGTGCCATGTCGTTGGGGAACACAAACACCATTTATTAATTTCACATTTGACTGGACATGCCCAACCGATTTGAAAAATCAAAGACCATTTGTTGGACGCAAGCAAGTTGACTTTACATACGGTGAACTGCAGGCGGAAATGGATATTATCAACAAGGCATTCTTGGAAGTTATGACCGAAGGGGATGCGTTGGGTCGTCCATTTACTTTCCCAATTCCAACATACAATATTACACCTGATTTCCCATGGGAACATCCAAATGTGAAACCATTGTTTGATTTGGCGGCAAAATATGGAATTCCTAATTTCCAGAATTTCTTGAATTCTGATTTGAATCCGACAGATGTTCGTTCTATGTGCTGTCGCTTGCGCTTGGATGTGCGTGAATTGCTGAAACGTGGTGGCGGTTTGTTTGGTTCTGCAGAAAAGACCGGCTCAATCGGTGTTATAACCATTAACTTGGCGCGTCTGGGGTATATCCACCGCGGCAACCGCGAAGGTCTGTTTACAGAACTGAAACGCTTGCTGGATTTGGGACGCGATGCGTTGGAAATCAAGCGTCAGATTATATCCAAGAACATGGAACGTGGCTTGTATCCATTTACAAAACGTTATCTGGGTGATTGGAATCATCACTTCTCGACCATTGGGGTAAATGGCGCGAATGAAATGGTACGCAACTTTACCGGCGACCGTGAAAATATCGCAACACCAATGGGCAAGAAGTTGGTCTTGGATGTTATGGACTTTATCCGCGACAATTTGGCAACATTCCAGGAACAAACTGGTAACCTGTATAATCTGGAAGCGACACCTGCCGAAGGTTGTTCATATCGCTTTGCAAAAACAGACGTTAAAAACTTCCCAGATATTATTACAGCGGGGACAAAAGACGCGCCATACTATACGAATTCAACGCAATTACCAGTGAACTTTACAGATGACCCATTCGTTGCGTTGGAACACCAAGAAGAATTACAGCGTAAATATACAGGTGGTACAATGTTGCATCTGTATATGGGCGAACCTGTGTCCAGCGGGGATGCAGCACAGAAAATCGTGCGAACAATATTTGAAAATTACAAGGTGCCATATATGACACTGACACCAACATTTTCAATCTGTCCAAAGCATGGTTATTTGCCGGGCAAACATGAATTCTGTCCAAAATGCGATGCAGAAATGGGCGCAAATCAAAATAACGAACAATAATAACGTCATAAAACATAAATCAGAAAGGGAGGATATCATTATGACAACACACTGTAACAGAACACAATGCGAAGTCTTTTCACGTTCAATGGGATTTATCAGACCAGTGTCTAACTTTAATATTGGGAAATATTCTGAATTCTGCGAACGCAAGACCTTTACAGAAACAAATTGTCTGTCTGCAGGACAACGTCATAGTGACCTGATGAAAATGGCGGCGTAATAATATGCGTGACATTCAAATTGGGGGGTTGGTATCGTTCACCACTATTGACTATCCAGGCAAGTTAGCAGCTGTCTTGTTCTTGGTTGGTTGTCCATTGCGGTGTACGTATTGTTCCAATCCCCATTTACTTGACCTGCGCGATGGGGAATATGCCCCTGAAAAAATATTTGATTGGCTGAAATCGCGCGTTGGGAAATTAGAAGCAATCGTATTTTCAGGTGGTGAAGCATTAATGCAAGGCGATGCGGCGATCGATTATATGCGGCGCGTACGCGATTTGGGTTTCAAAATCGGGTTGCATACAAATGGTTTCTATCCGAATCTGCTGGCCCGGGCCGCAGATATAATCGACTGGATAGGACTTGATTTCAAGGCAACACGCGAAAAATATCCGGATTTAACCGGACAATATATTGCTTATGATAATATGCTGTGCAGTTTGGACACTTGGATTGAAACCGGCAAGGATTTTGAGGTACGCATAACCTGTGACCCGCGATTCATAACCAAAGAAGACTTGTTGGAAATTGCAGATATACTGAACGGCAGACATGTTCAAAATATTGCCATACAAAAATATATCCCACACCATGAAGACGAGGACGACACAACGACTGATGCACAACGCAATCAGTTCTTTGTAGATGACGAATTGCGACAAGAAATAAATTCAAAATTTTCATCTGTTATATGGCGTGAATAAAAAAAACAGTGTCCACAGACACTGTTTTTTTCTTTACCTTAACGACTTTTGGCAACAACCTGTGACCACTTGGCATCCAGTTCCTTGTTGCCCGTCAGGCGCTGTTCTATAATAATCCATGACGACCAATTTGAAAACAGGTCACGCGCGCGTTCTGCATATTCTGGGTGTATTTGTAATTCCGCTTTGTTTGGCGAAGGTTCTGTATGCACAGATGTAAATCTGAACCCCAATTTTGATAATAGTTGGCTTAATTTTAACTTGGTCGCAATACCGTTTACCACAAAACCGCATACGGTTTTGCCGTCCAACCCCTTTAATTTATTATCAAAATATGCGGTATCATCACCGGATGTTTTGGCGATATAATTCAAATCTGCCATTACCGCACCATACGTAACAACCTTGCGTTCGGCTGCACTAAATGAATCTGTGTTGTTTGTCATTACATTCCCCCTTTGGGCTTGCGATGCCCCATATTGCGTTTCAGTCGCATTATGCGCCGATATGATTCACGGATTCTGGATTCCGGTATTTCACCACGACGTACCATATCTGTAATCATCGCATTGATATCACGTCCACGGGTACGACTGAAAATCAGATTATTGCCAAATATCAATATATCATTTCCTGCATTTATTGCCATCTTGACAGCATTTTCCAGACCATATTCGCGTGATATTGCACCCATATCCATATCATCAGAAAATATCACACCATCAAACCCCATATCACGCAACATCTGAATATGCTTGGCGGATAATGATGCAGGCACATCATCAATGTTCCGATTAATAATATGCGCGACCATAACCGTACCATTTGGGTGCATGTTTGACACAGATTTTTGCCATGGTTCCAGTTCGTATCCCTGATATGTTTCAGTAACATCAGTCAAGCCAAGATGAGAATCTGTGCCCGCGCTGCCATGGCCTGGGAAATGCTTGAATGAATATGCCAAGCCCGCATCACTTAAACCATGCGCAAAGGCATCTGCATACGCAAAAACAGTATCAGGATTATCAGAAAAACTGCGACCATGCGCGCCAATGGCAGGCGATTCTGGATTAACATTTACATCCAAAACAGGGGCAAAATTAACATTTATGCCCAAATCTGCCAAGCCCATCCCCATATCATACGCAACACTATACGTATCTGCGGGTGTTCCATCGGCCAAGCCCGCCGCCGAAGGATATGCAATAAAGCCATGGGCGGGTTTTAGACGTTGGACATGGCCACCTTCTTGGTCAACGGCAATTAACAATTTATTCGGTGCCAAAGAAGCCAATTTTTTTGTCATTTTGCGTACTTGTTTCAAGTTTTGAATATTACCAGATGTTTCAACATCAAATAAAATAACACCACCAATTTGACCGCGCCGAACCTGGTCAGAAATAGCTTCAAAATCTTTTGGGAATATATCTGCGCCATTACCATGAAACCCCGTCATTATCATTTGCCCGACCATTTGTTCCAATGTATTACGACTTAAAAAGTACGCGGCAACCGAAATCGTTAATAACGCAGAAATAAAAGTAACAGGTACAGACATACGCATAACACACCCCCATATATCAGTATTATATCATGTATTTCGGATCAATTAAATAAAAATCCCGCAATCGCGGGATATCTTATTCTGTTGGCGCAGGTATAATAATCGTGTCATTATAGTAACCCAAGAAACGCTTGCCCGTGACACAATAAACCTTTTGCAAGGAATCCTTGTATTCGCGAACCGCTGTAACCCAACGCATTTCTATCTCTGACTGGGCACCCTGGTATGCGGAAAACGCACCCGCCGCGCCACCAACACCGGCACCTGTTAATGTGCCACCCAGACGCGCCTTGTTATCCATATCTATGACACCACCATCTTCGGAATCCAGATATACAGGGGTAAAGTTCGTAATTTCGGGTTTTGAATCCGCGGGTAAATTTGATGCAACACCGGCCCCAACACGACCAACGATTTTATTGTTGCCGTACAATGGAACAAACTTGTCAAGCCAGTCTTCTTGTTTCCATCCAAAAGCCTTGTCTTCTACGTCAACCAACATCGCAGGAACACGCTTTGAAACCTTGCTGGCAGATAAAAGTTTTATCCATGGGCCATCCGTACAATTTCCAACCTCGAGTGATTGCATTTTGCCGTTAACCAAACAGAATTTATGTTCAGCTGGTGTAAGCACAAATTCTTCTTGTTGCATTTGGGTTAATTGTTTGGTTGTGGTATTTTGCCCTGTGCTTTTATTCTGTGTTTTTGTTGTGGATTTTTGATTATCATAACCGGGAACTTTGATGTCTGTTAAATCAACAATTTCACATTTTTCTTCGGTACATAATCTGAAAGAACGTGTGCCTGTTTTTGCAGACACATAGGCCGTACCGCCACCCAAATCGCTTTTTTGTTCCAGAATTCCCCATAAACACTTTGTTTGACGACCATCAATCTCGCAATCTTCTATGCGCAATACAGATTTACCCGTTGCAGAAATATTGCCAACCACACTGCCCGCGGCAGCATTTATACCTGCAGACATAATCATATCACCGGCAACCTTGCCGCTGTATGCACCGCCCGCCCCCAGGGCAGCACCGCCCAACGCGCCAATAACTGTACCTTTGATTTTATCTTTGCCACCACCCAACAGACTGTCTTGACCTGGTTCATTTGCACCTGCAATATTACCACCCAATGCGCCAACAACTGCGGTACTGATAATCTTCATGGCCGCGTTTTGTTTTTGTTCTTGGTTCATCACGTTAATAACATCCTGCATAGATGGTTCTTGGTCACCAGGGAAGGTAATTTCGCCCGCGGCTGGCAAATATGTTGATTCATGAAAATCGCCGATATTACAACGAAAACTTTCACCCGCCGCCAGATTTGCACGCAACAAAACCGCATCCGAACCACCTTGGCCGGCACCAATCGCACGCATTTCAACAACCGCCGTACATGTTTCTGCGCCACCAGCACCAACACCAGATGTTGGGCGGGCGCGTTCAAATTCACCATCTGGATAAATTAATGTACATGCATCAACTTGTTCGGTTTCGGTTTGTGTGTTTACCACCGGTGCAGGTGTTACAGACACAACGCCCTGTGGGGTGGCGGCCGCCACTTGTTGTACGGGTGCAACCGGTGCCACATTCTGATAACGCGTATTATTAACCTGTTGATAGGCATCTGCATTATTGCGCGACAAATTTCCAACACGTATCGCCGCCATTGATGCAACAGGTACGGCAGATAATGCAAACAACAAACAATAAACGCTGGATTTTGTATATTTCATGTCCCCCTCTTGCATGAACTGCGCATATGCCGGCAAAACCGGCATAAGTTTTAGAACTGTAATCTTAATCTGACACCCATGTCGACCATACCCAATCTGCCACTTTCATACCAGTTGGTGTAGTGGAAAACACTGTCATATGGGGCTTCGTACTCGCCACCGGCACCATCGCCAAGCCATTCAATCTGACTTAAAACAATGCTGCCAGATGTTTTTACCTTGCCCAGATTGGCGTAACGCACAAAGAAATCCAATTTGATTCCACCTTCCATTTCTGTGCTTAGCCCACCTTCTAGCATAAAGGCAATTTGTTCCGTTGTGCCACCATTGTGATATGCATAAATATCAGAAATCCCCGTCAACTGACCCGCACCGGCCGCACCAGGTTCCATTACAGAATAAAACGTATTATCATAAACAACATAGTCCGCGATTGTATTCAATGATACACCAACACCCGCACCAATATATGGCCGCAATGAACCGCCCGCCAAATATCCAGTAAACGAATCTATATTGTAATAGATATTCAACATTGTCGCATTGGATGTAATCGCACCACCGTCAACCTGGGCCGTGACATAATCACCCGCACCATCAGACGTTTGAACCGTTCGTGGATAAGATAAATTTGAATAACGCAAATAAGAAAAATCAACACGAATGTCGTTATTAATCGCCGCACCAACAGAAACCTGAAATGGGATAACCGTGTCAGATTTGAAATCGGCAGCCTGGAACGCACCAGGAACCGTATAAGCATCTTCCTCGCCGGTATAATCCGAACTGATAGACCCGATTACAGATGCACTGTACCCCACCGACAATCCGACATACAGCCCACTGTCCGCCAGGCGGTCATAATCTGCAGGCTGATAATACTGACGACCTGCATTGGTCTGTGACGAACCAACACGTGGCAAAGCCCCCGTTACACGGGTTGGTTGGGCCGCAACAACAGAATTATATGGCATATTGTACGTATTACCAGACACAACACGACTGTTGGCAGATGGCAAATACATCATTTGACCATTTTGTGGCATTTGTTGATATGCCGGATACATCGGATATGCGGCACCGGCCACCCCAGGCAGCCCCAACAAAACACCGGTCAAAACGGCAGAAATGCTGAACTTTCTCATTCCCTTTGATATTCCTTTGGGGTTATTATATCACACAACCCGCCCCCAGCGCAAGCATTTGTGAACATCAAAAAAATATTTTTATTTGCCAAACAAAAAAATCCCACCGTTGCCGGTGGGAATTTGTCCAATATATGTTAGTTTTTTATTTTTGTTCTATCCAATTCTTAGAACTGAACATTCAAACGAACACCCAATTCAGCCTTCACATCTGTTCCGTTCTGAGATTTTGGGTGTGATTCGTCAAATGTATATTCGCCGTATACAGCAACCTGCATCGCGTCTGTCATCTGATATGCCGCAGACAATGACAAGATATATTCGTCAAAGCCGTCTTCCATATCTTCGACTTCGGCCAACAAGCCATTTAAGACTTGTTCCTGAACCTGGGCACCAACGATTGGTGCAGCCGCTGCAGGATACCCCATCATCGTTGCTAATTGTGTCGCAACATTTGCAGGTACAGCTTCCAAGTCTGATGCCAAGCCTTCTACACCGTTGTCGGCGTGATGTTTGAATGTAAAGCCCGCACCAAATGACCAGCGATCATCCAACTGATAAAATGCTTTTAACCCGGCGTTAACTTCGGTTGCAGATTTCAAATCAACCGAAATTTCATCTGGGAATCCCAATGCTGTGATTGGCAAACCACCAACCTCGGCAACATGGAATTGCGTTATATCAATACTGTTGTTGTCGTTACCAAATGTACGCAGAACTTCTGCAAATCCGGCAACGCTTAACTTTGACCATGTTTTGCCGACCTGGGTTCCAACATGAAAGCCCCAACGACCGTTTGAATAGTTGTCATAGTTAAAGCCTTTGTCTGTGTATGCACCGGACATTTCGCTGATACCACCCAACTGGGCATCTGCGTAAACATCCCATACAAAACCATCTGTCGATTCAAAGGCACGGTATTTCAAACCGGCACGACCCAGGTGCATACCCTTGCGGTCAATGTCCCCGTCATGCGTATAACCGAACTTCGCATACGCTTCCAGGTTATCCAAAATACCATAGCCCAATTCTTCGTGAATACGCCAGATTGGGAATTCTGTTGCGCCATCATGATTTTTTTTCTGATGTGCGTTCGAATCATCTGCGATTTTGTACATAACACCCGCAGATGTTTTGGAATAAACCGCGCCCTGTTTAGGCATATACAGTGGATTTTCCAAGTTGGCCGCAATCGCAGGTGCCGCCAAAACGGACAATGCAACTGCCGCACTAAAAGTTTTTTTCATCTTTTAACTCCTTGGTTTCGATGAATTCCACACCCCCATTATTGGCAAGATGCGGGTCCTTACCCATGCCGCCCATTCTTGGCAACAGCACGTTGTTATGATAAGAACAAATTCATTGTTGCACCATCAGACAACCCTTGTCAAAAACATTTTTTTCTTGACAGGGGTTGACATTCTAAAAAACGTCCCTATATGTAATTGCTGTGGGGGACCACAGAACTTCGATTTTAACCAAGGGAGTTCGATATGACAAATCAAACACAAACCGCACAAACGCAAGAAAAAGTCGTAATTGCGTTAACACCACAAATTTCCAAACGTGTTGATAAAAAAGTTCGCGAAGAATTGGTCAAGCAATACAGAAAATTATTTGCTGGATTCGCATGGGCAAAATGGGCCAAGAAACATTCTTGGGGGCGCGCATGGCAAAGCGGAATAAACTTGAACGGTGCGATGATTATGATTGCAAAAAAAATTATGACACCGAATAATCAAGCCGTAAAGTATCTGGAAAACGTACATGCCGCATATAAAAAGCATTGGTCAAAAATGGCAATGACACACCCAGAACGCGAAACTAAAACAATCGCATCAGATAAAAACTTGAAAAAAATGCACGCGCATGCGGTACGCATGATTAACGATGCCACAAATGCCATTATGGATATCTTGCGTAAATATAATGAACGCTTGAAAGAAATGGTCATTGAACAAATGGCAGAAAAACAACAGGCCAGCACAAAGCAAAAACAACCCGAACAGGCACAGACACAAGACAGCAACGCGCCAGAACATCAGGCGCAACCTGCAACACCTGTACCACAGGCGCAACCTGTGATGGGGGCAACACAGTCTGCAGCGGCACCGGCGGCGGCAAAACCTGCAGTCGCCATGCCAGAAGTTGCAAGACCGGCGGCGGCAAAACCTGCGGTCACAATACCAGAAGTTGTAAGACCGGCGGTGGCAAAACCTGCGGTTGCCATGCCAGAAGTGGCAAGACCTGCGGTGGCAAAACCCGTGGTCGCCACACCAGAAGTGGCAAGACCGGCGGTGGCAAAACCCGTGGTCGCCATGCCAGAAGTAGCAAGACCGGCGGTGGCAAAACCTGCGGTCGCCATGCCAGAAGTGGCAAGACCGGCGGTGGCAAAACGCACTTATTCGGCACCACAAATTGCTGTGAACGATGTTAAATCGCATACGCGAAACGTTGCGCCTGTGGCAAAAGCACAAAAGCCTTATGAAGCCCCAACAATCAAAGAACGTGCAAACGTTTTTGAAGTCGGCGCAAATCGTATTGCAATCAAGCAAGCAAATGAAAGATTACAAATCCAAAGACGGATTAACATCTTTACAATAACACAATCACAACAAAAAGTTGCTTAGATAAAATATAGGAAACGCACATGGATATGGATTTTGAAAAAACACTGGCTATGTTGGGCGGTCAATCGCCCAACGAATTCACAAAAAGTCGTTTGCAGGATGCAGACCGTCAGCAAATCGATGATGCAATAGAAATATTGTTTTCTGGTTTAGCATTACAGAAATGGCTGCGCGGAGGAATCTTGCGCGATGCATGGGAAAGCGCATTGGATGTTGTGCGCGCCACCATCTTTGAAATTCAAATCAACAACCCAGCAACCAGTTATGCACGCGAAGCTGTCTTTTTTCACAGGCGCAAATGGCATGTAAAGATAATGTACGCAACACATGCAAATGAAACCATATCTTGCCCGGAAAACAAACGTGACGAATGGGCACAAAATGCCGCAACAAAAATCCAAAATGGACTGGATATGTTGCAACATAAAATTACTGAATTTGAAACTGCAGATGCCGCGCAACGCAATACGAAAAAAGCCACAGAAAATATTATATGGAAAGAAATACAGTTAACACGCGAAAATGAACACGTGCGCGAACGCGAAAAATAAAAGAATCCCCGTTTTGGGGATTTCTTTATTCACGATTCTTTTTCTTGTACGCCAAGACATACGGAACAAATTTATCTGCGTATTTGTCACCCAACCACGCGCGCGGTATCAAGATACTGTTGCCCATACCGGCGGCCAATTTTTCCACCGTTTCACCATTTTTGGCATTTATTAATTCTGGCAACTTAACAGATACCGATTCCATTGTCCCTGGCAGAATAAACGTTATTTCGTCACCCGTACGCGTTTCGTTACGCAATTCAAATGTGATATTTTTATCATCCGCTGCGGTTATAACACCTGCCGCGTGATAATCAGATGTTGAACGTGTTGTTTCATAATTGTGCGCATCTGGGGTAACCGGCCCATCAAAAAATGCCGTTGTATATCCACGCGTTTCCAAACGATTAAGATTTTCCATAAATGGCGCAGGATCAAAGTTTTCTGGGTCGCGCGCATACGCATCCAACGCACAACGATATGCATGAACAACCGAACCAACATAATATTCGCTGCGATTGCGCCCTTCGATTTTCAGACTATCTGGGTTTGCAGACACAACCTCTGCCAGACGTGGCATCAAGCACAAATCTTTGGAATTCATAATGTATGCGCCACGTTCGTCTTCCGTCACGGGCATTTCAACACCGGTTTCTTTTTCACGCAAAACAACATCGTACTTCCAACGACACAACTGCGCACACGCACCACGATTTGCCGGACGACCCGTTATAAAATTAGACAACAAACAACGTCCAGAATAAGACATACACATCGCACCATGCACGAAAATTTCAAGTCCAACATCGGGGCAACTTTCGCGAATGGTACGGAATTCTTTATGCGAAACTTCACGTGCCAAAACACATAATTTTGCGCCCGCATTCTGCCAAAACTTTACAGTATGCGCGGAACAAATGTTCGCCTGGGTTGAAATATGAATCGGAATGTCGGGATGATGTTCACGCACCCACATTACAATACCAGGGTCAGATACAATCAGCGCATCTGGGTGCAGATAATTTATTGTTTCACTGACCCGCGGCATATTGACATATTCATGATCATGCGCAAACAGGTTAAACGCCAAATAAACTTTTTTACCCGCGGCATGCGCCAATTCTATGCCCTGCTTTACTTCTTCGGTATTGATTTTTGCGCGCGCGCGCATTGAAAACCCAGGCAGCCCCGCATAAATTGCATCCGCGCCATAAAGTATGGCTGTCTTGAAGGCATCCAACGTACCCGCAGGTGCCAATAATTCTGGTAATTTTATCTTTGTCATGTGTATATTTTGCCCCAAATAAAATCAAAGGCAAGGGATTTTATCATCTTGCTTGCAAAGAAGACCGTTTGTGATATGCTTGATATTGAACGTATAACCCAAAAAAAAGGGGGGCGCGCATGCCTTTTACACAAGACAACCAAAAAAACTTGAAAGTATGCCAAGGCTGTAACGAGCATTGTCACCTTGGCGCAAGAATAGAAAAAGAAAATGTTATCGATACCAATAATAAAACCACAATATATGAACGCATTTACCCAACATTAAATGGACACCTGATAACATCATATATCGACAGATTTGGAAAAAAACGCGACACAGTACTGGAAATTGTTAATGGAATCTTTGTTGCCACTGGATATAAAGTTACAAATGAAATGAAACAATTTATGCTGGAACAACAACAAGAAAGGGCTTATAAAATCGCCAAGTTGTGCGACAACTATAAAACAAGGTAAAAAATGTCACAAGATATGCAAAAAAATTTGACAGTATGTGATGGTTGCGATGCACAATGTCAACTGGGCGCGGTTGAAATAAATTTGTGTTGGTATCCAACCGTTGAAGCCACCTTGATAACCCATATCCCAGATGGCAAAGGCAACATGGTCAAAATAATAAACACCGACTTTCTTACCAAAGAATCTGCCGTTGCACAGGCACGCCAATCCGCGATGCGATGCCAACACTACAAAACAAAATAAAAAACGGGGAATTCCCCGTTTTTTTTATAAGCTTTTCAAACGTTGTCTTGCATTAAAGATTGCTGCCTCTGCGGTTGCTTTATCTGCAGCCGCTTTATCCAGTTCCTTTTGTTTTGCAGCTATTTCTTTCTTGGACAGTTCAAACTGTTTGGCTTTATCAAGCCTTTTGTCATGGGTACTACGTGCAATATTCAGCAAGTGCGAAAACATATAAAAACGCGCTTCCTGCAGAGCATCTTGCGCCCATGAACAATCCATTTTTACAATAATATTGTCCAATTTATCTTTGACTGTGATTCTACTTTTTATAATTTCAAACTCAATACAGATGGTATCAAGTATATATATCTCGCTGTTTCCCCTGCATTCTTTGGTCAAAGATTTTGATTTTTTAATTTTTTTTACCAATTCAGAAATCAATTTTGATTCTTCACGGTATTGCTTATTAAACATTAAAATCATAGTTAGTCCCCTAGCTTTTCCTTGTTATTTTACTATACCCCCCTCTAATTATCAACCTTATTTATCCGAAAAATATTTTTATGATTTTTTTACTTGCGTTCGGCGCACAGATATGTATAATTGGGTGGCATTGCCGGTTTAGCTCAGCTGGTAGAGCGGCTGATTTGTAATCAGTAGGTCGTTGGTTCAAGTCCGACAACCGGCACCAGTTTCAAAACGCACCGTTTGGTGCGTTTTTTGTTTCTCCCCTACCCCAAAACACCAAAAACTGTGATGCAATGTGTGATGCGATGTGCTATAATTTGTGGGAAATAAGGGATAAATAATGAAAAACATAAAACAGACTAGCGACAAAATCACAACATTGCCAAAAACATTGTGGGGATTTTATTTTAGATACGCCTTTCGGGGATATTGGTTGCCATTGATAGGATATGTTTTGTTTTTTGCTTGCACCATGTCGGAATCTATATGGTATCCAATAATGCAACGAAATTTTATCGCCTTGTTCGAACAAGACGTGCCGTCTGGCATAACATTTGTTCAGTATGCGATGCCAACAATATTATGGTTCGTGGGATTATTTGTTGTTTTTGATATCGTATTGTTTTTACGTGGTACTGCACGTGCAAATTGGCAACCTCAGACATCAAATCAAATATCTGAAATATTGACAGACTATACACATCATCAATCCATGTCATTTTGGACAGGTCGTATGTCGGGTTCTGTAAATTCCCAAATAAACTATGTGGCCCAAGGATTAAATGTTGTTGAACATTTTTTACGTATAATTTTTGCGATTGTTGTAATGGCTGTAAACGTTGGCCTGATTTTACAGGTAAATACTTGGGTTGCATTGATATTTGCATGTGTATTTGTTTTCCGTCTGGTGTACGGATTGTACATGATGAAACCGATGAAAGCCGCATCCAAAGCGGCCAGTGCTTCATCAAGTGCTTTGTCGGGCAAGATTGTGGATAGTATTTCTAATTTTGCAGTTGTTAAATTATTCGCTGGTGCAAACAAAGAACGCAAACATCTGGAACAACCACGCCAAGAAAACATTAAAAATCGCAAACGTTCATTCTTATTAAATCGAATGTTTTCGACTGTTCCAAATATGGTTTGGGATGTTGCATTTGGTTTTACGCTGTATCTGTGTATTGTATTATATATGCGTGGCGAGATTGCTGTTTCTGAAATTGTTTTTTCGACATCTGTATTTTTTAATGTAATGGGCATGATTGCACAAATTATTAACAGTATTCCACCGATTGTTGAAACATTGGGCAGTGCATCAAAAGCATATACCGAACTGGTTGTGCCTGTATCCATAACAGATGCGCCAAATGCCCCAGAGCTGCAGGTCACATGTGGCACAATTGAATTCCGCAATGTATCATTCAAATACAAACGCAAATGGGTTCTGCGTGATTTGAATTTGAAAATCAAATGTGGCGAACGGGTTGGTATTGTTGGCCCATCGGGTGCGGGTAAGACAACATTGGTACACCTGCTGATGCGGTTTTGGGATCCAACACACGGTCAAATCCTGATTGACGGCCAGGACATCAAAGAATACACCCAGGATTCACTGCGCGAAAATATCGCATTTATTCCACAAGACCCAACTATGTTTAACCGCACCCTGCGCGAAAACATCGGGTATGGCAAAGCAAATGCAACGGATGCGGAAATCCGCCGTGCAGCAAAGCGCGCCACCGCACATGACTTTATTATGGAAACCGAGAAGAAATATGATTCCCTGGTTGGTGAACGCGGCATCAAATTATCAGGTGGCCAAAGACAGCGCATTGCCATTGCACGTGCTTTCTTGAAAGATGCCCCAATCCTGGTCCTGGACGAGGCTACATCTGCCCTGGACAGCGAAACCGAAGTCGCAATTCAGAGCTCATTTGACGAACTGGCGGCCGGGCGCACAACGGTTGCGATTGCACACCGCCTGTCCACCCTGCGTAATATGGACCGCATTATTGTAATCAAGGATTGCCACGTAATTGAACAAGGCAGCCACCAATCGCTGTTGCGCAAGCGTGGCGAATATGCACGCCTGTGGAAAATGCAGTCTGGTGGATTCTTACAGGAATAATAAAAAGGATAATTTATGACCAAGATACCAACAGTCAGTGAAATGGAAGAATTATTACTGCGTGATTCCACAACAGATGATTTTATGCCGGGCATGCCCGATAAACACATACCTGAAAAACAAATGACCGCAGCAGATGTAAAACACGATGTCTCGGTCTTGGCACGATTGCTAATTCGGGCGTATGTTGGATGGCCGGTTCACAGCGAGATAATAAAAAGAAAGGTTCTTAAAAACCTGGTTGATATTTATAACAATGCCCACGATATGACGGCGATGGAGTTTTTTGAACAACTGAAACCGGTCCTGTCATATATCCCAGACAATCACATATCGCTGCGTTTTAATAAGCAACGCGTTGGAACACACCAGACACGCAAGGCAGTCAATGTGGGTCGAAATATTGCTGGCGACAAACAAATTGCCACACAGGTGAAAAATGACATTGCCATAATCGGCTTTACACGCATGTTGCGCAATGATGATTTTGCCAACACAATTCTTGAATTTGCAAAAAACACACTGCCCAAATCCACCGCATTGATAATAGACCTGCGTGGCAATGGCGGCGGAAACAGTTTTTATTCAGACCTGTTCGCAGAACATCTGTGTGGCACATGGATTGACAGCATGAAAGAAGTATATGTCAGGGCCACCCCAGAGGCAAAAAAACTGCAACATGCCGCACAACCAAATGCCGGCTGGAAAGATGTGCCGGAATCAGAAGAACTGACATTATGGAAAACAGGCAAAAACTATACTGCCAATCCAGAGAAAGCGTATATGAAACCGATATATATTCTGACCGATGACCAGACCGGGTCCAGTGCGGAAATGTTCCTGTTGCGCATGATTCACCACCCATGTGTTCATGTTGTTGGCGACAATTCAGCCGGAATGGAAGAATACGGCAATATGGCAAACAGTTTCCTGCCACACAGCCAAATAACCGTTGCAGTCGGTATGAACTATCGCAAATTATTACAAGAAGATTTCGAACTGAACGGTTATACCCCCGATATCAAATGTCCAGATGGCACCGATGCGCTAACCGTTGCAATGACCGAGATTAAAAAATCCAAAACATTACAATCGCAGACACCCGAAAGATAAGGCAACAAATATGAAACTGAACTGGCGACAGAAAGATTTTGAATCGGATATAGATTTTATTCTGTTTCATCAGACAGACGATACGCCAATGTGGTGGAAATCGGAACTATATCGGGCGCATCCATCATTGGATTTTGATTATGCGCAATCGCTGACCCAGGAAGAACGATTTGAATACCTGACAGACAACCTGCGCAAAATCAGAAACGACAAACAGGCAGATATAGAAAATTCAATTCATACGTTTGAAAACGCGTGGGAACCAATCGCCAGTAAATTAAACGATGCGTATTCGTCTGCGTTTGATATGGACTGTTCGGAAATATTAAACGATATGGTGGGGCTGGTCGGACTGAACCCAATTTGTCCGCGTGATTTGTCCGACAACAGTTTTTCCGTTTATTATTACTTTGACCCGAATTACGCGGTGGCAACGGCATTACATGAAATAACGCACTTTGTATGGTTTTATGTATGGCAACAACATTTCAAGGACGATGTGGCGGAATATAATTTCCCACACCTGAAATGGTTGTTGTCTGAATTGGTGGTTGAAACAATTATACGAAATTCCGACATTGCAAAACTGACCCCACCACCGGAATATATCGCATATAATTATTTTTACAGTATGGATATAGATGGGAAACCGATTTTTGACACGCTGCGTGAAATGTATATAAACCGTACATCAATCCAAGACTTTATGGAAACGGCATACGATTGGATTCGTAAAAACGAACCGGAACTGCGTGCCAAGATAGCCGCGGCAGAGAAATAAAAAACTAAGACCCAAGGGTGCCCCACAAACAACAGCATGCCACAACAAACCGCAGAAAACACGAAACAAACAAATTCCTGATTTTTTATGGTATAATTCACACAAAGGGTATATGGTTTTATATAAGGAGTAAAAAATGCAAGTTAAGCCGACACAAAAATTCATTGATATATGTCTGGAACATATAAAGAATAATACGGCACCATCATACAATGATTTTGACCCCAAGGATATACCAAACCTAGAGACTATTGATGCACTGCTACTTTTGATAAAGGGACAAAAAATCACGAATTTAGATATGTCTGACATAGACATACCGTACGAAGAATATATGCTTGGGGAACTGACACCTGGAAAATTGATTGCTTGGACCGATAATGTAAAATGGCCACAGTCTGTTGTAGAAACCATAAATCCAGAAAAGATGCTAAATGATGCTAAACATCCAGATGAAATGGATGCTTTACATAGTAATGGATTTACCGGGAAAAACATTGGTATTGCGATTATTGACCAACGTCTTAATTGCGAACACCCCGAATACGCAGATAGAATAAAACACTATGAAACAGTTGGAATATGGCCAAATGGCGACAAAGACACATCTGATTATCATGGCAGTTTAGTCGCAGGTTGTTCTGTTGGCAAAACCACCGGAACCGCACCAGGTGCAGATTTATATTATTTTGCTGCAAATAATTGGGTAA
>SUUL01000002.1 GCA_015062545.1 Alphaproteobacteria bacterium | reverse complement strand
TGTGAACGTGTGGTCGTGGCGCGTGAATTTGTGACATTTGATTGCGCCCGCAGGTTTTGTTCTGATGGAATTGCGCGACTGATATTTGTTCCATCACGCACAGTCACCGCACCCACATGCGTTGACAGCATTGCCCCAACCAAGATAATAATTGCCTTAAAAATCAAACGCCCCTTCCATACGACACAGGGTAGTAAAATATGGTACGTCTTGTAAACAAAAAAAGCCCCAAACGGGGCATTTTTTATTTGATTAATTTTCCGATTGCAACGGCTGTATCGCACATGCGGTTTGAAAAGCCCCATTCGTTGTCATACCATGCCGTTACGTGTACCAATTTGTCGTCCAGAACCTTGGTTTGGCTTGCGTCAAAAATTGAACTGTGCGCATCGTGTGTAAAGTCAATAGATACCAATGGTAAATCATTGTATCCAAATGTTTCAGATTCTGCCGCCTTCATCGCACTGTTAACAGCATCAACGGTTGCATCTTTTGCCAAGTTCGCAACCAATTCCACCACAGATACATCAGGTGTTGGAACACGAATTGCCATGCCGTCTAATTTACCTGCCAATTCTGGCAATACCAATCCGATTGCCTTGGCTGCGCCTGTGCTGGTTGGAATCATAGACAGATTTGCCGCACGTGCACGGCGGAAATCTTTGTGATTTTTATCCAGTAATTGTTGGTCGCCTGTATATGCGTGTACCGTTGTCATCCATCCAGATACAACACCAAATGTGTCATTCAAGACCTTGACCACGGGTGCCAAGCAATTTGTTGTACATGATGCATTTGATACAATCAAATCTTCTGGTGTTAATGTGTTTTGATTTACACCATATACGATTGTTTTATCTGCGCCCGCAGATGGTGCCGATACCAACACGCGTTTTGCACCTGCGTCCAAATGTACGCGCGCCTTGTCCGCGGCGGTAAAGATACCTGTACATTCCATAACAACATCAATATCTAATTCGCCCCAAGGCAACTTGGATGGGTCACGTTCTGCAATACATTTAATCTTTTGATTGCCAACCAAAATATAATCGCCATCCAACTTTACATCCATTGGCAGGTTGCCATGTACAGAATCGTATTTCAGCAAATATGCATTTTGTTCTGCGGGTGCCAAATCATTGACTGCGACAAATTCAATATCCTCGCGTTTTGATTCCAACGCCGCACGCAATACCAAGCGCCCGATACGTCCGAAACCATTAATTGCTACTCTTAATTTTGACATATATACTTCCTTTCTTTTTTATTGGACAGGTATATCATAGCACCAGAATTTTCAGAAATTCAATATTTTATTTACTTTTGGGACAATCATACTATAATTCCGACAAATGAAGCATACGGCGTACATTATCACAGGTCCAACTGCATCGGGCAAGTCCAGTTTTGCCCATGCCTTGGCGTTGCGTATAAAAGGTACGGTTATAAATTGCGACAGTGTTCAAATATATCGTGGGATTGAAAACATTTCGGCCAGTCCTTTTGCAAATCGTCCCTTGACGGACGAAATAGATGGTATTCCATACAGATTATTTTCTGTTTTGCCGTTATCGGAACAGATTTCTGTTGCAGATTATCTGGATTTGGCGCGCCGTGAATACGATGCGGCTGTTGCATCAGGGCGTACACCAATATTTGTGGGTGGCACGGGGTATTACATAAATGCGTTGGTAAATGGTATATCGCCAATGCCAGATGTTTCAGACACCAACCGCGCCCGCGCCCGTGAAATGGTTGCAAACGATATATCTGGTGCGATTGCGTTGCTGCCATCGGATTTTCGACATACGGACCCCCAACGTGTCGCGCGCGCGCTAGAGGTGTTTTTGGAAACGGGTAAACATTTATCTGAATTTCAGTCGTTACCACGTGTTGGCGCAGTTGCTCCGTTGGCGACCAAGGTTTTAATATTGCCGGATTCTGCGGTTTTACGCGAACGTATTGCCGCGCGAATACCAGAAATGCTGTCTGGTGGCGCATTGTCCGAGGCACAATCTGTCATTGATTCAGGCTGGGATGAAAGTCGTGCGATTGGTGCATCACAGTTGTGTCAGTTTATCCGTGGCGAAATCAGCGAAGGCGAATGTATGGAAAATTGGGTGAACAAGACAAATCAATATGCCAAACGTCAACGTACCTGGTTCAGAACCCAGTTTAATCCAGATATAATAATACCAAATGTTCCGGACGCATCAGATATTGATAACACAATAAAATAAAAACCACCAAACGGTGGTTTTTTGTTTATCTGACTTTTTGTGTCAAGTTGGGGATATCTATGCGAACCGCGTAAACAGATTGGTTGTTTGCTGTTTTAATTACGCGCACACGTTTTTGTTTTGGTTGTGCAGCTTTTTCTTCTTCTGCGGCTTGTTCAACCAATTTTGCGGCGCGTTTTTGTTCGCGTTCTTCATTTCTTTGTTTGTTGCGAATAACAGATTCATTTTCTGTAAACAGTGTGTGCTTCAAGCGTTCCCAGATAACAGATTTTGGTGTTGGTGGTGTGGTTGCTTGACAGAAATAGGGTGCAAGATAACGCGCCATCATATCTGTCAAATCGTCCAACAGTTCAATATCAAATCTGCGCGGGTCGTTGCGTTCAAAAGCCAGTGTCAGGAACACCTTGGATTGCATTTCTATATGATCTGCAACACGTTTATCGTATGGGGTTTGGGTGCGCCAAATGCTTTTCAGTTCTTCTTCTGTTGCATAAGATACAGGTGCGACCTTTATAAATTCTGCTACAATAAACGGCAGGTATTTTTTATGAAAAACGCGCATTGCGCCTGGGCGTACATTTTTTTGTATCATCTTAGATAGCCTTTTTTGAACTTGCGCATTTCTGACAAGCGTCTGAATTCTTCACGTACGTCCTGTGCCACTTCTTTATCAACAGCGGCTTGCTTTTTTGCTTCTAGTTTGCGTTTTTTTGCAACTGTTTGTGGTGTACGATGCTTGCGTTCTTGTTTTGTTTGTGCTTGTCGTGCCAACATATTTTGTATATATGGGTTGTTGTCCCATAATTTATCTTTCAGAATTTTTTTTGCAGCATTTCTTGTACGCCCTGGTGCGCGCATAGTATATGCAGACAAATAATCTACGATTAAATTAATCAAAGACTTCAAGAAAACCGGATTTGTTGAGTTTGGATTTTTGTCGTTTAACAACCGCAAGAACAGTCTGGTATCATAAACCAAGAAATCTTCTGCTTTTTCAGAATATGGAATTTCATTACGCCATCTATTGCGTACTTCGTGCTGGAACATATAAGCAGGCCCAAATGAAGAAATGAATTTCTTGGACGTTTCCATGATGTATTCATGGAACAACTGTTGTGCTGCAGAATTAGTAACCTTTTTTTGCATAATTAACCCCTGAATTTGTTATTACAGGTATTAATATACACTAAAAATGAAGTTTGTCAATATTAAGATGCCGATTTTTTCTGTTTTTGTATCAGATGATAATGAATCTGTACGGCGGTCCCAAATCCTGCTTTTTCCATTTTTTTGGAAAATCTGTCACAGTTCTCAAATTCTGTTTCTAATGTACCCCACCCAGAATATTCCCAGTCTATCAATCCCACCACCTGCATAGTTTTTGGATTAATAATGATATTATTGCATATATCGTTATGATTCCATCCATCCCCATGTCCCGTTTTCAGATCTGCCAGTTCCACAGGGTCGTTGTTATGCATTGCGTCAATAAATTCTGCGATTTTCTGTGACAGCAGCCATCCGTTTTCACTAATTTTTTTGCGTGACAGACGGTTCAGATTTTTTCCTGGAATAAAATTGTACTTATAAAATGTAAATCCTTTTGACTGTATCAGTTCAATTTTTGGGATTTTCAACGATACAATTTTTGCAAATGCATCTGTTATACGTTTTTCGCGCATTATCTTCTCATTAGTAATTTCTTTGTCATATTGTT
Source organism: Alphaproteobacteria bacterium (assembly GCA_015062545.1). GTDB lineage: Bacteria > Pseudomonadota > Alphaproteobacteria > Rs-D84 > Rs-D84 > Enterousia. The sequence continues at coordinate 175,261 of SUUL01000002.1, read as the reverse complement.
TGCGAATTTTGCACACGTATTTATTGTCGATAATAAAGCCAATATTCCACCCACCTTTGATAACGCGTATATGTTTGAATTCCGCCTGGGGCAGGGCGCAACGCAATGCATTGAATTTCTTGCGATAATCGTACAGGTCTTGTTTTCTGATTTTTTCACGCAATCGGCGATTTGGTACAAAACCAACGATAAAATCCATGAATTCAAAATACAAACGCCACATATTAAAAGCTCCTGATGATATGCACTGATAAATATTATTGAAAATAAAAAAAAAAACAAGTATTTTATAACCATGTTTACCCCAGGTACTATTGTCAAAGTTTTAATATCAAATATTCCAAATTCGGGCTATGATTATCGTTTGCCTGTATCTGCGGACATTGGGACGTTTGTATCTGTTAATGTGATGAACCGTCCATGCGTTGGTGTGATATGGGGAATTGGCGACAGCAATCTGCCCCAATCAAAAATCAAAGATATTTCTGTGGTACATGATGCGCACTTGAATATTGCAGACCTGCAATGGATAAAAAAGATGTCTGATTGGACATTGATACCATTGGGATTGGTTTTGCGTTTGATTATTAATATCCCAGATGCCTTTTTGCCACCGCGCATGGAACAGTTGTATTCATTTGATTTTACCTGTGCGGGTCGCATGACCCAAAATCGTCAGGCGGTCGCAGATGCATTCGCATCTAATGATAATGCGCCGATGACAGTCGGTGACATACAAAATATTGCCCACGTCAGTCCGGCTGTGGTACGCACCATGATAAAAAATGGTCTGCTGTATCCATCTGGGGAACAAATCAAGCATCATCTGACAATCCCGGTATATCAGGATTCTGGGAATGTCACATTGAATACAGAACAGCAGTCTGCGGCGGATGTAATCGGGAATTCTGTTCGCACGGGCGGATTTTCTGTTCATTTATTGGATGGAATTACGGGCAGTGGTAAAACCCAGGTTTATTTTGATTCTGCATGGCGTGCGTATCGTGCGGGACATTCTGTGTTGTTGATGATGCCAGAAATTGCGCTGACGGCCCAGTTTATGTCGCGTTTTGAATCGCGCTTTGGTGCGCCCCCCGTTGTTTGGCACAGTAATCTGACCGCCGCGCGCCGCCGTGAAATTTGGCATGGCGTGTTGGACGGTAAAATTCGTATGGTTGTTGGCACGCGCAGCGCGTTATTTTTGCCGTGGCAGAACCTGGGGCTGATTGTTGTTGACGAAGAACATGACACGTCTTACAAGCAAGAAGATATGGGTAACTATCACGCGCGCGACATGGCAATTTTGCGTGCGAAAATTGCCGGTTTCCCCATTGTCTTGGCCAGTGCCACCCCCGCCGCAGAAACATTGGAAAATGTTGCCAGTGGAAAATACGAACATCTGTGTTTGACATCGCGATATGGTGGGGCGCAGTTGCCGAAAATATCAACGATTGATTTGCGTGAACACCGCCCAACACCATACATAGTGGATGGCGAAGAACAGACGGGATTTTTATCACCTGTATTGTGTGATGCGATTAGTGAAACATTATCTGCGCGCAATCAGATAATGCTGTTTATCAATCGCCGCGGTTTTGCGCCGATTGTTCAGTGCAAGAAATGTGGCTGGACGGCGACATGTCCTGATTGCAGTGTCGGCATGACATATCATCAGCGCATTGGAAAATTATTATGTCACATGTGTGGCCGTACAGCACCGTTAAGCAAATCTTGTCCCGATTGTGGTGGCGATGTTTCTATGCGTGGTGTTGGTTTGGAAAAAATACAGCAAGAAGTAAATATTCGTTTTCCAAATGCGCGCACAGCCCTGGTGTCCAGTGATATTATCACATCGCGTCAGGCATTGGAAAGATTGGTGGGACGAATGGAATCTGGGGATATTGATATTGTGATTGGTACCCAGATTTTGGCCAAAGGTCATCATTTTCCGAATTTGACCTTGGTTGGTGTTGTTGATGCGGATATGGGGCTGTTTGGGACAGATTTTCGTGCCGCCGAACACACTTTTCAGCAGTTGTTTCAGGTTGCGGGACGCGCGGGGCGGGGCGCGCAGCCTGGGCATGTAATGATGCAGACCTATCAGCCCGAACACCCTGTATTGACGGCGATTTGTGCCGGCAATCGTGATGAATTTATGGCAACGGATATGGCGGGGCGGCGTGCTGCCCAGATGCCACCATACGGTCAGTTAATTGCTGTTATCATAGAAGGGGAAAAAGAACATGTATTGCGCCGATATTGTGACGAATTGGCGGCTGCCGCCCCACTTTTACAGGGTGGAAAAATAATGGGGCCAATTACCGCCCAGATATATCAAATCCGAAATTGGTATCGGATGCGCTTTTTGGTTGCGGGGTCGGCCACATCCGCGCTGCAGCCGGTTGTTTCACATTGGCTGGCCAAGGTAAAGCAACCTGCCAATATACGCGTCAAGATAGATGTTAACCCGATAAACTTTATGTAATAAAAAATACTTGATTTTTGTAAAAAAATTGCCATAATTGTCACCGTTCCTGCTAATGACACGGTGTCATTGGCTATATAAACCAAAGGAAATAAAATGGCTTACTATGAAAGCGTCTTGGTTTTTCGCCAGGACTTGACCGAACCGCAGGTTAAAGAAAAAGCGGCTAAATTCTCAGAAATCATCAAAGAACTGGGTGGCGATGTTAAATCCACAGAATTTTGGGGTTTGAAAAATTTGGCATACATCATTCGTAAAAACCGCAAAGCGCATTACGTAATGTTGAACATTGAATTGCCGGGTTCTCAGATTACAGAATTGGAACGCCGTTCACGCATTGATGAAGACGTAATCCGTTTCTTAAATGTTCGTGTTGACGAATTGTCTTCAACACCTTCTATCATGATGAAAAAGAATACCGAGGAGGCAGAATAATGGCAGTTCGTGCAGCAATTTATCGTAAGAAAGCTAACCCATTAAAGGGTAAAGTAATTGATTACAAAGACATCAAGACATTGTCACATTATATCACAGAACGTGGTAAAATTGTGCCATCTCGTATCAGTGGCGTATCCCAAAAGGATCAGCGCGCCTTGGCAACCGCCATTAAACGTGCACGTCATTTGGGCTTGATGCCATTCGTTCGTAACAATTTGGGTTAATCCCTAACTTATAAAACAATAAGGACAGATTATGAAAGTTATTTTGACAGAAAAAATCACAAAATTGGGTAATATCGGTGATGCAGTAGAAGTAAAAACAGGTTTTGCCCGTAATTACTTGTTGCCAAACGGCAAGGCAATGCGTTTTACACGTGAAAACGTTGCATTGTTCGAAGCCAAGAAAGCAGAATTGACTGCCCGCCAAGAAGCAGCCAAGAAATCAGCCCAGGCAAATGTTGATGCGGTCAAGAATGCAAAACTGCACATGATTCGCCAGGCCGGTGACACAGGTCAGTTGTACGGTTCTGTATCAACACGTGATATTGCACGTATGTTGAAAGAAGTTGCAAATGTATCTGTTGAATCAGCCCAGGTTATGTTGGGTGCCCCAATTAAATCTGTTGGTGCATTTGATACCCAGATTGCATTGCATCCAGACGTTATTGTTCCTGTGAAAATTTATGTTGCACAGACACAAGACGAAATTGATGCATTGGTTTCTGGCAAGGTTCTGACATTCGGTTCTAAGAAAGTAGAAGAATCCGAAGAAGCACCAGCTGCTGAAGAAGTGGTTGCAGAAGAAACTGTTGCCGCAGCGGCACCGGTTGCAGAAGAATCAGCTGCAGATGCAGAATAATTCTTTCTGTTACAGAAATTGAAATCCCCCGTTTGGGGGATTTTTTTATAGAAATATTTATTTGAATAAAAAAACACCGCCGTTGCCGGCGGTATTTCCGAGTGTCCCGAAAGGAAGGAAAGGAGAAAAAGAAATTGGACACTCTAAACTATGTCTTGGGGTCCAGAGTCCAGAGGAGAGAGAATGTAGGAGGGAGTCTGAACCTCTGGGCCCCAACAGATGTTTTCACATCTGGTCATCGGGTTTTGTCCCTTTGACGAATTAGAATATAGTACACAAAAATCGATTCGTCAAGTGTTTTGTCAAAAAAATTTTTTGTGTTTGTTTTTTTAGTATATTCCTAGGAAATGGTACTTGTTGTATTGCCCGGATTTCTGGAATAAAATCAATGTTGTCTGGAATAGAAAAATATTCTGACGTGCAACAAGAGGGAGAGAAAAAATGACACATGACGATGTTTGGCGCGCCATAGAACGCTTTGCAACAGAACATGGAATGTCTTGTTCCGGTTTGGCAAAGTGCAGCGGATTAGACCCGACAACATTTAACAAAAGTAAACGTTGGTCAAAAGAAGGGCAACCGCGATGGCCTTCTACAAACAGTATTTCCAAAATTTTATCGTCCACTGGGGCTAAAATTCAGGATTTTACCAAGTTTATAGACGTTCCTGATACAGGGCGCGAATAAAAAACACAGTTTCGACACCCCAAAAACCACACAGATATAAACCTGTGTGGTTTTTTATGGACAATTAAATTACAATAGGGTACAGTTCTTATATGTTATCAGGCATTCGGATCTATGCATCAGACAACATTTGGCGGCAAATCTTGGCCGATTTGGGCGCGACTGTTATGCCTGCGTTGGACACAGGAATTATCAATTTTGATGATCTGGAACTGGGTAAATGTCCAACCCCCATGGAATTAAAGTCGGTGATATTGGCGGCATGTGATAATTCTGAAACATTATATGCCATTTTTGGTCAAAACACCGTATTACCCCATATTCAAACACAAATAGTGGTCATGTTGTACAAGACAGGCGGTATGTCTATTGGGCAATTAAAAAGCGCGTTGGGATATGCACCGGATGTTTCTACGCATGCATTGGACACTGCGATATATCAACTGCGCCAGAAATATGGTCGCGGATTCATTAAAAACATAAATGGGGTGTACAGTCTTGGCAAGTTATAAGTTAATATCTTTGGATAAAATCCCCAGCACCCAAGATTACGCACATGAACTAATTGTGTCTGGGCGCGCAACGGATCATACCGCGATTTTGGCGGCGGCACAATCTGCCGGCCGTGGCAGGTATCGCCGTTCGTGGGTATCGCACCATGGCAATTTGTATATCAGTTTTATTTTTGATTGCCCGGAACGTGACCCGCGCCTGTCGTATTCTGTGGCGGTGGCGATTGCGGAAACAATCGCATCTTTTGGTATTCATCCGACAATCAAATGGCCTAATGATATTTTAATAGATGACCGCAAGGTTGCTGGTACATTGATTGAGTATTCGGGGCGTTTTGTTATTGTTGGAATTGGTATAAATGTAAATTCCAATCCAACTGTGGACAGATACAAGACCACAAAACTGGACAATTATTCTGAAATTCCAATGAACGAATTATTAAATCGCTTGATGCGTAATATTGATAAATGGCGGCGCGCGGATTTTCGTGCGGTTCGTGCGCGTTGGACAGAATTGGCGGGGTGCCTGAACCGCATGGTTAAATACCAGGGCGAACCGGCAGAATTAATCGGTATTAATGAAAATGGCGCATTGGTTTTGCGGCGCGACACACGATATCTGTTGGTTTATGGCGATGAAATAATCGCGTAAAAGCCACGGAAATCCGCGGGTTTATATTTTTATCTTGACTTTTAAGTAAAAATATGATAACATCATGAACATGAACAGCTAAGATACTGCCCACAACATGCGTTGTGGTTTTTTTATTGTCATGCATTATGCATGGCAATTTTTTTACCAAAAGGTTTTTTCGGCATGCAAATGACATTAATCAAGAACACCGATACGGGTGCTGCGTTGGCATACAAAATTGCACGTGTTGTTTATGCACAAACGGGTGCAAATACTTTACTTGGTGTAGAAGCACTGACATCAATGATAAAAAATTTATCTGATGCATCTGGTACAGACATATACAGTATTGTGACAGATAAAAATATTTTTGACGCATTATGTACTGATTCTGCACGTTATTCACGGTTAAGTGTTCCCGCAAATAATCGTGGTTTTCAGATGTGTGTACGTGTTGCGCGCCGCATGTTGTCTGGTGGGTTGGTTGATATGTGTTTTGGTGCGACCAGATTTCATAACACAGATGTTTTGCCGTCTTGGGCGGTTGCGCGTGGGTATATTGCAGATATTGATGGCATGTTGTTTTACTTATAATCGGAATCAAGATGAAAAAAATAATCAAGGGCGGTCAGTTATCTGGATATCGCACATATATAATTTCTGCAACGGGAATTATATCTGCGGTTGCGGCATACCTGGTTGGCGACACAGATATATTTACGATGTTGCAAGCGATATTCACATTAGGGGGAATTTATTTTCTGCGTAAATCTAATGAAACCAAAGGAAAAAATAATGGATAATATCCCAGAAAAATTTTTGAACAAAGACGGTACACTTAATTCAGAAGCATTAATAAAATCATACACTGAATTAGAAAAAAAGATTGGAACAATGATATCTGTTCCAAATGAAAATTCTGACGAACAAACGCGTTATAAATTTAATCGTGCGATTGGTGTTCCAGAATCTGCATCAGAATATCCAACACACGAATTATATGATGATGAAAATTTACGTAACAAATTTTTTGAAATAGGATTAACCTGTTCGCAAGTTGAAAAAATTTATAACATTGCAAATGAATTTTTATCACCTGTGATTTCAGATTTGTATTCTGTTCAAAATGAAAGCAAAGCAATAAATGAATTAAAACATTTTTTCGGTGGTGATGAAAAAATGAAAGATGCACTGGTTGCAATAAATTCATTTGGTGAAAAATTTTTACCACGTGATGCATTTGATGCGTTATGCGCCACACCCCAGGGAATTCAAAGCATGTACAAGATGATGCAATCGATGGAACCAGATGTTCATACTGCAAATAATGATACGCAAAATTTAACAGATGCAGATTTGCGGCGTATGATGCGTGATCCAAAATATTGGCGTGATAATGATTCTGAATACATCAGAAAAATAGAAAATGGTTTTAAAAAATTATATTCATAAGAAAAAATATCACTTTCTTCTTTACTAAGTTTTGTGTTTAAGATAAAATACAAAGTAAGAACAAAAAGGGTTTGTTCTATCCAAAACCATAACAAGGAGAGAAAGAATGGCATTCTTATTTAGAAAATCTGCGGCAAAGAAAGCAGCGGTTAAACCTGTTGCAAAACCTGTTGCAAAAAAAGCTGCACCTGCAAAGAAAGCGGCGGTTAAACCAGTTGCAAAAAAAGTAGCAGCTAAAAAACCTGTTGCAAAAAAACCAGTTGCAAAAAAAGTAGCAGCTAAAAAACCAGTTGCAAAAAAAGTAGCTGCAAAAAAGCCAGTTGCAAAAAAAGCAGTTGCAAAAAAGCCAGTTGCAAAGAAAGTAGCTGCAAAAAAGCCAGTTGCAAAAAAAGTAGTTGCAAAAAAACCAGTTGCAAAAAAAGCAGTTGCAAAAAAAGTAGCTGCAAAAAAACCAGTTGCAAAAAAACCGGTTGCAAAAAAACCAGTTGCAAAGAAAGTAGTTGCAAAAAAACCAGCTGCAAAAAAAGTTGTTAAGAAAAAATAATTAACAATATATCAGCCCCCGCGATGCGGGGGTTTTTCAAAAGTATCAGTCAGATGATTACGTACAGTCTGACTGATATTTTTTATGGATAATTCGTTTTATACGAACCCGATAGCTTTTGTTTTTTATGGCGCATTAATTTGCATAACCAAAATACAAAATTTTGGTGATGTGTGTTATCACATCGTAATTTTAACTTTTTAACCAAAGGATTTTTTATGTCTGTTTCCATAGATAATGTTTTTGTGAAACAATTCGAAGCAGATGTTCATTTGGCTTATCAGCAAATGGGCACCAAATTACGTTCAACAGTACGCAGTAAATCTGGTGTTGTTGGCGCATCTACAACTTTTCAAAAAGTTGGTCGTGGCACCGCCAGTACCAAATCTCGTCATGGCATTGTTCCTGTGATGAATTTGAATCATGAACCCGTAGAATGTCTTTTGCAAGATTATTATGCGGGCGATTGGGTTGATGCATTGGATGAATTAAAGGTAAATGTTGATGAACGCCGCGTTGTCGCATCTGCGGGTGCGTACGCATTGGGTCGCAAGACAGATGAATTGATTGTGTCTGCCATGAATACAGCAACTGCAAATGTTGGTGACTATTCCACCGGTTTGACCAAAGATTTAATCTTGTCTGCGGTTGAAGTGTTGAACACAAATGATGTCCCAGATGATGGTCGCCGCTTTGCGGTTGTTGGTGTACATCAGTGGAATGAATTGCTGTCAATGGATGAATTTGTGTCTGCAGATTATGTTGGTAATGCCAGCCCATTGGTAAATGGATTTGAAGCGCGCAAATGGTTGGGTATTACATGGGTGTTGTATAATGGTTTACCTGTGTCATCTGATAACCGCGATTGCTTTATTTATCACGCATCCAGCATCGGTCATGCATGTGGTCAAGAAGTCAAAACAGATATTTCTTGGCATGGTGAACGTGCGGCACACTTTATCAGCAACAGCATGTCCCAAGGCGCAGTTTTGATTGATGGTGATGGCATCGTTCGCGTTAAATGTTCAGATGCACAATAAATCACAATTTGAATAAATCATAAACCAAAAGGAAAAACACATGGCATTTCAGAATAAAAATTTATCTGTTATCGCGTATGCTAATGGATTTACATTGTGGCATTACAGTGCAAATGAAACATTGGCAACAATTACCGCCAATGGATATTTCAACAATGTTAAAACATTGATGAACATTGGCGACATTATCATGATTAATGCATCTGATAATACAGCCATCAAGAAAATTAATATAACAGAATTGAATGTAACAACGGTTTCGTTGGCTTAATTTATATATTGTCGGGCGGCATTTTGTGTCGCCCTTGTTTTTTATAATACAAAAAGGAATACCAATGCTTACAAAACTAGATTTATGTTCAATGGCCTTGTTAAAGTTGGGTGAAAGTCCAATTCAATCCTGGACAGATGATTCGGTGAATTCGCGGTTGGCGCGTACGTTGTATGATGCTGTGGCGGATTCTTTGCTGTCAATACATCCGTGGCATTTTGCAACCCAAGAAATATCATTGAGAAAAAATTCAGATGGTAATTTTTTGGTTCCTGATAATGTTCTGCGTGTGTTGAAATCTGATGGCAAATTGGTTGGAAAATACATAGAATCGTCCAGTGAATCAATTAAAATTTTGGCGATTGTGCGTATGACACCAGACACATACCCCAGTTATTTTGTATCCATGTTGGCAACACGCTTGGCAATGGAATTTTGTATTCCATTGACGGGAAATCAGACCGTATTTCGCACGTTGGCGGCACTGTATGAATCAGAATTGCAAACGGCAAAATTCATAGACAGTACAATATCGGTGGCTGATGGAATCCAAGAGTTTTCACTAATCAGTACACGTTTTTAATTATTAAATGGGGAAATATAACATGTCTGATTTTATAAAAACACAAAGTTCATTTGCAAATGGCGAAGTTGCCCCAGAATTTTACAACCATGATAATATTCATGGTCTGTCACGTCTGGAAAATATGGATGTCTTGTCAGGTGGTGGTCTGCGGCGGCGATGTGGTTTAACATCTGTTGCGTTACTGGACGGTCATGCACGTTTGATACCATTTTCTGCATCGGACAATTTAGAATATTTAATTGTATTGACCGATTGTCACATGTTTATATATCGTGACAATAACTTATTCCAAGATTTGATAACACCTTGGGGATATGATGACTTGTTTAATATTCAATATGCCCAGCGTTTTGGGACGATGATATTTGTTCATCCTGATTATGTGCCACAAACATTATATTGGGACAGTGGCAGATTTTATATGTCTGATTTTGCTTTTTCGCGCAACGATTCAGACATGACATTGAATATTCCATTTGTAAAATTTGAAGATGCATCTGATGTTCAGATTCAAATCAGCACCAGTTCATTGGGAAATAATTACGCAGTGTTCAGCACCAATCGTGCGTTTTGGACACCTGATTATGTTAATACACGTCTGTATCTTCAGAATCGTCAGTGGGTTATTACAGAATATATTAATGAAACCCAGGTCACAGTATTTACCAATGGTTCTTATACTGCAACAGATACCGCAATCACAGATTGGCGCGAGGCCGCCTTTAGTAAACATCGTGGTTGGCCGCGCAGTATAACATTTCACCAAGACAGATTGGTATTTGGTGGTTCACGTGATTGGCCATCTGGGATATGGATGTCACATGTCGGCAATCACCAAAACTTTTCTGTTGGCACAGGCTTGGATGACGAAGGCATCTTTCTGTCTTTGTTGTCGCAACAGCGTCAACAAATATGTACCGTGGTCAGCAGTGATAATTTGCAAATATTAACCAATGTTGGCGAATGGGCCATATCCAGTAAACCCCTGACACCTTCGTCTGTTGATATCAAACAGCACACATCTGTTGGTTCTTATTCCGCGCGATACTTACCGCCCCAACGCATAGAAGGCGCAACAGTTTTTGTTTCTGCCAACGGTTGCGATATTCGCGAACTAAGTCTGGATGAATTGGGTGAACATTACAATGCCAATGATCTAAGCATGTTATCCAAGCATTTGATACAAAATCCATTGGATATTGCATACAACGAATCCTTGCACCAGTTGTTTATCGTAAAACAAGACGGCACCATGGCGGTTTTGAATCAAAATGCGGCTTTGGGTGTATCTGCATGGGGTACATACAGAACATCGGGACAATTTTTATCTGTCACCGTATGTAATCAGAAAACGTATGTTGTTGTATTGCGCGATGGCCAAGTATTCTTGGAATATTTTGACAGTAATGCGTTACGTGATGCAGATGAATATGACTATTCATTTTGTGCATCTTCATTACCATTACGCATATCTAATCATAATGTTACCCGGATAAAATTACGCAAGATTGTTGTGCGTATCATTGATACGAAATCTATTTATATAAACACTCATCAGGCTGTGTTGCCTAATGACATTTATGACACTGCATCCAACGGTTTTACCGGCGATGTATCGTTAAATTGTTTAGGAACCAGTCATGACGGCACGCGTCCATTATGGACATTACATGGCAGCGCGGCATACCCCGCCACAGTTTCATCTGTGTGCATACATGGTTGGTATTCTGTCTAAACTTATTAAAAAAAAGGATAAAATATGGGACAAATTGTATCTGATGTAACGGACATCTTGGAATACAAAGATGCCAAAAAATCTGCAAAATCTGCGCGTAAAGAAATCTTGGCGCAAATGGCGGCAGACGAAACTGAAAAAACAAATCTGATAAAAAAGGTTTTGGCCAGTCAACGCGCCAAATATGGTGCATCTGGCGTGTCTGGTGATGGCATAACCCAAGGGGCGGTTTTGAAACGTCTGAAATCAGAAACGGCGGCACCTTATGAAGAAAAACGCAAAAATAACTTAAAGAAAATTAAAGAATCCGCCGTCAAAAAGCCCAAATTATTACAATCTTTATTATCCAGATTGGATGACATTGTTGGATAACCTGCTTCTTGGGATATTGCCAAAATGAATACGGAATTTAACGCGTTTTTAGACGAATGGAATCGTGTTTTGGGATATCAGACACCGGCACATCATCGGCGAATAATGAATTTCTTGGTTGATATATTATCTGTGTCGCCACATCGTGGATTGTTGATGGCGTTTCGTCATTCTGGCAAATCCACGGTGGTTGGCGTTTTTGCAGCATGTGTTTTGTACCTGCGCCCAGAAACCAGAATTTTGATTTTGTCGGCGGAAAGTGGTCTGGCAACACGTATGGTTGGTCATATCAGGCATATTTTAGAAAATCATCCATGGTGTACTGATATGATACCTGTTGGTAAAAAAGAGTGGGCCACGGGTCGTATCACTGTTAAACGCCCGATTGGTATTCGCGAACCGTCTGTAATTTGCCAAGGGGTACACGGAAATATCACCGGTATGCGTGCAGATTTGATTATATGCGATGACGTAGAGGTTCCAAACACGGCAAACACCGCACAGAAACGTGAAAATTTGCGTGAAAGATTACGTGAATTAGATTTTATATTGTCGCCAACCGGAACGATGATATATATTGGTACACCGCATGCGTACGATACGATTTACCGCACTGCAATCGGAAACTAATTCAGACTGCTGATAAAAGTGCGCAGTTTTACCAATAATTCCGAACCTGCATCACCAAACATCGGCAAATAAGTTTCATATTCTGGCATGTCTGCCTGTACTTGGGCGCGCACACGTTCCGACAGTGGATTTGCGATAATTTCATGTGCGGTATTCCATAATTTATATGCGTTATATGTTTGGTTAATGGTTGCCCACTTTTCTAACAAATGCGGGCGTTCTGTCAGGATTGCACGAATTGCGGTTGGCCATTCTGCACCGAATTGACGTACCACATCCAACGCAGTAAACTTGTCCAAACCTGGCTGATTTGGGGTAAATTGTTCTATTGCCTGGGTCAATTCTTGCCATTGGTTTTGGTTCAGTGTGATTGATGGCAACGCTTCTGCCATCATGCCACCGTATGGTAATAATTCGCGTTCAATAGAATTCATTGGGGTTTTACCGCTGCGCAGATTATTGATATGTGCGATTAATGCATTTCCTGTTGGCATATCGGCCAACTCTTGCATAACCATATCAGTTGCATCTTGGACAAATATTGGGTTTACGGCGGCCCATCCGCCAATAATTACATGTTCTTGCCGATACAGATTTAACAGTCTTTGTGCAGTTACGCGTGCGGTTGCTTTCATGTTTGCTCTCTCCTTTCCAAAGGGGGGTAATTATTCCATAACAATCATAATAATTTTGTGCATTGTTTTGGCATTAATTTTTTCTTCTGGGAACATGGCTTGACCGTAAATCTTACCCTTGGCATCTTGTTTTACTGTTACGATATGCGCGACCACGTTGGTATCTGCATCCAGTGTATCAAAATCAACATCCATACAGATTGCCATATCACCAACTTTTGGTGTTACCAACGCATCTGCAAACACATAAGATTTTTCAGGTATGATTCCACCCAAACGTTTGGCATTTGGTACCACTGCGTAAATACCATTACGTCCCTCCAGTGATATTGGTGCGACAATCATGGTTTTATCTGATTTCTTCAAGGTTAATGCTTTGCCAGATGGTGTTCCAAACACAGGAATCAGTTTTTTACGTGCACTGTCATACAATTTTGCGCCATACAGTCCACCACCCATATCGATACCAGACAATGGACTGCCGGGTTCCAATACAGATTTTACACGTTCTTTGACCTTGTTCATGTGTTTGTTCAGTTCGCCAGACTTGTACAGATTCGCGATTTTTTCAAACAGTTCTTCTGCGCCTAATGCAAAAGATTTTGCCAACGGTTCAATTTCATTGGTATATATTTCACGTTGTCCGACTTCTATCTTGTGATATACAGACAATGTCATACCTGCATCTTTTGCGGCACGGGCGATTGTTTTGCCGGCCTGTTGGCGGATTTTGCGCAGACCACTGCCGAATATTTTCAGACCATTATTTTCATTGTCTGTCATACGGCGTTTAATTTCATCTTGCCATTGGTTTGCGACATCATCGGATTCTTTGATGAAAATATCGGACAATTTACATCCCAAGATATTGCAAATATTCAACAACTGTTTTTGGTTTAATCGGCGCACACCTTTTTCGATTTTGGAAACAGCGGACAAAGACAACCCGGCCTGACGCGCCAGTTCTGTCATTTTCATACCATTTGCCAAACGGATGTTACGAATATTATTTGGAAAGATAATTTCTTCTTGTGCCATGTCTAACTCCTAAAACAGTTATTTCTTGACAAAATAATAGTCAATTTATCGGCACGGCGCAAGAAAATAATTATCAATTACATTGGCATATCATCTGGGATTGCATCAATATCGATGGCGGTTGGTTCAAATTCGGGGTCTGGCCCCAATGCGGCTGCGGAAATTGTTGGTGCAGGTTGTGCAAATTCATTTTCGCCCCGTGTTTGGAATTCGTCCAGGTTATCGAACAAGCTGTAATCCCCAAAGAATGCAGTTCGTACAGTTTCTGGACGGCCGTGACGGTTTTTACCGATAATAATATCTGCTTTGCCGCGTGCGCGTTCCAGTCTTTTTTGCCACGATTCGACCATTGTGCTGTTTGTTGTGTTTGATAATCTTTCGGACGGGTCGCGATTTTGCAGATAATATTCTTCGCGATACGTAAACATAACGATGTCCGCGTCTTGTTCAATAGACCCTGATTCGCGCAAGTCAGCCAACTGTGGTCGTTTGTCATCACGTGATTCCACGCTTCGCGACAACTGTGACAGTGCGATTACAGGCACGTCCAGTTCCTTGGCCAGCATTTTCAGACCACGGGTAATTTCAGAAATTTCCTGTACCCGGTTATCGCTGCGTTTGCCACCTGGGGCGGTCATCAACTGCAGATAGTCAATGACGATTAATGCAATACCGCCATGTTTGCGTGCCAGTCTTCTGGCGCGTGTACGCATCATTGGTACGGACATACCTGGCGTGTCATCAATGAATAACGGAACTTTACCAATGGCTGCAGAATATTGTGACATTTTCAAGAAATCTTCATCGGTCAGTGTTCCTTCACGCATTGCAGATGCAGGAATTTTGGATTGTGAAGACAGCACACGCGCCGCCAACTGTGATGCCGACATTTCAAGACTAAAGAACACAACCGCGCCTTTATAATTTTGATTTGCACGATTGTATGCAATGGCATTGGCGGCATTAAACGCGATATTCATCGCCAATGTTGTCTTACCCATCGCCGGACGGCCCGCGATAATAATCAAGTCAGAATGGTGCAAGCCACTGATTGATTTATCCAGTGCGGTCAATCCAGTTGTCAGACCGGATAACTGCCCATCGGCCTTGTATGCGATTTCTGCTTCTTTCAATGCAGATTCCAATGCGGTTGAAATGGATGTTACTTCGCGTTCAGATGCACCTGCGGTTGCCATATCAAACAGTTTCTGTTCGGCCAATTCAATCTGACGCGCCACAGGATTATCCAAATCTTCAATAAAGGCCTTGTCTGTAATATCTTGGCCCAACGCAATCAAATCACGGCGTAATGCGTGTTCATAAACGATACGTCCATATTGCTCTACATTAACAACGGTTGCACCTGCGCCAGATAATTGTGTCAGATAATCAACCCCGCCAACAGATTCCAACACGCCTTGCTGATCCAGATAGTTTTTTGCGGTAATAATATCAAACGGTATGCCTGCGGCGAATTGACGTTCTGCCAGACGGAATATTTCTTGATGTGCGGGGTGTGAAAAGTGTTCTGCCCGCAAGAATTCTGACACACGTTCCAATGCGCGATTATTCATTAAAACCGCGGCCAATACGGCCTGTTCTGCTTCCAGATTGGTGGGTAATGTTTTGGGGGTAAAATCCATGTCAAAATCCTTTTCTTCTATGCCCATGGTATATGAAAATTTTGCTTTTTCAACGCCTTTTTTAAGTGGGTATAAATTATTAAAAATTCCCATTGTTGATACGGCGGGAAATCCCGCGTGGCCGGAACTTTTTCCGATTGAAAAGATAAACAGTATGCGTGAAACGGTTGGTGCGCGACATTTTTCGGCACAAATGATGTTGGAATTTATTTCGCCCGAACGTGCGCGCCTTGATCCCGGCAGTCTGCATTTCTATGATGACGAATTTGAACCACGCACGGCAAAACTGGGTAATAATTTAATAACCGGCAGCATTTTATATTGGGATCCATCCAGTGGTCGCCGCAATCGTGACGGCAGTGCGTGTGTGTTACTGTATCGTGATGACAAGGCGCGCAATGTATTTATTCATGACATTTTGTATTTGACGGTGTCTGATACGGAACAATATCCATTGTCCAATCAGTGCAATCAAGTTCTGGATTTTATGCATGCGCGTGGTTTGCATCGGATAACTATTGAAACGAACGGGATTGGTGGTGGCTTGCCGGAAATAATGCGCGATTGTGCCACGCGGCGTGGCTTATGCATTTACGTAACCCGCGTATCAAACGTTCGGGCCAAATCAGACAGAATTTTAGACGCGATTGAACCAGTTTTAACAACGGGACATTTGCATGCACATATTCGCGTGCAAAAGACCCCTTTGATGGCAGAAATGTTGGGGTGGTCTCCCATGGCGCATGGCATGCATGATGACGGCCTGGATGCCGTTGCCGGTGCGATTGCACATCCTGCAACACTTATTCGCCCATTGGGTGGCACGATAAAGACATTTTCAGCCAACACGAATTTCAACATATAAACATAACACAAAACCAAAGGAGAAACCTTATGCAACAAAACCTGCAAAGTTTATATAAACGCGCCTTGGATATGCGCGCCCCATGGCAAAACCGCTGGGACAGCGCGCGCAGATATACCATGCCAACTGCCGATGATGATGCGGCAACATTGTTTGATGCAACTGCGATGGATGCGGCAGATAATTTGGCGGCATCAATTTATACATTGTTAACCCCGCCAGAATCTATGTGGTTAACACTTGTCCCAGAAAGCATCATGTCACCAGATGCAGAATATGCCACAAACGCATTACGTGCAAATCTGAACGATTCTAATTTTTACACAGTTATACATCAATGTTATATGGACTTGGTCGTTTTGGGGACGGCTTGCTTATTTATGGCACAATCGCCGATTGGCGCGTCATCTGCGTTTACATTTACAGCGATTCCGATGTCAGACATTGCCATTTTACCCAACGCAGTATTTCACACTACATCAATGCCGGCATGTGAAGTCATGGAACGTTATCCAACATGGACACCGCCCAACAACCTGCGCGACACCATTAAACAGAATCCAGAAACACCATTAAAACTGGTCCAGTCATTGGTTGGTACAGAATTTACAGCCTGGTTGGATGTTGGTGGTGATATTGAAAATAATATTGTGTCCACAGGTACATTTGAAACGAATCCATATATTATCTTTCGTTGGTCTGTATCATCGGGTGAATTATATGGTCGCGGTCCTGTCTTGCGTGCATTACCGGATATAAAAACCGCCAACAAGGTTGTAGAATTGGTATTAAAGAATGCAACAATTGCCGTATCCGGCATCTGGCAGGCGGACGATGACGGTGTAATAAACCTGAATAACATCAATTTAACCCCCGGCGCAATTATCCCCAAGGCGGTTGGTTCGTCAGGCTTAACGCCATTGGCCAGTGGTGCGGACTTTGATGTATCGCAACTGGTGTTGAAAGATTTGCGTGAACGTATTCGCCATGCATTATTGGCGGACAGACTGGGGTTATTGTCTGAAAAAGAAATGACAGCCACAGAAATTATGGCACGCAACGCAGACATGATGCGTATATTGGGTGCGACGTATGGTCGCTTGTTGCATGAATTTATCAGGCCGTTATGTGACCGTGGATTACAGATATTATCCAGTCGTGGTGTTATTGCGCCAATAACATTACATGGTGATGCAGAATTGAAATATATTGCACCTATTGCCCAAATGACGGCGATTGAAACGGCCTTGGGGGAATAACAGATGACAGATATTGATTTACAGTATGCGCGCTGTTTTTCCACACCTGCGGGTATGGCGGTATTACAGCATTTGCGTGACACGATATTGAATCGCACATTGGGATGCAACGCGACAGATTTTCAGTTGCGTTGGCATGAATCCCAGCGTGCATTGGTACAACAGATTGAAACGCACATAACGCGGGGCAGGGGGGATAAATAAGATGACGACACGGGCTGCCACGGCATTTGGATTGCTGGATTTGTTACGCGACAGTTGGTTTTTAATTGCGTTTATTGGGGGCGTAATATATTGGGCTGCCCGTCAGGATTTTTCCATAACCGAACTAGAACGTGTGGATTCACGCATAACGGCATTGGAAAATCGCACAACGATACTAGAAACCGGCATCGGTCAAATTCAGATAAAAATAGACGACATCAAAGAAGACCTGAACCTTATCAAAGGTGCAGTTATAAAATAATACTGGGGGGTACATCCCCCCCCAGGTTTTTATTTGTACGGGAATACTTTCAGTAGTTTCTGACAAATTTGCTCGATTTTTTCTGAAGAAACCCTATATTCTTGTTTGATAAAATCAACATTTGTTACATGTGTGTCTGGTGTCATAATAAGCGGTGGTGGCATTTCCATATCAAAAGCAGAATAATAGTCTTGGAATTTGTAATTTCCACCAACAATTTTATCAGATAAAATCATACGAGCATTTGGAATCCCCAGTGAATCTGCAACGATAAGTCCATGCATTGCGCTGGATATAATATTTTCGCATTGTGCAATTTGCACCAGTACTTCCATTACAGGTTTTTGTACATCAATAATGACCGATTGTTCCACATTGATATTGTCTAACAATGGGTTATTTTTATCAACATAGTGCGGAATTATTCCCAATTTATATTTTTTTTCAATTTTCTTTGTATCAATCAGACGATTGGCCAGCAATCCGGGATCGCCCAAGACAACATTTCGCAATCTTCTTTTTGTGTACTTTTGCATACGTGCCAGCGATATTTTCCCACGCAGGGCATAAATTCTGGTTTTGCGTGACAAGGTGTGTGGAAATTCTGGTGCTTGGTTAATAAAGCCCGTTCCCCATATAGCTATGCGATGTGCAAAAAAGCGTTTTATTTTATTACGAAACGATAATGGTGGCACAACAAGCAGTTGCAACAACGAACCGATACATACGCAATCACATTTTTTTATATCTTCATACTTAATATCAACATCAAATAATGTTTGCAACAAGCAAAGATTCAATGCATCACCAAAATTTGGTTCATCTTTATAGAAGTACAAATTAAAAACATTTTTTTTCATATTTTTTAATGACTTATTTTGAACAGTGTCAATCCACAAAATAATATAACATCCTTGTGTTTAGATTTCTTACACGTAATTAAATTAATACGCTTAAACAACACAACGCGGAATTCGCGCCCCCATGAATTTAGAGTCTTGAATACGGGCAATATTCCAAACAGTTTATATGTTTTTTGCGTAAAAAACATACTGTTTATAACTTCTTCTAGCTGTTTACTTTTTATTGCGTTTTTTTCATACCAATTAAAGCAATTTTTTAATATAAGCTTTTTATATTTTATATCTTTATATATATCCAGAATCTGTTGTGCCAAAATTTCTTGATCTGCCTGTATTTCAGTTCTTTTTATATTATAATTTATTAAAGAAAACACAGGTCGTGATATAATCAAATAGTCTGATTTTGATATGTGTTCTTGCCTTTTTAGCCATTCATACAAATCACGTGATGCGTGTGCCACTGATACAATCTTGCTGTGATTCAGCTTGGGTGAATACGCAGAATCATCACGTCTGATATACCAATAATATGTATCATGCACAACGGCAACACGATTTGCCAAATGTACCGCCTTGATAAGGAAGTTTACATCTTCACCAATAGATACCCCATCCAGAAATCGCAGATTATTTATATTCAAGAATTCGCGGCGATAAATCGCAGTAGAAAATTGATAATTAAAATTCCGTTTGTCTTTTTCAACACGTTTGGACAAATCGCTTTTATCTGTTTGACCATTTGTTTGAACAGAAATCATACCGCCTTTGGCGATACAGGCATCAACACTTGTCGCCGCATTATACAGTTTTTCATAGAAATCTAAATCCACATAATCATCTGGGTCAACAAATCCGATATATTCCCCACCCGCGGCATTGATACCGGTGTTACGTGCAACAGATACACCTTGATTTTTACGTTGTTTAATCAGTTTTATTCTTTTATCGCGCTTTACATAGTCGGTGACAATTTTTGCGGTATCATCGGTTGACTTATCATCAACACAAATAATTTCAATATCTGTCAGTGTTTGATTTATTAAACTGTCCAAACATGTTGCCACGTATGGCGCAACATTATAACATGGAATAACAACAGAAACTTTTGGCATACTTCTTTACCCCACAAATTGATAAATATGCATTGATTTTATGAATAAATTCCCACCGTGTCAAGCCACGATATATCAATAAAAATCCCCCAAACGGGGGACTTTCAATTAACAACCACCTGTTACATTACCAACGATTTTGGAAATAGAAATATCTTTGTGTAACAAGAAATCATATTCGCAATTACCAGATTTATAATGACCCATACATGCAGATAATGTTAATACAGCAAACAATGCCAAGATAACTTTTTTCATGTGTTCTCCTTTTTGTGTTTTGATAAACATAATCGGATTATACAAGACATAATTCCCAAATGCAATATATTTAGATAGCGTTTTTTATCCAATGAATCTTCCACCCACAGACCATAATGGCATCAAATCGTGCATCCCCGCGCCAGTTATGCGTAATTATATACGTTTCTGCCGCCCGCCGCAGGCGTACTGCTTGTGTCGGTGTTATTGCATCCCATGCACATTGTAAATTATTGCGCCGTTTTACCTCTATGAAAATCAGGGTATCTTTATATCGCGCGATGATGTCAATTTCTGCCCGATTGGTATTTCGTCCGGTGATATATCGTGATTTTATAATTCGGCACCCGTGCATGCGCAAGTACATACGCGCCAAAAATTCGGCAAACAATCCCTTTGAATATGAAGTACTAGAATGCATACGGTTTAGACTTAAAGTTTTTACGTGCCTGACGTATATTCTGTGACAGATCAGATGCATTACGCCCATTATCCACCAAATCCAACGCGCCATAATATGCGATTAACATTGGGTCAAAAGAATTAGTACTGGAAATCCATTTATCTGTTCCAGAATTTGGTGCGCCATACTTATCCAACACATGTTGCCAGAATGCCAAGATTTTATTTTCACGTTGCTTGGCGAATTTTTCTGCGGCCCCTTCCAATTCATTTACATCATTGTTATACACCACACGCCACACCAGATTGTCTGTTGCGTTACTGGTAAAGTATACAGTAACAGTTTCCCCCGTGTTTTCCCGCACCATGTGTAATTCTGATGCGTATAATAACCCACGGTTTTTTGCCAAACTGTTGATACATTTTTCCAGCTCTGCGGGAATCACAGTTCCTTGCTGACGACATTCATAGTCCAAATTATACTTCCAATCTGGGTGAATTGTGTAAATTATACTGTTGTGTTTACGTGGTGCATACAAACCATTTTCACGAAAGAACAATGTGTAAACATCATCAAAAGACATTCCCAACATAATTCCTGCAATATCAAAGTCATATACAGCTGCGACATCTGCATCACTGTTCAGTTCTACGTCTTCCAGATTTATATCATAATCCCCAGAATCAGTAATTGCGATATTATCAAAATCAAACGCATCATTTGCCAATGCCATCTGTGACATTATGGCGTAAATACCGGCGAATATAAATAATACCTGTTTCATTTATTTAACAACCTTGTTATTCTTGGGGGACGGCAATATCCGTAACAGCAAATCTGAATACTGCGGCCGGATCACCACCTTGTTCCAAGTATTGTCCAACGGTACGTTTTCCAATTTCCTTACGCACGCCTGGTTCATATCTTATATTAAGATATACCACACCATAACTGATTTCAGGATTAATTTCCAGATTATTTGATTCATTCCATGTTTTCAGTTCGTATGTTATTTTCATATACTGTTCTTCTGGTTCTACTTTGACCACTTTGACCAACCGCAGTTTTTTCTGTTGTGTCATTTCTTCTATTTCTGGGGCGATTAAATCCAGCCATTTTGGAAAAGCGCCACTGCCGTATGACATTCTGTACAGTGCGGTTTGCCCGGTCATACGTTTTTCCAGTTCTGTCGCATCAGGGGTCACATAGAACATTTCCGTGATATATCTTTCCAACAATCGATTATACATTTCTGAATTTTCATCAGAATCTGATTCTAATTCTTCTGCCGTTGCAGGCACCCCCGGGCGGCGTTCAAAATGATTGTCGGGCTGAAAGAAATATGGTACAACGGTCGCCTTGCCGGCGGTATCATATATTGCCCCAGACACGTACAACATGCCGCACATCAGCAGCATCAACATCAATCCGGCCAAGAATAAAATAAACTTTCTTATCATTGTATCTTGTACGCGTTAAAATCTTTTACATAGTACCCCATGGTTTTTGCATATTCGTCTTTTTCGTATCCAACTTGTGCATAAGCCAATATTGTAATTATTCCAGATATATTTGATATTATATTTGCACGAATTTGCCACGTTCCCCCGGCCGCATTAACGGCACCAACAGGCGTTATTTGCAACGAAGACATGTCTAATTCCCAGTTTTCACCGTTCATAACACGTATTTGATAATTTGGCACAATTTGTTCAACGAAATGCAAATACATTTCTTCGCTGGATATGCAATATATTGCACATTCGTCTGCCAGTACATCCGTAACACTGTTTGGCGCACATTCTGTTATGCGGTCACATGATTTCCAACGTGCGCTGTTTATATCTTCATCATTAACAATCCAGAACCAGTTACGCATAAATTTTCCGATAACAGATTCCTGCAGTGCGCGTGCTGCGCTAATTTCTGCTGTTTCCTTATGTTGATGCCCGACAATTTCCCACTGACTGGTTATCGGGTTTATTGAAACCAAAAAAGGGTGCACCTGTACAGAACGTTGTGTCCAGAATAACATTGCGCAGGTAAACGCGATTAATACAAACACAATCATCACTGCAACAGAAAGCATACGGGAAACAGCCACAGGTCTGCCCGCAGGAAAAGACGGTGTATCAAAATCGTCTGGATACTTCACCTGGCCCCCCCATAAATGATGTGGGTTATGCCTGATATACCATGATGCATGCACATGGGCTAAGCTTTAATTCATTATTATCGTAACCGACACCAACGGGTTCACGATCATAAACCTGACCACAGCCGGCCAAGCATAGTGCCACGAACAATCCTAAAAATACTTTCTTCATGTACGTCTCCTTCCATCTATGATATGAATTATAAGAAAAATCCATATTCCCCGTCAAGACTAAAACTGTGTTTCAAACGACAGCAAGAATCTTTGTTCACGGTCATAATCTGTTAATTTCATTGGCCAGCCCCAGCTGAAGTTCATTGGGCCCATTGGTGTATTCCAGTAGATACCAAATCCAACAGATGTTCTGATACTGTCATCAATATAGTTTGGCAAATGATACATTGGATCTGTGTATTCTTTCTTTGGTGGTTTACCCAATACACCATAGTCTGCAAAGACAAATCCCTTTATCTGATATTCGTCTGGGATAAAGATTGGGAAATTCAACTGGGTTGAACCGTTTATTTTCCACAATCCGCCCAACGCGTACGTTGTGTTGTACCACAGTCGCGAACCGACCCCTGCGACATCAAAACCGCGCAGACTTTCCCCACCCAAGAAATAACGATATACACGTGATACATAATCATTGTCCAGCGGCTGAATATACCCAAAGTCCAACGAAGAACGCAGCTGCCACTTGTCCCCCCAGAAATTTACCATACCAATAATATCACCACTGTACCGCATATAAGATTCTGTTCCGCCAAACCCGGTATATGCCATCCCCAGATTTGCCACAACCCCAGTATGTGTATTCTGTTCAAAATTTGTGTCCAGATTATGGTATCTGAAATTTGTGCTAAGCGTGAACAGTGTTGCATCTTGCCAACCATCATCTGCCTGAATGTCGTAATTCTGGTCAAAAGATGCAGACAATCTGACATTTTGCGTCCAATGGTCGGTCAGTCGCCATCCCATTCGTCCTGCAACCATCAAACTGTCGCGATCATATCCAAAACCACCCAACGATGAATAATCATACATGGTATAAGATACATCAACACCCCCAGACAGCTGGCGACCAAACAAATATGGTTCTGTAAAACTGAACAAAGCCTGTTTTTGGTATTCCGCGATTGATGCGCGCAGTTGTACAATTTGTCCGCGTCCCATAAAGTTATTTTCTGTGATTCCCGCATCAACCATAAATCCATTGATGTTTGACCAACCAAAACCACCAGACAGTTCGCCTGTTGGCTGTTCTTCAACCTTGATGTCCAGATTCATCATATTCGAATCCGCCACACGTGTTGGAATCATCTGAACATCTTTGAAGTAACGTGTTCGCATTAACTTTTGCCGACCTTCTTCGATGGTCTGTAATGAAAAGGGGTCGCCCGAACGCATCGGAATCAGTTGTTCAATCACAGAATCAAATGTACGCACATTTCCCAGAATATTAATAGTATTCAAGTAAATACGATTTGTTTTCTGTATTTTGAATACCAGGTCAATGGTATTGTCTTTATCGTTTTTTGTGGGAATGGGTTCGACCGATATAAACGCATATCCATAATCGGCAACTTTGCTGCGCAGGGCAGACATTGTTTCATCAACCAAGTCAATGTTATAAGTTTTTCCGGATTTGGCTACAATCACATCAATCAGTTCATCAGTCGGGATGTCCGGGAACGGATTGTCCACACTTAATTTGCCGAAATCATACTGTTCCCCTTCGTCAACAGTAAACACCACCGAATAATATTCACGGTCTGGGGTAAATGTTCCATTTGTGTTTTTGACGGCAAAGTCCACATATCCGTTTCGCAAATAGAACTGGCGCAACATTTGCCCATCGTATTGGATACGGTCTTCGTCAAACGTATCAAATTGTGTCATAAAACGCCACCATGCATGTTCGCGCGACAACAGTTCGCCACGCAACGTACGGTCACTAAATTTTTTGTTGCCTTCAAACTTAATATCTGTAATCCATGTTGGGTGACCTTCGCGGATTTCATATACCACATTCACGCGATTATCATCCAGTTCAATTCGTTGTGGTTCAATTCTGGTGCCAAAGAATCCTTTGCGTTGATATACGGTTAACATACGTTGCACATCGGCCCCGATTGTTGCTGCATCATACGAAGTGCGTTCTTTTGTTCTGATTTCTTTTTTCAAATCGTCTGTTGAAATTTCATCATTACCTTCAACGGTAACCATATTGATAATAGGTGCCTCTGTAACCACGATTTTCAGGATATTTCCATCCATTTTTACATTGATTTCAGAAAAATATCCACTGGCATCCAATTTTTTGATAATTTCATTTGTACGCATTACACCGACATTGTCACCAACCTTGACATCAGACAATATACGTATTGATTCTGCATCCATACGTTGATTTCCGGAAACCTCAATACGTGTCACATTGACGGCCCACACGGGCAGGGTGACAACAGATGATAAAATCGCAATTACTGAAACTTTTTTCATTTTCATCACCCATTTAACCCAAATACACGCGCCAAATCATTCCACATCGTCAGCAAGAACAGCCCCAGAATCAGAACCCAACCCGCCATAATTGCAAATTCCATTCCGCGCCCTTGTAATTTTCTACGTGTAATTGCCTCTATAATCAATATCAGCAGGTATCCCCCATCCAACACCGGTAATGGCATCAAGTTTAATATTCCCAAATTAACCGACAACAACGCAATTAACGACAACAGTGTAAAGAATCCATCAGATATTGCCTTGCCAGAATATTCTGCGATTGTGATAAACGAGCCCAACTGTTTTGATGAACGTTCGCCTGTAATAATCTGCTTCAAAACCACCAACAGTGTTTTGGATTCATAGTACGTCTTGCGCGCCCCTGAATATAATGCGCGAACCAAGTTTTGATTTTGTGGTTCTGCCTTGCGTGCGCCATCTGCGACCATTCCCCAACGTTCTGCCGGTGCCAATTTTACCTGAATCAGTTTGTCTTCACGCACGATTAAAACATCTGCATCCCGTCCGGATGCCAATTCTTTGGCCAGAATCACTTCGCCCCAATTTGTAATTTTTTCATCATCAATTCTGACGATTGTATCACCTGCGCGCACGCCCGCATTAAATGCGACAGATTCTTGAACTACCTGCCCAATTACAGGTAATTGAGTATTACTTACCAAACTGGGTTTGAACATAAACAAAGAAGAATACAACAGCCACGCCAACACAAAGTTCATAAATACACCGGCCCCAATAATAATAAATTGCTTCCACGCAGGTGCAGACAGATAATGTCCCTTTTTTTGGTCGGGTGATAATTCTTTGTATTTTTTACGGTTAAACATGTCTTCTTGGCCATAGATAGACACATACCCCCCCAACGGCAGACATGCGATTTTCCATTGTGTGCCACGTTTGTCGTGCCATTTTACAATGGCTGGGCCAAATCCGATTGAAAAGGTATCTACACGTACGCCGGCCCATCGTGCAGCCAAAAAATGCCCCAGTTCATGGACAAATACAACCACGCCCAGTACAATTAATAACGCAGCAATCGTAACCAAAATTTGCATATCTTTCCCTTTTTACTTTTCAGATATTACAGCATAATCAACCAAACCAATGGCAACGCATAAATCCACCCGTCAAATCTGTCTAAGATACCGCCATGTCCTGGCAAAATTGTGCCAAAATCTTTAATGCCCAACGTGCGTTTTACATAACTGGCAGTCAGGTCGCCATATTGTGACAACAAAGCGATACTGATACCAATCCACATCAGTTGTGGCATAAACGTATCGGCACCTAACAGGCCGTACATCACAGACGCAAATGTTCCGCATAAAATTCCTGCGATTTGTCCCGACCATGTTTTGCCCGCGGACAAACGTTCCCACATTTTATCCCCGCCAATCAAGCGACCAAAGAACCATGCGCCAATATCTGCGCCTGCGATTGTCAGCAGCATCAACAATATAATCCATGGACGATTTCCCACGGCATTTATTGCCGCCAACATCAGCATTAACAACACCAAGAACCCGCCAAACGTTATCCAGTTTTGTTTTATAACCTTGTGGTCTGCACGCAGCATACACATCGCATATTCAACAATCATTGCCAAAACGATTATTATCCCCAGATATCGCACGGTTGGAATTCCATAGTATTCGCCCAACGCTGCCAACCCCGCAATCGTTGCCATTACAAGTCCGACAATAATTCTTTTTGATGTATCTGACATAGCCCTTCCTTTCAGTATGTTGTATTATTTTTTATTGCCCAGATAGTTTGCTTTCTTTCCGCCCCCAAATCTGCGGTTGCGTGTTGCAAATTCATCCAAGACATGTTGCCACAGTTTTTCATTTTTTACCAAATCTGGCCAGTGTTCTGGCACAAACAGTAATTCTGCGTATGCCAATTTCCACAGCAAGTAATTGGAAATTCTGTGTTCGTTACTGGTACGCACCATCAAATCCACCGGCAACAAATCACCTGTGTCCAGAAATGTTTCGAACGTGTCGCGTGTAACGTGTTCACCGGCATCCACTGCGGCATTAACAGCGTTGATGATTTCATCTTGGCCGCCATAGTTCAATGCAAACACCACGGTTCCTGCGCTGCCTTCTGCGGATGTTTCTTCCAATTTATCGCACAGATTTGCCAGACGTTTTGGCAATTTGTCGCGTGATCCAATTACACGATAACGCAAGTTTTTTTCCACGGCATGTTTCATGTTTTTTTTCAATTCGGTATAAAACAGATCCATCAAGAAATCTACTTCTTCCTTGCTGCGCTTCCAGTTTTCGGTTGAAAAAATATAAAATGTAATTGTTGAAACACCACGTTTCATGAACCAATCAACCAGATTCTCAAAATTTGCGATACCTGCTTGATGCCCCATCAATGGTGGCAAGCCGCGCATTTCTGCCCAGCGGCGATTGCCATCGCAAATAAATGCGATGTGCTGTGGCACTTTATTTGCCGCCACATCAACCGGCTGTTTCTTTTTGAACAGTTTCCACATATCCTACATTCCCGTTTTTATCAGTTAAACAGACATAATGTCAGCTTCTTTTTCTTTTGCCAAGGCATCTACTTCTGTGGCGCGCTTGTCAAAGACTTTCTGTAAATCATCTTCGTATTTGCGCTGATCGTCTTCAGAGATTTCTTTATCTGTAACTGCGCGTTTAATTTTACCCATGGCATCTTGACGAATATTACGCATAGAAATCTTTGCTTCTTCGGCATATTTGCCGGCAACTTTTGTTAATTCTTTACGGCGTTCTTCGGTCAAAGGTGGCATATTCAAGCGAATAACCCCACCTGCGGTCATTGGGTTCAAGCCCAAACCGGAATCGCGAATGGCTTTCTCTACGGCTGGTGCATTTGTAATATCCCAAACGGTTACAGACAGTGTTTGATTATCTGGTGTTGCGACAGTTGCGACCTGATTAATTGGCATTTCTGCGCCATATACTGGCACGCGTACCGCATCCAATAAATGTACAGATGCACGTCCAGTACGCAAACCTGCATATTGTCCCTTCAGAACTTCCAGTGTTTGTGCGGTTTTCTGTTCTACTTCGCCTTTCAGTAAAGAATAATCCATAATAAAACTCCTTGTATCTAAGCAGAGAGTAGCAAATTGACTCCGCGCTTGGCAAGAAGAAATATAAATAATATTACTTGACAAAAAATATAAAAGTACTATATTTACAGTGTGATAACAAACAAGCTAAAGGAAAAAGCATGGAAAACAAAGTTGTTATAGATTTTACATCTGCGGTCAAAGAGTTAATTTTGAATCCACAATCATGGGTGGCGAATATTATGAAAGATTTGCGCAAACAGCATCCATTTGTGGACAGGGAACCTGTTTTGAAAAAAGCATTGTCATCAATTGAAATGGGGCGCAATACTGCCGCGTACACACCATTGATGAAGCAGTTGGAAATGGCGTTGCGTAATCCCAAGGCCAATGATGAATTTTTCAACCAAATGTATTTTATGCTGTCCTTGTCAGAGATTTTGAACGATACCTATCTCCAGAAATCTGATTTTAATACAAACACATTACAGGCATTTTTACTGCGTTTTCATGATATTAAAGATGCGCATGTTGCATACAATGCGGCATTATTGTTGCGTAAGTATGCAGAAACTGTATGGGGACGCGAAAACTCATTGTGTCGTCAAATAATAACATTGGTTGCAAATCAGTCTTTGGCAACCATTTATGATATTGCTTTGTTGTTCCAAGTATCACCAAAGGAACATCAGGCTGATATATTTGCAAAATTGGAAACATGTGCGCGTCGTGAAATTCGTGAAATACTGGAATCGCCTGTTCCAAATACTCAACAGATTAAATATATCATTCAACGTGTACAAGGTTGTGCGGTGAAGTTATATGGTATATATTCCGAAGAATACAAGAAGATATGTCAGGAATATTCCGAAGAAAAATTTTTAACCCCAAACGCAGCGAAATACATATCATCTATGCCAGATGTATTTGCGCGCCAGGTTACAAAATTAGAAGCAGAAAACACAAAACTGCGTGCAGAAATTGATGCATTAAAAGCAGAATCTGACAAGAAAACATCAGAATTAAGTCAAGAAAAAATGACCTTGCAGTCAAATAACAGCGACTTGCGTCAAAAGATTAAACTGTACGAAGAAAAAATTGTGGATTTACTGTACGCGATTCAGCGCACTCGTCCAAGTCTTTTCAGTCGTGGTGTCAAAGCAGCACAGCAACGGGCTGGGTTGATAGAAAAAGAATTGAAAGAAAAAATAAGATAATTATCGCATAAGCAAAGAAAGTGGCGTAAATATACGCCACTTTTTATTTGGAAACAAGTGTAAAAACATTAGGAATATATCACAAAATATGGTAAAATACGGGAAAAAGAAAGGGGAATGTAATGGCAGAATACGAATTCATGAAGTATGAACAACTGGTTGACTTGATATTGGGCGAACAGGGGAATATTTGGGGGTACTTGTATCGAAATGCAATTTGGGCACAGTGTTTTGAATACCTAAGCGACAGTACTGACAAAGGACAAAATGATTTTGACAGTCTGCAAGAAAGCGTGCGTGCCATGGAAAAAGACTTAAAAACGCCAGAAGAACGCAAAAAATATGAAATACTGTCTAAATTTATTTCGGATGTTAAAAAAGCCAAGGCAGCACCGTATGACAGTATGACCAATATGTTCAAAGAACGTTTGGAATCTGTCCTCAGGGCATACTATGCCAGCGATCCTAATCCTTATTATAACGTATCTAATATCAATCCAACCGATGGTGAACGTTATAAAATGATTACCTTGCAGAAAGTAAAAACAATAACAGACGAGGCAATTCAGTATCGCGCATTAAAAGCCCTAAGCCAATTTGCCAGCAACAACAGAAGTGTATCAGAAAGTGAATATCAAGCAAATATTATGTGTGCAAACAATAAGCATGCAACCAGTGCAGATTTATTGAGGTTGATGTATTGTCTGTTCCAAAGACACAGTTCTGCAGAAGAAATATTAAAAGTTTTTCAAGATTTGGATGCACTTGCGCGCAAGGAAATAACAGCAGAGTTGTCCAAGGAATCGCCAAACTTGGAAAAGATTAAACACATTATCAACATGGTAGAACATGGTGCGTATTATACTGGTAATGAGGCTATACAACAACAGGTTAAACAGGTTTATGATTTGGACAAGATTTTGTTGCCAAATGGCACAGAATATATTTCCAAGGCACCAGATGTGCAAACGAAAAAAATTGAAGAATTAAACGCGCGGATTACAGCGTTGCAGGCTCAGGTTGCAGAATTAAATACTCAACTGGAAGAGAAAAACGCACAAGTTCAAAAACTGAATAACGAATTGGGCGAAACCAAACAAACACTGGAAGATGCACGTACCCAGAACCAAACATTGAACAGCGAAAACAGTGCCTTGCGTCAAGAAAATGACAGTTTGGGTCAGTCCAAGACAAACAACGAAGACAAATTGCATCAGTTGATTGAAAGTGCCAAGAAATTAAAGGGCGGTATCTTCAGTGGTCGCGAACTGGATGATTTCAAGCGGATGGCGGCCGAGATAGAAAGTAAAACTTTGTGATAAAATTCCCCCGTTTGGGGGATTTTTCATATAAATTTGGTTTTTTATATCATTTTAGTTTGACTTTTATTTGTTTGATATATAAAATAAGTCGGCGCAAGGGGGTTGTAGCTCAGTTGGTAGAGCACTTGCATGGCATGCAAGGGGTCGTCGGTTCGAGTCCGATCAGCTCCACCAAGTTTCAACAGGTCTTATGACCCACAGTATGGCGGATATAGCTCAGTTGGTTAGAGCGTTGGTTTGTGGTACCAAATGTCGCCGGTTCGAGTCCGGTTATCCGCCCCATTATAACAAAGCACCCCAACGGGGTGTTTTCAATTTTGGAATATATTCATATTTGCATTGACTTTATTTTGTCAAAAAAATAATATTTAGGTATGAATATTCGCAAAAATATCTTGTTGTTTAAGCTGTATTATTTATTGGCCGATATGTGGCCACTTTCTGTGTTGGCTATTGTTTATTTTCAGCAAATTTCCGGATCGTATGCTTTTGCATTGGGCGTATTTTCTATCGCAAATATTGTCCAAAGTATCGCAGAAGTTCCAACGGGTATCATTTCCGATCGCATAGGTCGCAGAAAAACGATGATATTGGCATCTGTCATCACGACCCTTGCATTTGTATTGTTTGCTGTGGCTGGGACATTTGGGTACAAGTATTTACTTATGTTTGGTGGTGTGATATGGGCAATCGCGGATGCGTTTGCATCTGGGACAGATGATGCGATGATGTACGAAACAATGGAAGAATTGCGTAAATCCGATAAGTATGACATTCTTTATGCGCGCAGCAAAACCTTTGGGCAAATTGGTATGGGGTTGGGTGCGTTAATTGCGGCATTGGTTACATATTTTTATTCGTTGACTGTGTTGGCATGGGTGTCTGTGATAATAAGTGTCGGGCGAATCCTTATAACGTCACAATTGGTTGAACCTAAAAACCGCACGCAAGATGACCCGACTTCGTTACAGCACTTTATAACCGCAATCAAGGCATTTATAAAGAATAAAAAATTACGCATATTGGCAACTATCCAAATGCTAAACCGCAGTATCAGTTTCACGTCACACAGATTAGAAGGTGCATACTTTAATACATTGATTCCCACATGGGCGGTAAACATTGCGCGCCTGATAAAGCAGACATGCGGTGCGGTCAGTTATTCAATCGCCCCATATTTTCGCAAGTTTGGCTTTTACAGGATACTGGTTGCATCCACGATTGGGATGACTGTTATCAAATTGACGGCTGTGATATTAAATAATGTTGCAACACCATTTATACAATCGTGCGTAAATATATTGTATGGAACATCATCAACCGCAGAATCTGCATTATTACAGAAAGAATTATCACCCAAGCAGCGCGCCACCATGGGGTCTATTGTGGCATTATTGGGTGGAATATTGTCTGCGATTGTATATTGGATTGTTGGTGTTGTTGCGGACATGTCATCGGTTTATTTTGCAATTATCGCCCTGATTTTATGTAATGTATTTATAACAGGTGGTTATTATTGGATGCTGAAGAAATATAAATAGTTTTGTATTCCAAGTATGCCAGTTTATTGATTTTTTTATCTTAGTATATCACCGGCCTTGATATATTCGGCATCGGTTTTTTTCAGGTCTTTTTGTGCGCGTTTTGCATATTTTTTTGCTTCGTCATCTTTGCCGATAAGTTTGTTGTATTCCGCCATGGCCCATGCGCTGCGACCTGTGTCTGCATCGCCATACGCACGTGCCAACACCCAATATACCAATGGGGCGGGTTCTTTCAACAATGCGCGCTTGCACAGTTCTATGGCGCGTGTCGCATCGCCTGGTTTGTTTCTTTCTGTCAAGACCAATGCCAGGGCAGTCTGAATTTGTGGTGCGTTTTCCGTTAATTCCAACGCTTTTTCGTATGCGGTCACACTGTCGTCATAGTGTCCAAATTGATATTCTATATCCCCCAGCAATTCATAGAAATATGGGTTGTTCGGCTGACGTGATATTAATGTTTGCGTACCCATGCGTGCACCATCCAGATTCCCGCCACGCATATTTGCAATCGCGCGCGCATACAGGGCGGCATCTGATTTATCTGCGTATGGGTATTTATTCAAGACCTGTGCAGGTTTATCCAAATATCCAACCAGTTTTGCGCGCACCAATTCATATTCTGCGATACGTTTTTGATTGTCGGCATTATCTGGGGCATAATCTGGTGCGACATCTGCGATACGTGTACGCACATTATTTAATCGTTCCATGGTCAGCGGATGATTAACATGATTTGGGTTAATTTTAGATTCCAATACCCCTGTTAAATCGTGCATCTGTTCAAAGACTGTAACAAAGCCATTTGGGTTTTGTTTTGCGCGCACCATTAAATCCACGCCCAGATTATCTGCAATTCTTTCTTCGTCACGCGTAAAGGCCATCATTGATTGCTGTGCCACGCCGCTTGACCCTGCCAAGACACCCGCGCCCAGTGTTGGGTTGCCACCTGCCACCATCAATCCCACCCCCAACGCCTGAATCAGCATTGTGCGTTTCATTTCTGCATCCATACGATCTGCCATTTGTGCCACATGTCCACCGATTGTGTGTCCCAATTCATGCGCGATTACCGCCTGCAAGGCATCTGGGCTTTTGATTTGCTTCATCAGTCCCGTATAAACATAAATATCTTCGCCCCCCATTACAAAGGCGTTAAAGTCATCATCATTCACGATATGTATCTTGAATCTGTTTTCTGGGATATCCGCCGCCACCGCCAATGGTGTTACTAGCCCGCGCAAGACGCGTTCTGTTTCCGTATCATTAATCAACGATGCCGCCCACGTATTACACGACATTATAATCATTGATAAAAATACCAGTATTTTACGCACCAACCACCACCCCGCGATTAAATATGAACATTAAATCGTATGCCCAAGAATCAATATCATTATCACGTGCCGCGCGTGATGCCAACTTGAACAAATCCCTGTGTTCGCGATAATCTACAAAGTGATAGTGCATCCATCCGCTTTGTCTTGTACCCAATAATTCACCCACGCCACGCATCATCAAGTCCTGTTCTGCGATAACAAACCCGTCATCCGTTTCGCACAAGACATCCAACCGCTTTATTCCGTCTTCTGACAGATTGCGCCCAAACACCAGAACACAGTACGATTGTGTATTGCCGCGTCCAACGCGCCCGCGTAATTGATGTAATGCCGCCAATCCGAACCGTTCTGCATTTTCAATAACGATAATAGAAGCACGCGGAACGTCAATTCCAACCTCTATCACAGTGGTTGCCACCAATATATTCATGCCGGAATTATCATCTGCAAATTGTGCCATTACCCCATCACGCACTTTTTTATCCATTTGCCCATGCACCAAGCCCACATTTGCAAAATACTGTGTCAGCATTTTGTGTCTTTCTTCGGCTGCGGTCATGCCCATACCGTCTTCTGATTCTTCCACCAACGGACAGACCCAGAAAACCTTTGCGCCAGATTCTATTTGTGTTTTTATTCTTTCCACCAGTTCCAATATCCGCGCATTAGATAACTTGGTTGTTACGATTGGTTTTCGTCCTGCGGGTTTTTCATTGATAATAGAAACGTCCATATCGCCATATATTGTCATAGACAGTGTTCTGGGAATAGGGGTTGCAGACAATGCCAACAAATCGGGGTTGTTTCCCTTGGAACGTAATGCTTCGCGTTGTGCTACGCCAAATCGGTGTTGTTCGTCAATTATAACCAGTCCCAAGTCTTTATATTCCACATCTTCTGAAAACAGGGCATGCGTTCCAATAACAATTCGTGTTCGACCAGATCGCACCGAAGTCAACTTATCACGTCTTGCCACGCCCTTGTCGCGACCGGTCAGTATATCACATGTTATACCGATTTTATCGCACATTGGCTTTAACTTGGCAAAGTGCTGCTGTGCCAAGGTATCTGTCGGTGCCAACAGGGCGGTTTGCGCACCTGTTTCTGCCATTTTTACTGCCGCAGCCAGTGCGACAATGGTCTTGCCACTGCCAACATCCCCTTGGACCAATCGCATCATCGGTACATTTTTGCGCATGTCGGCAAATATTTCGTCACACGTCCGACTTTGCGCCTCGGTCATTTCAAACGGCAGAATTTCATAAAATTTTTCCATCAGACTATATTTTTTATCACGTGGGATTCTGTGATTTTTTTCATCTGCCCGATTACGGCGACTGATAACAATGGCGGCCTGATGTGCGAACAGTTCGCAATACGCCAATTTTGCCATATATATATTATTGGGCATTAAATCGTCATCAGATTGTGGAAAATGTACATGCTTTAACGCATCCAAGAATTCCAAAATTCTGTCATCAGATTCCCCGCGTGCTTTATCGGGCAGGGCGGCAAATATCTGGTTGCGCACGTTTGCAAATACCTTTTGTGTCAGACCTTCGCCTGCGGGGTATATTGCCTGTGCGGCGGGGATTTTGTCTGCATTTTGCATTTCTTCGATAAAGTCCGGATGGTTAATGGTTGCGCGCGCCCCGCGTTCCAGTTTTCCAGAAATCATCCGCCATTGTCCCACCGGCAGTTTTTTCAACCAGTAATCCAGATAACTGGAATTAAAGAACTGAATAACAATGGTATTTCCCATTTTGTCATTGCATATAATTTGTGTTGGTCGTCTGCGTCCACGCCCAAACGCGCCCCCCGCTTTATGAGATTTTACACACACCGGCACAGTCACGGTCTGACCTGCCACGGCATCATTGATATTTTCTGTAATTCCGCGCGCCCGCACATAAGCCGGTCTGTGCATCAAGAAGTCCAGTACCCGCCGTCCGCCCAAAACATCTTCCAGTCGTGTGGCCAACACCGGTCCCACCCCCTTGATGAATTGCAGATCTGTATTAAAAAAATCAATCAGTTCACGCTTCATATATACATAAATTTAGTGAATTTCCGATGAATATTCAATAATAAAAACACACCCCACCATTTGGCAGAATTTTATACGCGTCCAATATTGTTCGCATTCATCCATTCAATAAACCGTCTGCGTTGTTCGGTTGGGTCGTCTATAACTTCTCCGGTCAGACTGTTGGTAATGCTGCCTGTTGTAGGGGTGTCTGCTGATTTTTGAACATTGGAATGTTTCCTGAATATATTATAGTCCTTGGAATTTGCAGATGAATTTACAAAATCCCAGAATGCAAACAATTCCTGCATTTGTGCTTTTTTTGCAGCATCTGCATAATCTGCACTGCCTGTTACGCGTTCGTCAAGACGACCTTCGCCATGACCAAATTTGACCCCATATTCTTTGATTGCGTTTTTCGCCAAGTTTCCAACTTCGAACGCGGCCATCATGCCCGTTTTAATTACCTTGTCCAGTGCTGATGTCAGATATTGCATTGGCCCCTTGTTGATGGATAATTTTGGGTCAGAAAATATGGATACCTCTGTCTTTTTCAATTTGTCACGTACCGCCGAAGAAGTTATTGTATATCGCATAACGGCCAACGTTTCCAGTGTTACCCTGGCTTCTTCCATTTTTCCATCATGAACGGCAGCTTTGATGACTTCCTCAACTAATTGTCGCATCTGATCGCCATCTTCCAATGCTTGTTCAAAGAACTTGGTTCCCTTCATCTTGGACAGTGTTTCTTTCATCCATTTTACTTGGGATTGTACGGGGTTGGGCAATTCGCCAGTGATTGCATCCAGTGTTTCCAAAATCTTTTTTGTGCCATCTGTTGGTTTGACTTCTTTTTTTATCAGCTGTTCCACAATATATCGCGCATTGGTGGAATATATATGTCGCGTGTGTTTTTCGTTTAATTTGCCCAGTGTATCAATATAGTTTTTTTTGATTTTGTCTTTTGCCCTCTCAAAGGCAGTTTTTCTGTCGTCATACTTTGGGCTAAGTGCATTGTCGCCTTCTTTATAGTTGGATTTGTCTAACCCTGCATTAATCCACCTTGTTATATCGCCGTCTTCGTCTTTGCTCAACACTTTTTCGCGCAACTTGTCATTTGCGACCAGTTTTCCGAACATTTTTTCTATGCCGGCCCCCAGTTGCGTTTTTTGTGTATTGGTTGGTGGTACTGGGGTGTTTATAGTATCACGTACAGTCAGTACCTGGTCGTAATCAATCCCGGCTGGGCCCCCCAGTGGTGTTGGGAAATGCGCCATATCTGGCAAAGGTCGTCTCCCGCCGTTATCGTTCCAGTTATATAAACCAACCAAGAAATCATTAAAGGTTTTCAGCACCTTTGGGTTTGTGCTATATGTCGGCGGTGTGGCTAATAATGCGTCCTGCAGTTTTCTCAGGTCGGACTCTTTGATGCCTGTACCTATGGCCAACTGTCCTAAATTGGTGCCGTTGGCGATATAGGCTCCAATCTCTGCGGCATCGGTGGGTGGAATGGTCTGGGATGCGTATGGTTCAACAGTCAACCCCGTGCCATAGAAATCATCAACGAACGCCTTGACCTTGCTGTCTGCCATCAACTCGTTGTCTGCCGCCACGTCACGCAGGATTTTTACTAACTTGCCATATATTTCATCCAACGAATTTTCTGCATTGGGGACAACTACGCCTGGTGCACCAACGGTATCACCCGTGTATCTGTATGTGCTTGTACCTGTGCCTGGTTCTTGTTCGTCTAATTTTGGGGTTGGGTCGCCTGGATGCCATGCTTCTTGATCAGATGTTGCAACATGTTTCTTTTGCAAATCTTCCAATCGGGCACGCGTGGCATCATCCATGTTGTTCAAGTTCAACTGGATTATCAAATCAATAATATATGTTTTTGAATCAAATGTCATGCCGTGTGCAACCCTATGATTATATTAACACATTATAGTGTATATTTGCCAATTTTTCAATCTTTTTAGTACTTTTTTGCCAAAAAAGGTATATAATTAGCCCAAAAGGAACGGAATATGAAAAAACTGTTGTTTTCATTGTATGGATTTGCATTTTTTAACAAGTTTTTATTGCTTGCACCGGTGTACGCTATTTTTATGCAACAAAACGGTGTTTCCGACTTGCAACTGTCCACAATGTTTATTGTTTCCGCGTGTGGTACGGTCTTGGGGCAAGTGCCAATTACATACATAACGGGTCGTTTGGGACAACGTAACGCGATGATTTTTGGCCAGCTTCTAAAAATAGCAGCGGTTTTACTGTGGTTGGTTATGCCAAATTATGCGGGCTTTGCAACGGGTATGGTCTTGTGGGGTGTTCAGGCGGGTTTTCGCGCGGTTGCGTTTGAAGGTTTGCTTTATGATTCTGTTGATGCATTGGGCGGTTCGGACGACTTTGCACGTATATTGG
The DNA here is from genome assembly GCA_015062545.1 of Alphaproteobacteria bacterium. Lineage (GTDB taxonomy): Bacteria > Pseudomonadota > Alphaproteobacteria > Rs-D84 > Rs-D84 > Enterousia. The sequence goes on along the minus strand of SUUL01000002.1, from coordinate 136,845 downwards.
GGCGCAAGTCAACTTATGAATCTGCGGGTACGGCATTGTCGGCATGTGGGTCACTGTTGCTGTTTTTTGGGTATACATGGGTAACATGGGCATCTGTTGCATCGGTCTTGTTATCTATTTTGTGCTTGTTAATGGTATCTTCGTCCTATGGCAAGGTGGGCGCGCCACGCGCATCCATCAAGATACACCGCCTGTTCAAGACAGGCATACGTATTTGCCTGCAAACACCATGTTTGCTGTCGGTGATGATATTGTGTTTGTTGGTGTTTAACATTCCTTTCTTGGACGATTTCTTAAGTCCTATTGCGTTACAGTTGGGAATTCCAACGGAATATGTTGGTGTTCTGCCGTTCTTTTTGTTGGGGTGTGCCACCCTGGGGCAACGTTTTGCGTACAAGTTTACCCGCCTGTCAAACACGTTGCTGTACGTGCTGATTCTGACTGTTGGGGTGGGGTATGTATCTTTTGGCATGATTTATACATCTGATGCTTTGTGGATAATGGGTGTGTCGTATATCTTGTTCTATGGCTTGGGAACATTATTGTATGCGCAATTCCAAGACAAAATTCCAACCCGTCATCGTTCGGTGGTATTGTCGCTTTATACAACATTGGTATATTTGGTTTACATGGCGGTATGTGGTCTGATTGGCCTTGGGGCAACATTGGGCAGTTGGCGTTACAGTATAATTGCCCAGGGTATCTTAATATCACTTGTTGGGATAATTGCATGGGTGCGCATACGTAACAAATGCGATTTAACCATAGAAGACAATAAATAGGTTAATGTTCCTGTACATATTGCCGCAGTATTTTTATACAATATGTGCATGAAATTTAATATTCGCACGATATTTCTAAAATCTTTGCCGTACTTGATGTCTATTGCGGGTGGTATTGTTTTATACACAGGTGCGATTGATAACGCGCCCAATGCCAACATTCGTGATTTGGTAATAAATGTATCTGCATCATTGTTGTCCATTCCGTTGGTGTTTTTGCTGTACGATTATACAAATTCCAAGGTCGCCAATCAGATGAAGAAAAATATATCCAACAGCATCACGGACAGAATAAATCTGGTGATGGTTAATCTTATTATGACTTTGCGTGATTCAATGGGGGTGCGCAGCAAACTAACCCCAGAAAACTTGAACCGTATGTTGTCATGGCGCGCATCAGACGTATCCCAGCGGCTGCGTATAACACCATCTGTGTTGCAACGGATACACGATTGTCATACGGATTTAGATACGGTACTTTATCGCAATGGACAACATGATGTGTTAAGCGTGGACACATTTCAGATATTGTCGTCCATTGCGCGTGACATGGCGCATATTATTAACGAGCATAAATTTCACCACAATAATCATACCGTTGCGAAATATGTTGCTGGCATGATGTCGCATATCTTGGACTGGTTGGATTCTGACAGTATTGCGGCATTAAGCCTGCAACAGCATCTGTCGTCAGATGAAAAAAACAAACCGGCAGGAACTTTTGATAAGAAAAAAAATAAAAAAAATTGAGTTTTTTCTTGCATTTTATATTTTTATATGTCAAAATTGCCCCCGTACCTTGGAAATAGAACTTCGGTTTTCCCTTTCCAGGTCCGGTTTTGGGGACATAGCTCAGTTGGTAGAGCAAATGACTTTTAATCATTGGGTCCAGGGTTCGAGTCCCTGTGTCCCCACCAAGATAACCCGCTGAAATCAGCAGGTTTTTTATTTGTTTTGTTTGTTTGCGTCAATTTTATTGCTAATTTTATTTCCCTTTTTTGTCCCTTTTTCGTCCACTACTGCAATTTTTACGAAAAAAATTTTTCACTTTGGTTCACAAAATTTAGTTTTTGCGATAAATATATTATATATCACCCATAAAATTTATTTTAGCAAATCGGGTGCTGACATAAATTTATGGGATTTGCGCCCGACACAAAGGAAAGACTTCGCTTTTTCCTATGTGAGAGCTATACCCTAAATCAAATTATTTTTATATACAAAGGAGTTTATTATGAATGTAAAACAATTACATCAATCAGCTGTTATACACTTTATCAAGCAAGCATTATCTATGCATTTGTCTGACAATCTTGTTTTTTGCACATTGCGCTTCAATCAACAGCAAAAAAGTATAGAAGAAGCCAAGCAAAAAACCAGAAAAATATATTCACGTATATTAACACATTTTCAAGGACGTAACTGGTTTAAGCATCCGTTGCCTTCTATTACTATTATAGAGCATGGCAAAACCAATATCTTACATGTACATTCTGTATTTAACCTTATGCAACAAACAACAAGCGACTTTAATACAGCAATCGAAAAGACTTTACTACATTGTCCATACCTATATCTTACTTACGATACATACAGCGAGTCATTTCAAAAAAACAATAATTATACACCTGTACACAATCACTTGCTTACACGTACTGTATTTAACTACGATGTGTTTAATTATATTGTTAAAGAATATCCATTACATAAGCGTCATATAGATTTTGAAAATATGTATACCAGCTCTATGTTATTTAACGCTGTATAAACAGCGTTTTTTTATTGCCTAGCTGTCGTTAAAGCTGTGCGTCATATTACTTCACTGTTTGTCTTGTTATCGTCGTCTAATTTTAATATTTTAGCCCCTTTACCAATTTCGCTAATAACAATAACAGTTTCGCGTTTGTGTGAATTTCTATATATTAATCTTACAGGAAACATATGTATCAGCTCTTTATCTTTCTTTATACCGCTAAAGTTCTTTACAAACAGCATTACATGAATGCCTGCTGCACGTCCTTTCATAAGTATTTCTTTTAATGCATCGTACGAGCTAATATCCTTTATAATAATTACCCAATAGTCTAATTTATCTTCGTGTTTTGCGTTATATTCTTCAATACTGCTTGTTTCTGTTTCAATAAACAGTCTGTATCTATCTTCCAGCTCTTCTTCAATTTCTGCTATGCTATCTGTTTCTATACAAGTAATATTTTGTTTTAACAGTTCGCCTACAATATATTTTACTGTTGTTTCTCGTGTTTTATTTTTGCAAACAACAAGTGTGTGGGGGCATTTAGCCAAATCAAACATTAATTTGTTCTTTAATATAATATTTATATTCATTTTTTTACTCCTATACCTATATATTAAGACGCTATCTTGTTGTTTCTAAGGAGTTTTTTTTATCGCTGTCCTGCGTCAAAAAAATAATAAAAAAGCACTGCATGTATTGTCAGTGCCTTTTGTATTATTTCTTGCTCGTAACAATAGTTAGCGTCCAATATTGCCTAATGGTGTCAGTTCCTATTGTTATTTATGCAATTTTATATGTCCAAATCTCGCAAATTCTCTATATCTTTCCTTTTTTCAGTTAATTGTTCGTTCATCCAAACCGCATTCTGCACTGCGTCTACAACGTTATTAATAGCTGCTTCTACATCACTATTTGTCTGTCCGTCCGTTGTTTCGCCATATCTGTTTATCTGCTGTTGTGCAACTTGCTTGTCCCATTTGTTTTTACAGTTGCGCATTTGCCTTGTCAGTTCTGCTTCTTTGCTTTGTGGGAATTCTTTGTTTTCATAAATGTACAACATATTCTTGTATGAAACGTCTTTGTAAGCATTGCGTGCAAAACAAGAACAATTAAAGCTTATATAGTCATCTGTTCTAAGCCACATATCAATATCATTACTGCAATGATTATATAACACTTTTGCTACATTAGCCCCAGTTACTATTTTTGTGTCGTTATTATCACATATTGTGCCATTCATGCAGTCGTCATCATATGTACCAATCGTTTTATTTGCTGCTGCTATCATTTCACTTGGCTTAAATTCTGAAAACGCATAATGAAATTTTTCGTCATATTCTTTTATCGTTTTACCATAATCATTTGTATATGTATGATAATTTTTACATACATTAGGAATTGCGTATATTTGCCTTATTTTTGCCTGTATCTGCTCTTTTATCTTGCTTTTACGTACACCAGAATAATCTTCTGTGCCTGTATTTACCGTTTGCATTAAGTGTTTTCTACAATCTAGCATTCTATTACATGCAATTGGATGCCATACTGATTCCATGCCACAACTATGTGCCATAAAAGGAATTGCACCGACTATAGTAAATACAGATACTGTCGAAACCAATCTGAATGGAAAGTACATTGCAGTCTCAATACCATATTCGTCATAATACTTATCTTTGCAATACCGGCGTGCTTCACTACCAAGTTTATCTCTGTTGTCTTCGCATTTTAATTTATCTACTGCACTTAAATCTAATGTATATAGCTTATCTATATTTTTAAAATCTTTCTTTTGTACGCCCAACAATGGCAATATTGCTTCTAAATCACTTGCGGTTGGGTTGTCCATAACCGAAAACTCATATAATTGCCCAATTTTATCACAATCTGATGTTCGTATTGCCTTACCACTTAATTCGGTTGCTTTTTGTGCATTGTTAGTATCTTCATAAAATTTCTCTTGTGTTAAACCACCGCATGCAGACAGTAATAACACCGCTAATAATGCTTGTACTTTCATCTGTGTGTCCTTTGTTGTAAAATAATAAGGTTGGGCATTTTTGCACCCAACCCAGTATTATTTTGCTGTTTTAGCTGAATTATCATTGTTTATAACTATTGTTTCACGTACGCCATTACCACATGCCATTACTAACGCAATAACCCATGCTATAAACGTCCAACCCAATAACAAGTTCAATATAAAAATACCAATCTTGTTTGTACATTTGCTGTTCAGTACAGCAACAATCGTTGGCAAGAAGTATGCCGCCAAACACGCTATCATTATTACAAAAGCCATGCTTCATCCTTTTTATGTTAATAAAAAACCACCAAATCATACTGGTGGTTGGAGGTTCAGAACTATAATGCATTGAAAATAGCGGGCTTATTTTGATATTTCGCCACCCTCCAACCAATTACAGTCGGAGGTGTTTAATATCCCCACGGATACAATGCATTAACAGGGTTCTGACGCCCTTGAACCACTTATATGATTCAAGGGAATACTATCATAAAAATTACAATAAAAGCAAGGTTATAATTGACTAAACAACCATTCTATAGGCGTTGGTTCGCGAGTTATTATTTTTTTATAATTAAAATCTGAATATATATCTTTACTACATTTGTACTCGGGTTTGAATCTTTCTGTAACTATCCCATAACTAGGGCCGTATTCTGAAGGACATATACCAACCCCTGCAGGTGTATCCCATTGGCTTGCATAAGTTATTTGGCCGTATAAATACTCTTTTAAATAGCTATATCCTTCTAATTCACTGCTGTTGTCAGCCATTATTAAGTAGACCCCAACTGCACCAAGCATAGACATCATTTTAGTCAATAATGCTTCCAGTCCATTAATTCCTTTTACTATCACTACGTACTTATGGTGAGTAAGGTAGCTTTCGTCTTGCAAACTTTTTTCATAACGTTTTGCTACAATTGCAGTTAATCTTTTTATCATTATTCCGGGGTCATTTTTTTTGTACGTTCCTTCTGGCATAGCTGAATTATGCGTTATTCTACCTTTGTCTATAATAACAGTGTGTAGTGTTCTATTTTTTTTATCTAGGTCTTTTATTTGACTAATAATTGATAATGTGATTGGGTCAGCTGTTACCCCAAAATAATTATTATTATAATCAATAAACAATGCTGGAAATGTGGTTAAATCTATGTCAAAAGATTTAAAGTCCCTGTGTTCAAATGTTTGTGCCTCGTATCCCAAATGTATTTTTATTTTATTCATGTTTCATCCTTTTTTACATGAATAAAATAATAAACGATAGCATAGTCAGAAGTTAACCAACTGCAAAAATTTTTTTAATATTTCATTATCTCGTCTGTTGCTTTTTGCATTGATTCCCTTACAGGTTCTAATGAAAGTCTTGCATACACTGCTGTTGATTGTATTGATTTGTGCCCCAGCGACTTGCTAATAATATTCATACTGCTGCCAACTATTGCCTGATAACTGCCCATTGTACGTCTTAAATCGTGCATTCTTAAATTAGTTATATTCGCTTTTTTTAGCAATTCTGCCCAGTATCGTTTTGGGTTTTCCATATGTCCGCTTGTACTTTGTTTGCTGGGGAATACCCAACCAAAGTCTTTTATGCCTATGTCTTTTAAAACATTTATTGCTTGTTTAGTAAGTGGAATCTGTTGGGATTGATTGTTTTTCGTGTCTGGCAGGTACAATATACAATTATGCAGATTTATATGTTCCCAACGTAACGCTAAAATGTTCGCTTTTCGTTGCCCTGTATATAATAACAGCAGTATAAAATGCTTAAACATTTCATTTGTTGTGCCCATCAATGCTTGCATAAAGTTTGTTATTTCTGCCGGTTGCAAAAATCTATCACGTGCTACTTCTTTAAATTGCCGTATGTTCTGTGCAGGATTGATAGTCAACAACCCCCAATCTATTGCCATATTTAACATGTGGCGTATCAATGCCAGACATCTGTTTGCCATGTATATGCCACTATTTTTACCAATGCTTTTGTGCCATATGTCAATATTGTTCCTTGTCAGCTTATCTATCTCAATATTCTCAATAATTTTAAAGTGTGTTTTAAAAGTACGTTCATTTATTTGCCATGCATTGTGTTTTTTAAATATTTTTGCATGTTTTGGGATATATTCATCATAAAACAGCTGTTTTAGTGTAATGTGTTGCAGTTTTATATCAGGTTGTTGCAATATTCCCCTTTTTAAGTCGTTGTACAGCACAAACACCTTTTCCCTTGCTTTATTTGTGTTCATATACGGGAATTCGCCAATTTTAAACATAATTTTCTTTTTATGTTGTTTGCCCCTGAAATAAAAAGCTTTTTTGCCACCGTATCCAACAATTAATACAAGTCCACGTTGATAGTTGTCGCTGAATACAAGTTTTTGTACATTTTTATGTGGTGGTGTAATTTTACTAATAGCAGTATCTGTAAAATTAAACTTTGCTTTCATGCGTATCCTTTTTTTGTATAATAAGACGCATTCACATAAATCTAAAATAAAACCCGAATATGTCCCGTTTAATTCCAGTATGCAAAGTAAAAATAAACATAATCACAGTAAACACAGTAAAATAAACATACGTAGCTAACTTTTAATCATTGGGTCCAGGGTTCGAGTCCCTGTGTCCCCACCAGAAATAAGAAAACCACCGCAGGGTGGTTTTTTTATTTCTGCGGACACGGGACGAAGAACCCGTAAAAGCCATGCTAATGGCGTAGGGTCGACAATGAGTAAAAGAGCCAAGCGCAGCGCAGGCGATTTGTCAGGAATGCCCCGCAGCCGGTGCTTTGCACCGTGCGAGGGAGTCCCTGTGTCCCCACCAAAAAATCAACGACCGCTTGCCGGTCGTTTAATTTTTGTATGGGGCGCGGACGAGAACCCCAAAAGGGTTCGGAACGCCAGTTGGTGAAAACAAGCGTATGCGCCGTTTGAACCTTACGTAGTGAATGGGGCCCATCGCGCCAACGTGGCGCAGATGGGGATTTACAGTCCGGTTATCCGCCCCATTATAAAAAAGCACCCCAACGGGGTGTTTTTTATTGATTTTTAGTACGTTTTATGGTATAATACGCGGCATCAGACAGACGACATTTTGTCGTCTTTTTTATTACCCGCACACGCGGGTGTTTTTTATGGAGAATAAAATGCAAACACCAAAATTTTTACAGGAATTATTATCATCGCCCGAATACGGCGATAAAAACAGCGAAACATATAGACGGGCAACAAAGTATATGAACATACTATATCCTGGCACGGTGCAATTTGATGCATCTGGTCGTATGATGCGCCCAGAATACGATATGACATTAAAACAATTTAATGCGGCACAGGCCGAAATAGACGCAGATTTTGAAGCAGAAAAAGATGATGCCACCGAAGAAGTTATGGAAGACTTTGAGGACTACTTTGAAAACATTGGCTTTGATTTTAATATTGAAGATTATGTTGTCTCTGGCGACCCGATACCGGTCAAAGTTTTAATGCCAGGTGGTTACATATCAAAACGGCAATTGGATACATATGAATTGGACATACCTGAATTTAAAATTGCCCCCAAGATATGGCGGTGGCACAGCAGTGGCGGCGAAAATACTTGCGATGAATGCGAATCTCGTGATGGCACGGTTTATTTTTTTCCAGACGACATACCCGTATGCCCAGTTCATGAAAACTGCGCATGCCATATTACCGAAGAAACACTGGATAAAAACGGCAAAACAATCAGCACAAAGCCATATAAAACAGAACAAAAATCAAATAAGGTATCCGATATGAAAATGAGTGATAAAGGTATTGAATGGTTAAAAGGTAAAGAAGACAGAGTGTTAGACAAGCGGGGCAATCATGTTATATATGATGACGCTACGAAAAAACCAGTAAATCCAAACGAGCCTTTACCAAAAGGCGCAACAATTGGCTATGGGCATTTGGTAAAGCCGGGTGAAGATTTTACAAACGGAATCACAGAACGGCAGGCGATTGCATTATTACGTTCTGATATCGCCGTGGCAGAACGTGCAGTAAATGATAATATCACGGTTCCGTTGGCGCAAAACCAATATGACGCATTGGTGTCTTTGGCATATAACATCGGTTCGGGTGGGTTTAAGAATTCAACAGTTGTAAAATATATAAACAACCCGGATTTTCATAGTTCTGTTTATTCGGATTTAGAATCCGCATGGCGGGCATGGAATCGCACCCAGGGAAAAGTATCAAACGGTTTAATTAACCGCAGACAAAATGAATGGAACTTGTATAAACGCGGTATATATTGATTTTTACAATCGTATCATTTATACTGTGTTGCATGAAAAAGATAGTTTTGGTTTGTGTATTTTTGATTGGTTGTAGCTCTACAGACAGTAAATCTTGTGAGTTCTGCGGCAAATGGTCTTTTGGACGATTTGAATATGCTGGATACATAACTGCAGATTGTGAATATGTTGCCCAGAATTTTTATGAAAATACTTCATTTGAAATCAATAGTTCAAACATCGCCATCGGCGGTTATGATAATGACGAAAAAGCCCAAGAAATTTTGGTTAAAAAAGACACAGGCACAACAGAAAAATTTTATGCACCCAATCCAAATTCTATATATGTTTATTTGGATGGATGTAAGTTTTATTTTCAGCGTGATTAGTGATTATTGAATCATCGACATAAGTTGTTCCAGGTATTGTTTGACGGCAAGAAATTTACACTGTATGAAAACGACAAACCAATTATGTCGTGGGATGCTGTGTCGGGCAAAGATGGATACAGAAGTCCTGAATATCAAAACCTAAAAGATACAGGACCAATCCCCGAAGGCACATACGTTGCAAGACAAAGTGAGTTGCAACACCTTTCTGTAACAAATGCAATTATCGGGCTGGCGGGTGTAGGCGAATGGCCGGGTTCTGAATATTCTTGGGGCAGCTCTCGTGTATGGTTGGAACCATCAAAAGAAACCAATACATACGGTCGTGATGATTTTTCAATTCATGGCGGATGGAATCTGGGGTCAGCGGGCTGTATTGATATGACAGGGCAAATAAATGCTTTTACATCCTGGCTAGAAAGTACTGGAAAAGACCTGATTGTACATGTAAAATACTAGCAAAAGGGTTATGTATGCAAAAATGGAAACGTGGCACGATAATTTGTCTTGGTATAAATGTATTGCTTTTATATGGACTGTTTACTGATTATTATGAATTTTTTATCAAAGAATGTCGTGATGCGTTTCCATTTGCACGTTGTCCATGGGGTGGAGAGTCCATGGGATGGGCATGGCGTAGTGCAGACATATATTTAACAAATCTGGTATCTTCTTGTGCTACGCTGTTGTTTTTTATTCCAGTATCGGTGTATTTTTTGTATAAGAAAAACTATAAAGTATCTTTCTGGCTCGCGTTAAGTCCAATTATAATATCTTGTATAGATTCTTTGCTTGGTGCCTTGTTATATCATTATGCAAAATTTTAGTCTGGCAAAAGAAACCAACACATACGGTCGTGATGATTTTATTATTCATGGCGGATGGGTTTTAATTTAACAAATCATATCGATGATTTTACACAATGGTTTGAAAAGAATGGACATGATTTAATTATCAATGTAAAATACCATTGATGAAATTAGTTAAATCAATTTTATGTATTTTGGGATGGGTATTGCTATTATGTTTATCTTTTATAGCAATACTGGTTCCAATTTCCGAATTACGATATGTTTTTACTATGGCTCCATATCCATATATGCTGTACGGAGAATGCTGTAAGTTTATTGAATTTATGGGGGTGGAAATACGCACAATTTATTATGTTGTCTTGTTGTTAATATATTTGCTTATACAGTTATCGTGTTTGTTTGTTGGAATATATAAGGGAGCAAGGCATAAATATATTCAATCTTGTATTTTGCTTTCTATACCAGTTGTTATGGAAATTGTGCTAAATTTACTCTCTTATTTAATACAAAGATAAGACACTTATCTTGTGCATATGGATAAAACCATCAAAAGAAACCAATATGATGATTTTTCAATTCATGGCGGATGGGTTCCAGGTTTGGCGGGCTGTATCGATTTAACATCAAACATTGATAATTTTTATTTTCCCGCCACGCGCGGGATTTTTTTGAACAAAAGGAAAACTATATGAAATTTGAAAGTGCATACAACAAGTTAAAAGAACCCGAAGGGGGATATACAGATGGCAAGAATCAGATTAAGGACGAACCAACAAATATGGGAATTAAACAAAGTACACTGGACAGATATTCTGCCAAGTACCCAGACAAAAATTTCCCAGCAGATGTAAAATATTTAACAGCCGCACAGGCCAAAGAAATTTATAAAAACGAATATTGGGACAATACACGAATCCCAGAAATCACAAACGACAGAATACGTGATGCAGTTTTTGATATGAATGTGATGGGAGGTGCCGGAAAGACAGTTCAACGTGCACTAAATTCTTTTTTGGATGCGAACTTGGTTGTTGATGGTGCCATAGGCAGCGAAACAATTAAATCCATAAATACGATTCCTGATAGCAAAGTCAACGAATTTATGGTTGTGCTAAAAACCGAAAGAATAGATTACTTAAAGGGGACAAAAAACTGGAAAACGGCAAAAAATGGTTGGACAATACGAACGAATAAATACTAATTATTGTCTAATCCATATCCCTTCAAGTGTTGCTTGCATACCACAAAAAGCACTAAATGAATCTGCATTGATAAAACGCAGATTCATTTTATCTTCTGACTCCATTTGAAACAATATACCAACAGGAATAAAATATTCCGTATCTGTCTCTCTGTCATATTGATGTTTTTTGTCGTTGTATTCTGCCTTGTCTCCGTTGATTTTTATTTTACCGTCAACATCACAGATATGTAAATCGTACCACGATTCCAATTTAAAATCACATGTTGTATCATCGCAGTTAGAAACATCCATTACCCCACCAAAAACAGTGTCCTGGTCATTTAGATACCACTTTCCAACCCACTTTTGGTTTGTGTTTTCACATCTTGCCGATTGATGAATCAGCATACAAGAACATAAAATGTATATAAAAAAACACGCGTTTTTAGTCATCTATATATATTATATTGCTATGCCTGATAGGTGTCAATTATGAAAAATTAGACTGAAACTTAATGGGCCAGAACAAAAATCAAATAATAGCAATAAAGAAACACAATCGCCCAATGAATCGAACAAAGCAACGTTTGAAAAGCCAGTAAATGTAAAGTCGGGGCAATATGCGGTATTTGACGGCAAGAAATATCCATCGATTGGTCATTTTTTACACCACTGCGTTTTCTGTGATTTCAAATGTGTGTTTATCGCAATCCAGTTTTGCCACGCATCCAACAGGCATAACCATAATCGGGTCGGTATGCCCGATATCAAAGTGTGTTACAACTGGCATATCCGTTAAACCAAATTCCGCCAAGGCCTGTAAAATACGTTTTTCATATTTTGGGTTGTTTTCATTCTTTGGACGACCGAAAATAATGGCACGCATTTGTTGCAAGATTCCACACGCCCCATAATTGCGCAGCCAATACAAAACCTGATCAGGGGTTGGATTCTCTTCGGAAATCTCAAAGAATACAATTTTATCCTTGAAATTATCAGGATTCCAGATTTGTGTGCCCTTTATCATCTCAATCACTTCCATACAACCACCAAACAGTTCGCCACTAACAACGCCCGAACCTTGAATCCAATGCCATCCGTCTGTTTGTTGCATTTTGCGAACTTGTGTTTGCCCCGCAGGCGTAAACCAATCTACGCGTTCGTATGTAAACCCATCTTTGTTTTCTGGCACAATTCCAACCGGTGAATTATCAAATAAAACCTTGCGCATGCTGTTTTCAACATAAGGCAATATTCCGCCTGCTTCGGCCATTTGCACCAACATTGACGGACCATAAAAACTGTTTAGTCCTGCATAATGGCACATGTGGCAGTTTACCGTTGTATCAGAATATCCCATAAAAATTTTGGGGTTATTGCGAATGATATCCCAGTCAATATATGGCAACATACGAATGGTGTCATCGCCACCGATGTTAGAAATTATTGCCTTAACATCCGGTTTTTTGAACGCCCACATCATGTCAGATGCGCGAATCTCGGGATGTTCGTACAGGTATTGCGCATCATCCAGTGCATGTGGTGCTTCAATCACTTTTACCCCAAATGTTTGTTCCAGTTGTCGTTTTGCCTGGGCATAGCGTTCCGGCAACAGGCCAGCACCACCCCACGACAGTGAAACGGTCGCAATCGTATCGCCAATATTTAATTTTGCAGGTTTAATTCCCATATTCGCCCCCTTTGTTACATTTCAAACACAAAGCAGTTTTTTCCGGATTACAGAAACATGATTGCGTAAAATATCGCACAGCATCAGTATAGAATGTAAAATACACATTGTCAAAAAATATCCGGTTGCAAATACGTGATTTTTCTGCCCTGAAATAGTTTTTTTATCGTCAAGGAATTGAAATTGTGAAATGTTTGGTTTAGAATGTAAAAAAAAGGCAGGATAAAATGTCAGAACGCGCAATGTTCAAGGGCGTAATTAACCTGATTATCAAGCAAGACGACCGGGTCTTGCTGTTCTTCCGCAATGATGGTTTCTTTAATTATGATGGTGGTTGGTGGGTGTTGCCTGCGGGACACATAGAGCAGGGCGAAACCGCACGTGATGCCGCCATACGTGAAGCCAAAGAAGAACTGGATATTGATATTGCACCAGATGACATCAAATGCGTACACGTCATCAGCAATCTGGCCAGTCGCACAGAATCTTTTGATTTCTTTTTCGAGGTATCAAAATACACTGGCACAATTCGCAACTGCGAAGGGGACAAGTGTGCAGATATGCAGTATTTCACATTGGACGAAGTCGCCAAACTGAAAAACGTTGTTTCAACAACCCGTATATCATTGGCGGGATTGGCGCGTGGCGAAATATATTCCGAATGTAAATCGTATCGCAGTGCATCAAAGGAACAAAAATGATAAAAGACATCAGTTATTCTGCGTATGTTTTGCCGGTGCGCGATGGGCAGGTCGCCTTGCTGAAATACGGCGAAAACGGATACGGCCCAATCGGCGGTCGTTTGGACGATGGCGAAGATTTCAAGTCTGCTTTGCGGCGTGAACTGACCGAAGAATTGGGCGAATCCGCATCCGCACTGGCGGACAATGTGGTTGAAATTCCGGTGTCATACGCATTTCGTCACCCGACCCCCGAACGTGCGAAAAAACGCGGTGCGTATGCCGAAGAGCATCATTTTTATATTCTTCACGTTCCCGATGATGTGGAATTAAATTTTTGCGAAGACCGTGCCGAAGAAATATCTGTTGTGTGGGTTGACCACAACGATTTATTAAACCCACAAATCACACCATTTGACGATATGCGCGAATTTTATTCGGAACACATCTTGCCAAATATGCAGTGTCGTTTTTCTATGAGTCTTCAGAATAAATATTATGAAATGGTGCGTTCTGGTGACAAGGATATTGAACTGCGTCTGTATGATGAAAAACGTCGCCAGATGCGCAATAATGATATTATATTGCTTTACGATGCGCAAAATCCATCAGAATATATGCAATGTCGTATTGTCCGGTTGCACATTGCCGCCAGTTTTGCAGATTTGTCAAAAAAAATCAGTATGCCACGTACAGGTTTTGCCAGTCTTGAAAAATTGATGCATGCCATATCTGCCTTTTATGACGAAGACCAAGAATCCAAATACGGTATTGTCGGGATAGAGTTGGAAATTATACGACCATAAATTCAGTGTTATGCTTGTCCAAAGGTATATCGTAACGTATAAAACTTGACAATGTCGGTTGACTAATGTATGCTGTTTGTCAACAAACAAAAGGCTTAAAGTATGGCAAGTATAGAAGATTTGATGTCGCCAGCGGAACGTATTTGCAGTTTGCAAGAAAACATGTCCGAAGCGGCTGATGATTTATTGGTTGAAAATAAATTTGCACGTCCACGTGGTTCGCAGATTTATGCCCCATCGTATGGTGTGGGTATGGTTGTGGTTATAAAAGACAAACCGCGTATTGATTTCAAATTGGAATTATATCCAAACGAAACCGAAGAACCGCATTTCAAGGTAACATACCAAAATGCTACATGTCGTTTCAAAATATCGGATTGCACCCCGATGAAAGCAGAAATAAAAAATGGCATTCCAACCCCAATTAAAAAGATAATGAAAGTTATTAGACAGGTTTGGGCCAATAACCGCGAAGATATTGTTCGTGCATGGATGGAAACACGCCCATCTAATCAAAATCACGGTCATCAGCATATCAGATAAGTATTTTGTTAGACTTTCGTCTGAATGACCCCTTGACAGAAAGTACAATCGGTTTTTATTTAGAAGAAAGAAATAAAAAATCCGCAGAAATCTGCGGTAATTTTGGCTCTTCACGGCTTGTTCATACTGGTGCAAGAATCCAACGGATTTTACAACTATTATCAGAGTTTGTCATATATTCTTGAAAAAGATATATTGTTCAATTATACTAATTTTCGTTGCACAAAGGACGGATAATGCCACGAATTCATGTCATTGGTGCGCCGGGGTCTGGCAAAACAACATACGCGCGGCGGTTGGCGGCGCATAATTCATGAACGGAATTGTTAAAATTAAAGACGAATTATTAAACTAAATTTCGGCTTTGAACCCACGATAAATAATGATTTTTATTGTCCAATTTATAAGCATACTTTTTTAACGGCTTGAAATTATCAATTATCTTTATAACTTCTTTCAACACGTTATCTTTGCTTTTCCCTGCGACATCAACCATTACTTCATTTGGCAACAACTTGCGACTTTTTATTACTGAATTTGCCCGTTCTACATATTCAGGACGGTACAATCCGCCTTCATTATTTTTTCTGTGTTCCATTTGTTTTTTTATCTGTTTTGGGTCGCTGGACACAAGTCTGATTATTATAAATTTATACCCATGAAAAATCTTTGGCAATTCTCTGACCCTTATATCATCAAAATCCAAGGCAACAATATTCCGCAGCCCCTTGTTATAAAAGAATTTTATTTGCGCCAAAGTGTTTTCCCAACACAACTTTTCTTCATATAGACCAACGTCTTTTACTTTTTTAGGGATAATAAACTCTGGAACCATATTTTGTTCAATATACACCCCCTTGTAGTGCTGATATAATTCTTTTGCCAACGTTGTCTTGCCGACAGCACTTGGACCAATAACAAATATAAAATCCATAGTTTTTACACCCTTTTATAAGCTGTATTATATCATACAGAGTTCAAAACTGCTAAAAATTTGTTAATTTTCCAGCATATATATTCTATAATACAGAACGAACCACAAAGGACAGATAATGCCACGAATTCATGTCATTGGTGCGCCGGGGGCTGGCAAAACAACATACGCGCGGCGGTTGGCGGCGGCACGCAATTTACCCCTGTGCCATTTAGACGAGATTTTTCATGACAATTCAGGTGTGTCTCCACGCAAACGCAGTGTCTCCGCCCGCACAGAAATGGCGGCTGAATTTGCCCAGGGCAAAGACTGGATATCCGAGGGCGCATCATTTTCCGACTGGGTAAATCCAATCTTGAAACGCGCAACCGAAATACACATTGTGTCCCCATCACGCACAATACGCATTTGGCGACA
Organism: Alphaproteobacteria bacterium; assembly: GCA_015062545.1. Taxonomy (GTDB): domain Bacteria; phylum Pseudomonadota; class Alphaproteobacteria; order Rs-D84; family Rs-D84; genus Enterousia. The sequence goes on along the minus strand of SUUL01000002.1, from coordinate 120,563 downwards.
GATTAAACGGTATATCCGCCGCAAACTTGGCATTGAGCAAACAACATACCGCGAAACACTGCGTGGCCTAATGCGCGGAATAAAATGGACATGGAACTATGACCGTGATACATTACCAGTAATATTAAAGAAAATCCCAAAACGCACAAAAATCAAAAAGGTAAGGGCATAGATATGACAGACAAAAAGGTACAAATATGAATGTAAAAATCAGAAATGCAGTGCCAGATGATGCGGCCGCAATCCAAAAAATTATTGCAGCCGGATACCGCCGGTCTTTTGCCGGCTGTACGAATTACTGGGCGGTAAAAAGATAAAAGAATACATCAACGAAAGTCGCGATAATGTATCAGAAACAGTCTTTGAGTTTGATATAAACAGATTTGCATAAAGGAAAAGGGAGAAATTTATGAAAATAACAATAAAAGGCCCACGGATAAAATTGGTACACCTGGAACCATGCATGCATAATGCAAAACTGCTGTATGACGTAGAAATTAGAAACAAGGAATATTTGTTGCCTTGGCTGTTATGGATAAACGATATAAAGTCGCCAAAAGATGCATTGAATTTCTTGATTCAATCTGATGAAAGATGGGAATCCGGCAAGGGATACGAATATTCCATCATATTAAACGATGAAATCATCGGAAATTGCGCAGCACATACTTTTGACACAAAACATAAAAGAGCGGAGCTGGGGTACTGGCTGGCAAATGAATATCGTGGCAAAGGATATATGATGGAAGCCGTAAGTCTGTTAGAACAGGAATTATTCAAAGCCGGAATCAACAAGATAGTAATTCATAATGACACACGAAATATAGGTTCTGTAAATGTCGCAAAGAATCTGGGATATGAATTAGAGGGGGTATTAAAACAGGAACGATGGACACCGTATGAAAATCGTTTTCGCGACATAAACTGTTTTGCTAAATTCAAGAACAAACCATAATTTTTGAGAATGTGTTAAGTATTTGCACCCCAACAAAAAACCGCCCAATCGGGCGGGGTAATATTACCTGTCATTTTGGTTGTTATTTTTTGCCCAGGACTTTTGTGCAACCGAACGCATTTCATCAAATCTAAATTCTGCAAAACCAATCAATTCCGCCGTCAGCATTTCTTTTTCAGCACGCGTGAATTTGCGTGGAGTGTGCGCCGTTGCAAAATCTGCACGCATTTTATGTAATTGCGCCACCTGTTCGGCGGTGGGCATTGGGTGCAGAGGCAATACTTTATCCAAACGCACAATATTATTCTGGCGCAGGTTTATATACGACATATCACCGGGACCTTCGGTGAAATTTGGATACTTGAAACCGGTCAGGCCGACTGATTCAAAATATAAAATCATACGCTGAAAAAACAGATTTTCGGGTGTATGAATATCAAACAGTGTTTCCAGCCCCAGTTCACGGCGCACCGCATCGGCGGACATTTTGCCCGAAATCGGTTCGCACACCCAATCAAATTCCCATGGGACATCAATTTCCATATCCAATACTTTTTGTCGGGCTGATACAATCTGTTTGTGAAATTCGGCATCATCACGAATATTCAACACACGCACAAAATCCGATATTTTGTCGCCACACATATACCGGAACAACACACCCATAAAGTTTTGAACACTGTGGTCATTCAAATCGGGGATTTCATCCCATCGACCAGCCCGCAAATTTACCGGTATTATCTTAGGTTTGGTAATATCAATATTTGGGTCACGTTTCCATTTACCTTCGTTCAGGTTGGTTCTGGCATTTATTTCCCTGCCAAAGTGTGTAAGCGGACGAAAATAATCAAAATCATAATATGTGCCATGGTACATAGTTAATGGCTTGCCATCTGTCCCCAACAACACTGGTGATAACCAATCTGGCATATCAATCAGAGTAAATTTTTCACCATCGTATTCCAGTTTGAAATATTCTGCATTTAGCATACCGCCACGTGGCCATTTTACATCTGTAAATTGTTTGATTATATTTTTCGCCACACCAGTATGGGTCGCAACGGCGATTGTATTGCCGTCTGAATTTTTCACAATATCCAACAACGCATTACGAACACGTGCAACAAACATATTATAACTTTCGCCATTTGGTGGAACATAGTCATCATTAGACAGCAACGCGTATGGCGCATAAATTATATCGCCCGACATATCAATCGGTGTGTCTGCAGGGTTATCTGTCAATCGCACAATATGCCCACAAAAATCCCCCATATTCCATTCACGCAAATCACCGTTTGTTATAATCTGTTGGTCGCCAACCACCGCACGCGCAGTATCCACCGCACGCGATAATGGCGATGAATACACACAATCAAACCGTACATCCGCCAGTTTTTGCGCCAACGCCTGTGCCTGAGCCACACCATTTGCATTCAATGGCACATCCAACCACCCCTGCATACGTTTTTGGGCATTCGCATCCGTTTCACCATGACGAAAGATATAAAGCGTCTTTTTCATTATTCCATACCCCATGACAGTGTGTTCTGTTTGATTCTGATTGCCACGGCCAATTTGCCCACAAAATCGTGATTTGCAAAATAATCCATCAATGCATAAGACGGTTTTTCAAATGGCTGATTTTTATATTTTTCAAAGTGCGCCTTTGTTGGCGATGGCCCTGGGACATAGTTTTGTTTTGCGATGTCAACCAACTGGGCGTTAATCGGCGATTTGTGTGGCAATTTATTATACACATAATGCGAAAATTCATGAACAAAGACAGACACAAATCCCGCAAAATCCGTAATTTCTGTTGTGGAAACGTTGATAGTTTTATCCCAATCGTATCCACCGCCCATACCGTCATGGGTGGCAACAATAAACTGCATTGCAGAATAATCAGCAGCACCATATTTCTGTGCCATTTTTTGATACAAGCGCACCCCAAATTCGGCACGTGCCGCATCATTCATCGTGGCATAGTTAATCGCACCAGCCGACAAAACGGCATCATTAACAATAACCGCCTGCATATTTTGAAACAGTGTTGCGGCATATTTTTCAAATGCCACCGCATCAAATGGAACCAAGTCATGCGCCGCCTGTTTTAATTCCGCCAATCTGTGCGCATTTGCGGTAAGTTCACTTTGCACCGGTGACAAGTTACCAGCATATTTTTCTAATAATTCATTTTGTCGGGCGTTTATACGACTGATTTCCGCACCGATGGCGCGATGTTTCCGGCCAAGATTTATATCAAATGCCGAAGATTTTGCCGTATCTTTTCTCATACTGCCACCTTTGAAAACATTTTCATATCACGTGGCACACCACGCAAGACAAAGTATTTACGCAAGATACCCTCGCACTCATACCCACAACGCAGTGCAACCGCCGCAGAACGAATATTCTGGGCATCAATAGTCAACTGAATACGTTTCAGCCCCATGTCAGCAAACCCCATTTCGGTCAGTTTATTTAGTGCGCGTGTCATTATGCCACGACCATTAAAGCCATGCGCCAACCAATAACTGATTTCGCCCATATTGTCGTCTGTATCCACAAAGCCAATCTTGCCCACAATATCATCTGTCACCATAATAAAGTAAGCGCATTTATCATCGCCGTATGATTTTTCAATATTTGCCAGCGTTTTATCGGTGGTGTTATAGTCATCAACCCATTCCAAGAATTCGCCCAGGAATTCACGATTGGCGTTTATAACCGCCAACAACCGTTCGGCATTTTGTGCCGTTGGCTCAAGTTTTACCAGCCGGAAATCACCCATATCAATAATGCGCGGAAACGAAACCATTACTTACCCTTATATTCCGATTTTAGTTTTGTAAAGACCAACTGGTCCATAAATGTGCCATCACTTAGCATAGTTGATGCACGAATACGACCATCCAAATGGAAACCACTGCCACTGATAGACTTTTGCGATTGTACATTATCCCCCATACATTGACGCATAATTCTGTTTGCGCCCAATTCATCAAAGGCCTTTTTCATTATCAAAGCCCAAATTTCTTGATTAAAACCCTGGCCCTGGGCAGACTTTACAAACCATACATTACCAGACTGCACAGATTTATTATTACTAAAATAAAATATTCCATGATGGCCAATCAATTTGCCGTTATGAAACACGTACCACACCGCGCCATTTGGATTGACATCACGTTCCTGCTCTTGCTGCATTTGCTTTAATGTTTCATCCAAAGATTCCGGCAACGGTTTTTTATAGTCGGGTGTCCAATTCACATACTTAAAATCACCAGGATTTTCATTCTGGATGGCATCCCAAACCAACCGGGCATTTTCTGGGGTCGGTTGCAAAACACGCAATTCCAGACGTTTGGTTTTCAGATCCCGTCTAAATATTTCATAAAATTTTTCCATCTGCTTTTTCCTTTGATTATCCCACTAATTTTATCATAAAAATCCCATATTCCCAAATAAAAAGCCCCCAATCGGGGGCAATGTTATCTTTTATGAACCATACTTACGGTTTTATGTTTCATAACTGCGGTACGCGTTTCTGCATACACTTTAACAGGTTCGATCGTATTCATCGTATTTGGATCCACCTGTGTACCAAACATACAAGCCGCCCCCATTCGCAACATAATATCAACAGTCTTGACATCACGAGCATGCGCAACTGGCGATTTCTTATTTGCCCACAAGAATAATTTAATCAGATTTTCACGTGAAGTCATCGTGCAGTTTTTAGCGCAATCAAAATTTTTCGCCAAATCAATCCAAATAATCCCGTATGGATTTGCAACGATTTTGCTTTCCATTTCTGCAACCGCATGCTGTGCAACACGCAAGTTAGCCAAAGACTCAGCAGAAATCCGCGGATTGACCGCGCTCTTTGCCATCTGTTCTTTTACCAAGCTAAAAAATTCTTTTACCTGTGCGATATATTTTTGCATTTTATCTACCTTTGATTTTTTTTGATTTCGCCTTTGCGTTCATGGCAGATTGCACCTCGCGCCATTCGGCAACTGTTTTGGCATAAACAGGACGATCATTTACATAGAACGTCTTACTGGCCATCTTGCTTACCAGTTTAACATCATAGCATTTATACGCACCATGTAATTTGCCATCCTTGTACATGGCATCCCATTTCACGTATGGGGTGACATCACCACCAAATGTAGTCCAAACAACACACTGGGCCTTGCCGTTTCTGACACCCTTGTCGTCCAAGACATAAACTTCAACGACTATCTCTCTTCTATCGTTTGCTAGATCTTCAAAGTGTGGGAACAGTTCTTCGTTCATATACCACTCACGACCAACAAAAATACCCCAGTCGCGACGTTTTAACATTCTGGCCGGAACTGTATCATGTTCTTTAACTTCAACTGCCGTTTGTTCATAAAAATCATCATCTAGAGTGTATGAAGAAACCAACTCTAAATTAACTTGTTTTTCTGGCATGACTGCCCCCTTTTTTGTCTTTATTCCAGACAAAAATAGCACAAAGATTTATTTTGTCAAGCGATTTATAAATATTATTTACCTGTCTTTTTGCAGATATACAGCAAATGCGAACTAAATCCCTGTTGGGGCAAAGAAGTTGCAGTATGGAGAAATAAATTTGTATGCCGAAGGTATACCAACGCCTAGAACTGCATTGTTGAACAAGCGACAAGCTTATAACGAATTGAATTATATCTCGCAGTTTGCTAAAAGTTCAAGTGGCTTTGATGTTTTGGTGAAACAGGCAGGAACAACCCCAAAAACATACGATGAATTGTATAAAATAATAAATTATTGCTACAGAAAGATTGTTTTTTTTATTGAAAATGATTTTACTACTACCGATTATTTTCATAAACAAATGCAACCGAGACTAAAAAATTTATTGGTGGGCTTAAAGCAACAAAAAAAAGCCGCACAAGATTTACAACGATTGCACGGTTCGGATGATAGAGATCTGGAGCGGGCTGAGGAATATGAAAATATTATTTGTAACCCACATTTGTTAGGGGACAAATAGCATTTAGTTATACATCCCCCACAAATATTCAAACCGTTTGGTGTATTCTTGCGCTGGGTGGGTCAGGAAGATGCAGTTTTCACTGTTGTATTTTGTGGCGGCGGTGGTCCAGTTATAAGAACCCGTCACCATGCGCCGATTATCAAAGACGGCGAATTTATTATGCTCAATCTTGTGCCGGTGCTAAATTCTGTCAAAAATACGCAAGTATAATCGTAGTGTAAAAAAACATACTTGAAAACTGCCCAAAAATAACACTATAAATGAAAGATGGTTGTTTATATACGTTATTTATGTGTCGCATATGCAAGTTTCCATAGCTTATAAGAAAGTGGTGCCTTGCCTTTTTTGTCACATTCTCTCAAATATTTCCTATATTTTTCAAGGTTTCTTTTGTGGTTTTCTTTTGCGGGAGTAACATACCTTTTATTTAAATAGTGCATACATGCAGATATACCCCTTATAGCAAAGATAACAAGAAATATTATACAAATTGCTATTACTCGAACGAAATATTCTTCTGTCATTTTGATGTGCTTTTATTATATTCTTGGTTTGCCATATTTATTAGTTTTTTTATCGCCTTCTTTGCACAATAATATCAAAGAAGCAATCATGGAAAACCAGAAAGCTGGTGTAAATAAACCAAGCCAAATTAGGATGATGGGTTTTAGTGGGACACCTAGAGCGAATAGTAGCATCATAGGAATGGACAATAGTGTAGAAATAGCTATCAATCCAGTGGGCATCCATAAGATATTTTTAGCAGAATGATTGGTGTCGTGCAATCGTCTTGCGGTCAAGCAAGTAAAAGGCACAATAGTTACTAAGAACCAAATAAATGATAATATATTAGAAAAGCTAACTATTGTACCAACTAGAGCAACATAAAACAATGATGCCCACCAATATTCTGAACGTGTTGCACGTCCCCATCCTGTATAATCTGTCCAGAAGTTTTTTAGGCAAGAACCTAAAGAATTATCGAACTTAGTCTTTTTCATTTTTTTGCTTCTCCATGTTGTGAGACACGAGTTTTCTATACAAAGAATTGTATCCTATATTATAATAAAATGCAATAAGTAGAAAAATATATTCGATTTTGTCATACTATTGACAGAACTAAAAACAATGTAAAACAGTGATTTTAAGCAAGATATGCTGAGGCAGGATAGAGTGTGTGGGCGGGTTATTTTTTATATGCGTTCCACAACACTTCAAACCGTTTGCTGTATTCTTGCGCTGGGTGGGTCAGGAAGATGCAGTTTTCGCTGTTATACTTGGTGGCGGCGGTGGTCCAGTTATAGGAACCGGTCACCATACGCCGATTATCAAAGACTGCGAATTTATTATGTTCAATCTTGTGCCGGCGGTTGGTGCGGACGGGTATGCCGGCGGTGACCAGTTCATCAATCATGGACGATTTATGTCCGGCCATAGTTCGGTCGGTGACAATGCGGACATGGGCGCCCCGACGGTGGGCGGCGATAATGGCATCTGCGATTTTCGGATTGGTTATAGAATAAACGGCAATGTCAATGGTTGTGGCCCAACCCAGCTCGGCATGGCTTGTTCATACCGGCACGAAAACCCAACGGAATTTACAACCATTACTAGACTTTGTGAAATTTTTCTAAAGGATTACACGAATGCACCATAAGGGGCAAGGCAAATTAAAAGGTTAATCTGTTTCTGTTTGTTTTTGATACAGTGTTACATAGGGTAATTTATCCATATTTACGTAATTAAACATCCTATAATTTGCTCTTCTAGCCTCTGGTGACAAGGTGTATTTCTTCAAATGAGATTTTGGAACAAACGGATAAAATCTAATTTCCTGAAACTGTTTGCCTTTTTCTTTCCATTTGAAATTCAAAATAAGTAATGGTGGCAGTATGCCCGCTTTTAACACTTTTTCCATAATGTCCCATCCTGCACCACGAATGACAGATGATGGTTTATGGTTTGCGGTTTTTATCTGTGCTCTGAATTGGCAGCCGGTACATTGTATATCACACAACGGATAATTCGGCGGCAACAACATCAATTGCTTCTTACAATTTGGGCACAATACCAAAGCAACGACTTCTTGTTCGCCTTTTTTGCCATTATCTTGTGTGATAGACATCTTTTTCCTCTAAATTCTACTTGTATTACATAGGGATTATATTCAAAAAGTTCTTTGATTACAATATCTTTGTGCTATCCTAATATGAAATGAAAGTAACTGCTGCGATTTTTAGAAATGGGGATAAAGTTCTGCTGATGCGTCGTGCGGCGGACCAACCTTTGGCGGGCGAATGGGAATATCCCGGTGGTAAGTTTGAAGATGGCGAAGACGGCCCAACATGCCTGCATCGTGAACTCTACGAAGAATTGGGGATAGATGCACAAATCGGCGACCTGATTACCATTGCAAAACACACAACGGATTCAGGCAAGGTTATTGAACTTCATACATACGAAATCACATCCTATACCGGCGAAATCCAACTGCGCGTCCACGACGATATGCGCTGGGTGTCTGTCCATGACTTACCCTCCCACCCACAACCCCCAGCGGATTTGATTGTGTCGAACGTGTTGGCGGATTGCTAAATGATGTGCATGGTAATAAATAGGAAAATATAAAATGGATGTAAATGCTTTGTATGATTTTGATAGAAAAGAGGGGATGATAGTAGAATATCCCATAAAAATAGTTTCTATTGTTCATATTGAAAAATTGAAAATGTTCTATGCTGGAATAATGGCCGGATTTAAGCATTTAAAAACAGAATTAGATTCGTTGCCTGTGGTAAGGAACGGCCTTGGGTATCGTCCAGAATTTTACAACCAGGTTCTTAATGAGATGAGGAAAAATGCAATCGTTGGATTGTTTCATTTGTGGTTGCGAGAATTGCAACATTTCTTAGCGATTGGTGGTGATGTCATCAACAAGAATAAGAATGTATTTTTAAATAAGGGGCATGAGTTTATATTGGGGTTGTTTGCCAATGAACGAGAACTAACACCAATAATTTATATCTTAGAAAAATATGGGTGTTTGACAAATGTGATAAAGCATGGGTTGGGTAACTCGTTTGAAAAATTATCGGACGAATTCCTTTATGAGCCAGACGAGTATAAAGAAAGCATTGTTATTGATGGGGAAGCATATGATTCTTCTGTTGCAGAAGCGCCGTTTGTATTACAAAGTCATATAGACGAACTATATAATGCAACGATACAATTCTGGGAAAAAGTCCCAGAAATATTTGTGGTGGACTGTAATATATTGCTCAAGAAAAATGCAAGATAATAAGAGCTTTATTTGTGCCTTGGTTGATACTTTAAATCCTACTAAGAGGTTTTGATGGCTTAGTTGTTTGAAGCTTCCGCAACTTATAACCCTTGCTACTGTCGCCATCAATACAAGCCAAGAACAGGTTTTCAAACTTTGATGCGTATTGATTGTTCAAAACGGACTGTGTGATTGTCATAGGGCTAAAGCAATTGTTTTCGTTGTCGACAACCACCAACAAAGAGCATTTATTACATTTATGCAAATAACCATCCAACAAAGCATTTTTCTTAGTAATTAAATTTTGGATGTGTTCTGGCTGTAAGTCAAAATACATGCGTTCGCAGTTGAAAGTGGGACGAAGTTCTGTATCAAATGACGTGCTGGCGCTTATTCTTAACCAATGCGAACCAAGATCGATACTGGTCCTGATAAATGTTTTATTTGCAGCCATTTCTGTTTCAATGGCTTTTATTATCTTATTTTTTATGGATTCTGGTTTTTCTTCAAGTTTTGTTATGCCAGAATATCTTGGAACTAAGCTAATTGTTTGTAAATGTTCTTTGTTTATTGCATCAACAACCAGGCCTATGTTTCTATTCTTTTTCAAGAAATAAGCATGGACCTGTTCAACAATATGTTGCATAGTGCGATTTATTTGTTGCCAGTCGCCACCGGGGCGGACAAATTGAACCAACTCCAGGCCATGCGTTTGATTGTTCGCATCAATAAATATAAAATCCGGTTCTTCGCAGTCTTGCCGGTTCACGAATTTATTTCTGGAATACCAAGTTTGACCAATTTTGGTTGACAGGAAACAATCCAACACAAGTGTTTCTTTGGATTTTTTGTTTTCCTCTTTGCTGCCAATCGGCATTGTTACAAGTCCGCCAGCTCTGAAAGAATATTGTCTGAATTTGCTCATGGTCATTTATTTATAACTATCCACTTTTTGTAGTAATGCCAATAAGTCTTTTATGTAACACCATTTGTCTATGTCGCTGGCATAGTCAACTTCAATTTCGCCAACGATACAGAAAGTATCTTCATAATGACTTGCCGTGCCATAAATTACAAAGTCGCCATCATCGTTATGTCCAACACATAAAATTTCGGCCCCTTTGCGTGGTCTTTCAGTGTTTGTGTGCCAAATAGTATCTGCCATGATTTTTCTCCTTTATATACGATTGATATAGACATGAATATAGAAAATACAAGTCTATTGTATGGGTGGGTGGGGCTTTTTATTTGTTCTCTTGACTTTATGGCTTGTTTTGGGCTAACTTTTACAGAGAAAGGGAAGAAAGATATGGTAGATTTTGCAACAAAAAAGCAACATTATATTAAAGAAATCAATAAAATAGCCAAAGAATCATTTAATGATGAACAAAAAGAACTGGTGCGTGGCATATTGGATAGTGCCACCGAGGCAAATATTGATAGTCTTTATACTTTTGTGACCCAGCGTGTCAAAACCGGTTTTGTTTTTGATGCTGCGCCAGAGGTTGCGCATAATTGTATATCATTATGTGAACGTGATAATAAGAGAAGTTTTGGTAATGAATCCGGTGTTCATCATAAGTTAATAATTGGTGAAAATTACGATGTGTTGAAAAATCTTGTTGCGACATATACTAAAAACGGCAAGGGGTTGATTGATGTTATATATATTGACCCGCCATATAATACAGAAAAAACCGCCGAAGATGGAAATGATTATAAAAACGAAGTAAAATCAGAAAAATTTGTGTATCGGGATAAATTCAGCCGCGTCGGATGGTTGAATATGATGAAAGAACGGTTGGAATTGGCGCGAAAATTGTTATCAGACCGGGGCGTTATCTTTATCAGTATAGATGATAACGAACAAGCGTATCTGAAAGTATTATGTGATGAAATATTTGGTGAAAATAATTTTTTAGGGACTTTAATAATACAAACAGCTACAGACAATAACAAAAGCCAGATTTCAACAGAACATGAGTATATGTTGGGTTATAGCAGGAATAGCTCAAAATTAAATGCATGGGAAGTGCCTACAGATAAGGGCAAATTGATTCAGGCAAAATATCAAGAGCTAAGAGAGACTATATCGGATGCCGGGGAGATACAAAAAGCTTTAAGTAGGTGGATTAGGCAAAATAGAGATGTTTTGCGGGGGGTAGAGCATTATAAATATGTTGATGAACAAGGTGTTTTTTATCCGGGGAACCCATCTAATACAAAAGATGGTGATTACAAATACGATATAATTCATCCGGTTACAGGAAAAATTTGTAAAAAACCGGAAAAGGGGTATCGTTGGCCGCAGAATACATTTAACGCAGCTGCACAAGCTGGAAATGTGTTATGGGGTGAAGATGAAACCGTTATACCAAAAATAAAAAAAAGATTAGATACTGCAACCGAGTTGTTGAAGAGCGTATATTATGAGGATGGCAGAATTGGTACGAAGGTTTTAGAGCAAATTATAGGAAAGAATAAATTTGACCATCCAAAATCAAAAGAATTATTAAAAAGAATATTAAAATTTGCATCAAATAAGGATTCTATAGTTCTTGATTTTTTCGGTGGATCCGGAACTACAATGCAGGCTGTAATGGAATTAAATATTGAAGATGATGGTAATCGTCAATGTATATTGGTAACAAATAACGAAAATAATATCGCCACAAATGTAACTTATGAAAGAATTTATCGTATTGTAAACGGAAAAGGTACAAATAATGAAAAATTCAAATGGGTTTATACAAAAGACAAACCGTATTTAACTGATAATTACGTTGATGTTTTTAATACGAATTCATATGAATTAAAGATAGATGATTATGATAAATCGCAAGAATTGTTGGATAAAGCAAGAGTGGAATTCAAAAAGTTAAACCCAAATTATGAGTGGCACGATTTGGATATTTATAATCATTTGGCAAGTTTAAAACCATACAAAAAGAATTGATATGTTATTAACAAGTTTACAATCACAGAAAGTTGAAGAAATCGTAAACCATTTTAATAATGGCAACAGACGCGTTGATTTCAAAGCACCAACAGGTAGTGGCAAGACGCTTATGGCCACCGGCGTGATTTCAAGGTTGATAAATACCAATTCTGATAAAAAGTGGATATTTATTATCGCCACAATTTCCAGCAGTGATTTACCAGAACAATTTGAAAGAAAGATAAATGAATACAAGGGTGATTTAGAATTTAATGATTTTGATGTTGAATATATACATTCGCCATCTAATAACAAAGCCGCCAAAACACCAAAAGATATGCAAGTTCAGATTAAACCTGAAGAAAACAAGGTTTATATCTTCGGCAAGGCAACATTTGGTAAAAACAGAATTATAACCGAACAAAAGATTATCGATTCTTTTGTTCAAGAATGTAAACAGCAAGGGTATACGATTTGTTATATTCGGGACGAGGCACATATAGGGGCATCAAAACTTTCAAATTCGGATATCGCGACTTTTGAAGGTTTGATGGACGAATATGCAGACTTTATTTTGAAAATGACAGCCACGTTGAATTTGCGTGATACCAGTACAAAAAAAGTAGAATTAACGGAACGAGACCTGAACAATCCAGAAAAAAATGATGGAAAATGGTTGATTAAGACGACACCTGTTCCTTTGCATAACGATAATATTGATGATGGGAATTTGCTTGATGGGGCTGTAGATAAATTTAAAGAAATCAAAGATGATTATAGCAAGTTAGATTGTATTATTAAGCCGGCAATGCTTATTCAGGTTGATAATGAACCCACTGATCTTGATGCAAAACAGGTATTTAATGATACGTTGGAAATGATAAAAGACAAGTTGTCTGCGGCTGGGTTATCTTGGGTTAAATATTTTGGTAGCTCTGATAAAGAAGCAAGTAATGTTGATAACGATAATTTTACATTAGATAAGATTACAAGAAATAATGATACAACGGATTGTATTATATTTAAAATTGGACCGGCAACAGGATGGGATATCCCCAGAGCTTGTATGTTGTTACAATTAAGAAATGTATGTTCAACCAATCTGAATATTCAAACTGTTGGCAGAATTAAAAGAAATCCGTATCCAAAATTGGAACAAAATCCGATAACCGATAAATATTACCTGTATTCAAATCAACCAAATGTCAGGGCGGAAAATTTATCCGTGTATGAATATAAGGTAAAAGATAATTTTACCAATGAAGAATTTGCGTCTATTGAAATCAAGAAAACCAAAGATTTATTTGATAAAACAAAAGTAAAACCTGAAGTATTGAAATTCTTAGAAGGTAAATACAGTGATATTTGCGTAAGAATAAAAGAGTCTTTTGATGGTGATGTATATAAAAACATGGCAAAAAAGATTATTATCAAGTCGCCTGTTATATTGTTAAAGTCCTTGAAAGTTATGGAAGATGGGTTAAATGCTTATCAAAAGCAGGTGTTTGCCGTAATAGAAAAAGAATATAAAAATACCAAATTAAAAGATTACAAATATCAAACATTAAAGATTATATTGCTGAGTCATTTCTTGAAAGATATTAGTGATATTGTTCAACGTTGTATTGAAAATAATATCAAATATGAATTGGTTATGCATCGTTTAGATCCAAACGTTTATACCGAAATAGTGTCTGGAGACACAGATAATGAGAAAACAATCACTAACAATTATTTATTTAACATCAAGAAAAATGGGGATGACACAGATGAACAATACCTTGATTCAAAAAATGAAACAGTCGTTTTTGATATGATAAAAATGTTTTCAGGATTTTTCTCAGATGGGTTAAAAGTTTGGACTAAGAATCAAACGACCGGTAATGTGTACGGTGAATATTTAGACGAGAATAAATATTTTAAGCATAGTTTCTTTGATTTTATATTAAAGTATAACAACGGTGTGTTGTTATATATAGAAGTCAAAGGCGAGGACGATATAAACAGTACCAAGACAGAATTGTTAAGAACCGCTTATGCCGATTATTTTAGAAATGAAAAACATGATTTGTTCCAACAAAAAATAATCATATGTTTAGCAAAAGTTAAGGGTGATCAAATAACCCCAGAGGTATTTTATGATAAAACGCTATTAAGCATACCAGACGGGACGACATTCCAAGATTTGTTGATGCAAGCAGGGCGAAATTGATACGCGAATCTATGGAGTGTAACATGAAAATATCAAATATTTTTGCTTTGTTGTTTTTGCCAGTTGCGCTGGTTGGATGTTCTGAACCTGCACCGGAATGCTGGTCGCCTTCTGTAAAAAGCTTACTAAAAGATATAGCGAAAGAAAGCTATAACAAGGAAATAGTAGGGTTTGAAGAAGTTGTGGAGATGGAAGTGTTTAACAATGTCACCCCACAACGTCGGGCTTGTTCTGCTAAACTAGTAACCAAATACAATGAAAAAGAAGGTACATACCAGTATTTTGAGGTAGATTATGTCGTCAGAACCATCCGTGGCGAAAATAATATCTACTACACTTCAGTAACCGATATGCACAGAAAAATATTCTAAACAGGTAAAATAAATATGAAGATAGAAATAGATTTTGTTCTGAAAAACGACCCAGATGGTAAACTACATGATTTGATAATGCGGAATTTTATTGACCAACATCATTGGTTTGAAAATACATACAAAGACGGGGTTGAGTGTGATGTTGGTGGGATTCAGAATAACAATGAGGGGCTGAAATATGGCCGCGAATTATTTGCGGTAATTGCTCAACAAGTAGCAGATAAGAAAAATATGGTGTTAGAATTTGAAAAAGTTACATATGTGATAAATTTTGTTGCAAGGGCTTATAAGCCAGGAGATAAAATAGAGTATGGTGACTTAATCGAAGATAAAAATTTGATTTTTTTTAACAAGAAATAAGAACGCCTCATAAAGAGGCGTTTTTATTCTATTCCTTATATGGTATAAGTCCGCAAGAACTGTCATTGACATCGCATACCTCTTCGCATAAATAGAATATTTTCATTTCATCTATCCTGTTTTTCTTGCGATTTGAAGAAACTTTGGCAATAAATTCAACGGTTTTCTTGTTTATATCATCCAATAGATTTGCGTTTGGATAATAATTATCAACTTTCATTGTTTCAAAATTATAATCTAGTAACGATATGTTGCTTAAATCATATAAATATGTATTTTCGAGGTAGGCAGGTAATGGAACCCTATTATTGCTCATAATAATATGCTCGCATCTTTTATTAGCGCCGAAACAGATATCTTCACCATTATCTATATCGATGGGTGCGTTATTTACAGAGGCAACAATATACAAGTATGCTTCAGATATTTTACAGTCTTGCAATATGTATTTTTCTTTTATGTACTTGTCAGAGACGGGGGACGCTACAACATTTGTCGACTTCATAGATGAAAGTTTAGTATAAACGGGAAACTGAATTGCGCTATTGTGTTTCACAAAAGAATAACCAAAGGCAAATAAAGATAATCCAAAGCAAGCCCAGCCCAATAAGATTTTATATGTTTTTTTTATTCATTATTTTAAGCCCTCATTAAAAAGTAAAATATTTCATTTGGCAATCCTGGGATGAATAACATAATAAAACAAAATAAAAATATTATGCAAAATCCAGAAAAATGGATATGTTGCCAAGATGTGTACATATAATTATCAGAATCAAATGTCCTTAAAACTATCGTAATCCCGAGAGAACCAATGAAACTCCAATTATATAGTGTACTATTTAACAAATTAAACCCCATGCGCGAATTTAAAAAAGAAACCAATGCAAAAAAGATAATAAAATAACTAATTGCAAAAGTTGCAGATGCCATAAATCTATGGAACCAATTAAATTTAGCAAAGTTGTTGTTCTTTATTGTCATGGAGCTTATCCTATTAGGAGAATAATCGTAGCAAAGAAAAAATAAAGCGCAAGATGATTGTTGATTGAGGCTAATATAGCTATTTAAAACGACATGTCTGTCTTGATTAATGTTTTTTTGTCTAACATCAGTGGCACATTTTTAAAATTGTTCTGTAACGTAGTATGTACCACTGGACCGTTTGGTGTGTTTTCAACCCTGGGTTGAAAAACAGTGGTCCGGTTCCTTCTGTTTTTTACGAACTGCACCAATCCGTCATCCTTGTACGAAGAAATTACAAAACGTTCTGCATTATAGATAGATTGTTCGTTTATCCTGGAAACCAAACGTTGAGCATGTTTCCAATGTTTTGATATTTGTCCCCGACTTATTTCGCCAGGTTGAATCTTCGTATAATCATTAAATCCTGGTTGATATACTTCAGGCTGTGTAACAGGTTTAGGAATTATTCTCAAAAATGTTCCAGGGTCTAACACAATGCCAAAGGGTTGATACATTGGCGGAATTGTGTCATTTAGGCACAGGTAATGCGCTGGGAAGTCGCATGTTATAAATGGTATGTCGCTAAAGTTATAAGTTAAGCGCCAGTCATATGCGTATATCATATTCGCTATATGCTTTGCTTGTGCCAAATTACGTTGTTTTAAATTAAATTTAAGATCGGTAGATTTTGGGTCAACATTTTGTCTCAGCATTTGTAAGGATAAAAAATCATATTCATTGCGCTTTGGCGACAGTGCGAATATTATTGCCAGCCAGGTTGAAAAATAATACCTGTCCTTCGGTGATATGGGGCCATGTTTAAACCCCTCTAAAAATTGTTTTAAACAAGGTTCCAAAGCTTTTAGATATTCTACCAAATAGGTATTGTTGCCTTCAGCGTCTAATTTATCCCAGCCAGGTTCAAAACAAATACGTTTGGTTGGTGCCTTAAACCAACGGTCTTCCTTGCGATCATAAACATGCAGCTTATTGATATTTGGATCAATAAATCTGCGTAAATAGACCTGTGGTACAAAATGATCCTTGTGGTCTTGTTTTGTTAAGATTTGCCTATCAATCTTCATACTACATCATATAGATATAAAGCTGGTAAAAAACAACAAAAAAACGTCAATGTTCGGCGTATTTTTTATGAAATATTATTGACAAAGATGTTTGATATAAACTACGCTAGGAATTAGAACAAAGGGGATAATATGTCTAATTCTTCCGCCAGTGCAAGAGAGCTTGTTGATAAAGTATTGCGTAATGAAATTCGTTTGCCAGAGATGCAGCGAGGCTATGTATGGAAATCAACCCAGGTTAGAGATTTAATAGATTCTTTATATCGTGGATATCCAGCCGGAAATATCTTGATGTGGGAAACATCCGAAGAAGATATGCCTGACACCAGAGATTTTGCCGTAGCGCAAAAAGACATTAAGCATTCCACATATTTACTGCTTTTAGATGGTCAGCAACGTGTTACTTCATTGTCCAGATTGTTGCAAGGCGAAACATTTAATGTTCGTGGTCAAGGTGGCAAACTGAAAGAAATAGATATCTTATTTAATATGGACCATCCTGATTCTTTGACTAACGTGGATATAGAAGAAGATGAGGAAGAAGGTCAAGATTCAGCAGCAGACGAAAATATAGGTTTAGCAAAAATGAAGGATTTGACATTCATGGTCGCTAATAACCGTATGAGAAGTGAGCCAAATTGGGTGTCAGTAAAAGATATATTTAAAACTGGGAATAATACAGAATTTCTAAAAAGAGCAGGCATCACAAGCTTTGATGATCCAAATTTTGATAAGTTTAGTAAACGTTTGGACAAGGTCAGAGACATTCAAAAGTATGAATTCCATTTGATTACCCTGGACAGAAAGCTATCTTATGAAGAGGTTACAGAGATATTTGTTCGTGTAAATTCGCTTGGAACTAAGCTGCGTGGTTCCGATTTAGCGCTTGCACAAATAACTGCAAAGTGGCGTGGTTCATTAAAATTGTTCGAAGATTTTCAGGCTGAGTGTGAAAATAATGGCTGGGATGTAAGTATTGGTTTGATTGTGCGTACATTGATAGCCATGATAACAGATCAGGCAAAATTTAATACCTTGTCTTCAATTTCGAAAGAAAAACTAGAAAATGGTTGGATTAAAACAAAACGTGCTATCAATTTTGCGCTGGATTTTCTGAGAAATAATGTTGGCATAGAAGGTTTGTCTAATTTGACTTCGCCTTATTTTATAATCGTCTTGGCGCATATGTTTGACAAGAAACAGTATACTATTTTGCCCGAAGATGATAAAAAGCTAACAAAATGGGTTATATTGGCTAGTGCCAAGGGACATTACAGTCGCGGTTCTTCGGAAACTATTTTGAATCAAGATTTGAAATGTGAAACTTCGGAAGAATTGTTATCTAACTTGAAACAACAGGTTATAAACTTAGATATCACAGAAGAAGAAATCGCAGGCAAAGGTGTTAATAGCGGATATTTCAGAACTATGTTTATGGCGATGCGACATTTTGGCGCCAAAGACTGGGATACAAAATTGACCATAAGTTCTAAAAATATTGATAAAAAAGACAAAATAGAATATCACCATATAATTCCAAAGGATTTGTTGAAAAAAGCCGCGGTTGCACAAGAAAAAATCGATGATATGGCCAACTTGACCTTTATAGGAAAGATAACCAATATTAAGATAAGCAACAATGAGCCGGAACAATATTTGGACAAAATTATAGAAATACACGGCGGTGATATCTTAAAGCCACATTGTATACCAATGGATAAATTGTTATGGAAGTTGGATAATTATGATGATTTCCTGTCGGTAAGACGCCGCAATATAATAGAAACGATAAGGCAGTACGTGCTAGAGAAGACGACACTAGCAGACTAAATTGATAAAAAAGCGCTACATTTGTGGCGCTTTTAATTTTATTTCACTAGCTATTCCATTTTTTTTTGGCATTGTTGTGTTGAAAAAGCAAGAGGTACAACATGACAACGATAAACAAGCAACACGGATTCTATGGTGCGCTGGCGGCACATTATGGCAACCCAGATCACCGAAACGCAATCTGGGGCATCACGGTTAAACGCCTGGGCCAGATTTGCCCCGAAAAGTCCGCCGATGAAATACTGGAATTTCTGAATGGGCGCGCCGGGCGACACCTGGCCGATGAAATATTCGACGGCCCCGGCACCCTGAGTTATGGAGTGGCGATGCTGCGCGTGGCAATGCTGAACAAACTAAAAATGGCCAAGTGGTGGGCGTATCACACCGGCACAACGCCACGCTCCATCACAGTGGACAAGCGCATGCTGTACCGGTCCGCAATCAAGAATGAAATGCGCAGCCACCGCATCCGCAAATTGGTGGACGGTGCGCTGGCCTGTGTCCAGGACGACGTATGGCAGACCCCAGAAATGTGGTTGAAATCAGACCTGACGGGGCTAGACGAACTGGAAATGATGTGGGGGCAGATTCAGCAAGAACTAAAAACCAAAAGCGCCGCACATGGAAACGATTGATGCGCTGGAACGAAAACTGCATGCCGCCCGGCGGGGTGTGCCGGGGGCGAAATACCAAACGAGCCTGGTCATCGACCTAAACGGGCCGGCGGGCAATATATTCTATCTTATGGGTGTGTGCAAACGCCTGGTGCGCGAACTTGGTCTATCAGCGCAACTAAAACGCGAATGTGAAACAGAAATCAACTCTGCGGGCGACTATCAATCCCGCCTGGCCATCATGCAAAAATGGTTTGGGATAACGTTTGTGGAGTAAAAACAAACATTTTTATCTTGAAAAACTAGAGTGTTGCGACTAACAATACACTCTGGTGTATACTAGTATAGTTTATATGAGGGCGACTATGAGTGAAAAACAATTTTTAGAATATACGAACAAAATAGAAAAGATAGGACTTTCTATGCGGCCTAAAGGACCGTTTGATCTTGCTTCGTTTCAAACGATTAGAAAAAATATTGAAATGGATTTGATCCCATCATTTAAAGAAATTGTATTATCATTTTTAAGTTCATATTCTAAAAAAAATATCAAATTTCCCGCATATAATTTGGAACAAATAGTTAACCAAATATCTTACAAATACAATGATTATAAAAGAAGAGTGAAAAATATAAATTACTACAAAGCTAATGCATTAGCTTTTACTGTAGTTATTGATATGCTTTTGAAAAATATCGATAAAAAAGAAAGGGAAAATCAACTAACTGAGGAGTATATTAGAGAACAATGGTATTCGTTGTCAGAAATGTTTTTTTATAGTTGTGTTTTTATAAGAGATATTTGTCGCTATATTGGGGAACCTCTTAAATTTCCAATTTATTGGGGCGAACGCACAGAAAATTTAATTAAAACTTCAATGATTACACAGGAACTGCTTTATGGATGTTGTGCACAGAAGTCGATTGAAAACACAAAATATACGGTAGCTTTAGCTACAATTAGGTTGATGATCGAAGTGAAAATACGAAGAGCACTTGGCATCAAAGGTTTTAAGACCAAAGAAAGTATAACACATATTCCTTTTTGCACAATTATAAAAAAAGTAAAACACTATTATAATCAAGGAGATATTCGTTTTGCGGTACCTCTTGACAAAGTAAACAAGATATACGCAATGAGTAATTTGTATTTGCATGCAGCGATAAGGAGTTATCCATGGTATCCATATGTTTTCTATGAATACGTAAAACCTCTAATTCAGCCAAATGAATGGGACTTAAGGGCAGGAATAGAAATTAGACGTTCAGCACTGCAGAGCATTTTAAACGATATTGCTGAAACCAAAGAATTAGATTGTATTACAGATGAACGTTATTTGGCTGCGACCTTTTTTGATTAAAATTGCACGATATGAATGTCGCTTGCTTGGTTTTCGCTCAAAACAGAATAAAATACAGACCACAGAAAACACCGCCTCCCTATGTGGGCGGGTTATTTTTTATATGTATTCCACAACACCTCAAACCGCTTGCTGTACTTTTGTGCTGGGTGGGTCAGGAAGATGCAGTTTTCGCTGTTAGACTTGGTGGCGGCGGTGGTCCAGTTATAAGAGCCCGTCACCATACGCCGATTATCAAAGACGGCGAATTTATTATGTTCAATCTTGTGCCGGCGGTTGGTGCGGACGGGTATGCCGGCGGTGACCAATTCATCAATCATGGACGATTTATGCCCGGCCATAACTCGGTCGGTGACAATTCGCACCCTTGCGCCCTGGTGATGGGCGGCGATAATGGCGTTCGCAATTTTCGGATTGGTTATAGAATAGACGGCAATGTCAATGGTTGTGGCCAGATTGATTTCTGCGATTATGCGGTCTTCGCATTCGGTGCCGGGGGTGAAAAAGGCCTCGATTGATATGGGTGCGCTGGGTGGCGGGGTGACCGTCCGTGTGGGCAATTGCGCCCCAACGCCAACCCCAATGGCAAACGCAATCGCAATAACAAAAGTCCATTGTCTGACAAACATACAACCCCAAACAAAAGACCACTCAAACAAGAGTGGTCGGGAGTTCATCAGTTTACATAGAAACTCCGTTGCCTTCGACAAGTCTTATAACAACGGCATCCCGACCAAGGGTCGGGACATTAAAAGCTTAGCTATGTAAGGGTGATGAAACCCGTTCACGCTTATAATGCCTTTGTGCAATTACTTGCACACACATATTCTACACCATTTCCCACAAAAATCAAGGGCGGTGTTTATTTTGTCTTGTCTATGGGAGATATAAAATAAGTCTTTATTTTACCTTCAAACAACCAATCAGGTATCTTTAGGTTTTGTTTCAGAATGGTGTTTTTTACATCTGGATGATTGGACAGTATAAGCCTAATCAGTCTTATAGACTTATATGCTTCTCGAATTGTTTTCTGATAAGTTTGGAATATTTGGATATCATAATGATTTTCTCTTATATGATGTGATGCTTTACTTCTAATGGCTCTGATTCCTGTGCTTCGCTTGTCCCAGATGTTAAAAATATTTTTTAGCATTTCTTCATTAGATCTAGGTTTAAAGTATGTATGTAAAAACAACTTAAGTAAAGCTATGCTGCCCATGTTGGGTTCGCCATTTTGT
The DNA here is from genome assembly GCA_015062545.1 of Alphaproteobacteria bacterium. Taxonomy (GTDB): domain Bacteria; phylum Pseudomonadota; class Alphaproteobacteria; order Rs-D84; family Rs-D84; genus Enterousia. Next base: position 98,321 of record SUUL01000002.1, on the reverse strand, counting down.
TTGTAATCTATTTGCATTTGGCTCCCATAAAGCTCATTTAATTTTAAAATAACCTTGATGTCCAAATTGTCTGAAAATAGCTTGTCTAATGTTTGGCAAAAATATTCAAAAGTTTTTTGTGTTGGTTTTAGAAAAGGATGAAAGTCGGTAAGCTTTTTTCTATCTTCATCAGAAAATTCCTTCAAAAATAAATTTGCGTTACAAATTATGTTGGACATTTTGTTTATGATTTTTATTTCTTCTAGAAACGCCTCAAAAATAGAGTGTTCTTCAGCGTATTCCCCTAAAATCTGATTTTTAAAAAAGTTTTCTTCGGGGATAATGTTTGGGGCAGATTCTTCCATATATGAATAAAAATGATATTGATGTCTGGCATTTAGTTTGTGTAAGTCACATAATAATGCACATATAAGATTTTCACCCGTTGTTATATTGTAAGCTAAGCCAAAATACTTTAAATAGATGTCATCTGGGTGTTCATCTGAAAATTCTTTAAAATAAATCCTTCCAAAATAATCATCGTAACTAACATAATATCTAGGGTCTTCTATATATCTATCGAGTACATCCACCCTAAAATACACCAAATCTAATTGACATTCACCAAAGCATAGTTTCTTTGTAAAAGGTGGTGTCTCTAAATATTTTCGCTCATAGCCTACTTTTTCAGATAATAAACGTTTTGTTGGGTATAAACAAAACGAACCATATTTATTGCAGATTTCAATTTTTATATTTCCGCATGGTATAATTTCTTTTTTTAGGTCGTCTGGTGTATTAAGCAACTCAGACAAAAATTGTTCCTGGTATTTGGAAAAATCAAATCCTTTAATATGTGGGTTTGTGGTATTATAAATAATATCTATCGCCCCCTCTTTTACAAGTCTTGCAATGGTCTCTTTCGCTTCACGGACCGTTTTAAATTTTTCTGCTAATACGTTAAAGGGCAAACCATTAAAATCGCCACTGTTTAAATATTTTTCCAAAACCTGTTCTTTAACAATATCGTCTAACATATTATTACATAACATTTTTAAGCCATTAAACCCATTATCAACAAAATAATAATTACATACAATAAGCCACAAATACGAGATAACATATGTGCAATGGCGTGTATATCTTCTGTATTTTCAGCAATTTTGTTTATTGAGCGTTCGTTATTTAATGAAATACCTGCTTTTCTGTGGTGTTCAAACATGTCGTCTAATTGTGTTTTTTTCATTTGTTTTGCCCTTATATACAGTAAGTACAATTTATAATGAAGATTTTATAAACAAGAGGGATTTTAATCAATATAAAGTTTGGGCTAATAATCATTTTTTACAAATGCACGATTTCGGCGTTGGGGAATTGTGATGCGATGTATTCCGCGGCCAGTCTTCGGTGGCATTGATGTGCGGTCTTTTCAGTACACATCAGGCATATGCGGTCCAGTTCGTCCGGACTGCGCCCCGCCAATGGCGCACGCCCCGCAATCAGGCGTCTGTAAATTGGTTCAGCATCCGCCCAGGTTGCCTTTTTATCCTTGAACGCGGTCAGCATTTCAAATTCAGGCGCAAATTCCGGATGATATTCATATCGGTCGCCCAAGACAGTCGCCAGGTTTTCGCCACTGTAATATGGGACATACTTGCTGACCCGCCACAGGCGAATATCCCACACGCAGCGAACACGCGCCGCATCCAGCACCTCCAGAAATGCGTCGGGGCTTTTACCACTAAAACCGATTGTAAATATCTTTGGCATGTAATAACGATAGCGGATTTAAGACAAAATCGCAACAGGGGATTGCCCAGTCATATCCTTATTCAAGAACCCCAGCATTTTTGCAATATGTTCAAAATATGTAGATTTTTTTATGGGTTGTGAAATGGTAAGTTATTCATCGGACTGCGGACAGGTTGCGGATCCTGTGTAGCTGCTGTGTAGCCAAGGGGTTAAATAGTGGTGTTTTTGGGTGAATTGTAGTGAGCCAAAATCCAAAAGTGTTAACAAAGAAAAACGCCGCAAAATCAATGATTTTGCGACGGAATTCGTGGCTCGGGCAGTTGGACTCGAACCAACGACATACGGATTAACAGTCAAAAGACGGCAGTTGTTGCAAAAACGCTGTGAGCCAATGTGAGTAAGGGGTTGCGAGTTTTTGCAAAAATCGCTTTTGGGGTGCTTGGTGTAAGATTATGTATTTTTATTTTTGACAAAAATCAGCAGTGTTTTCAATGTGTTGTAAATGTTAAAATGTGGGTTTTTAGTATTATAATACCGTATCGCTAAAAACACATTTTTTGACAATGCTGTGTATAAAAATCGCAGAAAACCTGTCTCTGCAGAACATTACAGAAATCTACGCACATTTCTATAAAACCTTGCCAAAAGGCTGTGAAAATATTACCATAAAAACAACAAAAAAGTGGTACAAAAAAATGACAGAACAATTGGAAAAAAGAAAAGCAGTTTTTATCAAGAAAGGATGGTTCGTATTTTGGTGCTTGGCATGTCCACCCATCGCCTTTTTGTATGTCCTATTTGCAGATAGTGTGGAAATATAAAAATGGTAGTTGAAAAATCGTCAGGCATTACTGAATCAGAGCATCGTTTAGTTAAATTAGGTGAAAAGGTTTTTATGGGATTATGGAGTTACCCAAATCCTAGAGTTAAAACATCAGCAGGTTTCCCAGAATTATGCGATCTGTTAGTTGTATGTGGTGACACAGTTTTAGTGTTTTCTGATAAAAATATAAAATTTAATGAAGCCAAAAGCTGGTTTGTTGGATGGAAGAGATGGGAAAAACACGCGATATTAGAGTCGATATCTCAATTACATCATGCAGAAAATATAATACGTGATCATCCCGAAAAGATTTGGTTAAATAAAAATCAACGGCTACCTGTTAGCATACCAAGTAAAAACAAATTAAAAATACATTTAATTTGTGTAGCTAATGGCACCACAGATGCATGCAAAAAATTCTTTGGAGCAGGATGTACCGGAAGTTTAAGATTTTCAAATCTTAAAGAAAAAACTATGGATTACAGAACCTTTACTGGTATGTCGCAAAATGCTCAAGAAGAGTATTTGTCAGATAATATATTTACAACGCACGATTATGATGAAACAAAAACATTTGTCCATGTTTTTGATGATTATTCTTTTCCTTTTGTTTTAAATGAATTAGATACATTGACTGATTTTGTAAAATACTTAAATGAAAAAGAAAATTTTATTAGAAAACATAATGTGATGTATACAGGTGAAGAAGATTTATTATACAGATATTTTCATAATTTTGATTCAGAAAATCAGTGTCATATATTTTTACCAAAAGAAGACGAAGATAAACAAATAGCTTTGTGTTGTTTTTGTGAGGAAGATTGGGATAGTTTTAAAAAAAGTCGGGAATATTTGTCAGGCCGCAGAGATAATAAACCAAGCTACTTTTGGGATGTTTTAGTGCAAGAAAGCGCTATCTGTGCTTTAAACGATACAACCCAGATAATTTATCAGTCTAATCCGTGTGATAAAGATATAGCCTTGCGTTATATGGCCATGGAAGATAGATTATCTAGAAGAATGTTTTCTAAAGCAATGTTAACATCAATAAGTAGGTGTGAGCCAGACCAGGTACGCACGACAGCCTTTTTATCAAAAATTACTCCAAATTTGATGTATATTTTTTTACAAGTTGATAATCTGCGATATAAAACCTATTCAGAATACATAGAACGTAGAAGAAATTTGTTGGCTTCGTATATCAATTTTGCTAAAGCTAAATGCACAACGGAAAATTTGCAGATAGATAAATTTGTAGGCATTGCTATAGAACCACCAAAACATAGACATGTTAGCGGCAATGAACTTGTATATGCAGAATTCAAAGAATGGCCAGATTCAGAGCAAAAAATCTGGGAAGCAGAGAGAATAAAACAAGGAGTGTTTAGACGACCAATAAGTGAATGGAATCATGCGATAGAAAAAGAATGGCCAGATTCAGATATGCCAAGAAAGATAGGAGTTAACGAAAGATGTCCATGTGGTAGCGGCAAAAAATACAAAAAATGCTGTGGAAGTGTATTAAAAAATTGAACTAAAGGATTAAGAATCATGTCAGATAGTGTACAACCATTAACAATGGAAGAGGTTAAAGAATATCTTGAAATAATAGACGATTTGTTTTGTAAGATTCTTGTTGATAGATCTATTTTTCAAGATTTTCATAATGCTTTGATTGAGCAAAAAGCTCGAAACAACCTTTTTATTAACTGGGTAGCGAAAAATTATTACAATATTCTGGTTTTAAATTTATGCAAGTTATTAGAACCAAGAAAAACAGATTCAAATAAATATACATTAAAAAATTTTATAAATAGTATTAAAGATCCAAATAATTACAATATGTTAGAAGATGTTATGCGAAAATCTCAAATTGACATTCGTGATATTGGAACAGGCGCAATAAAAAACGTTCAATAGGTGACCAAATGTTAAAAACACTGTATGATATTGATTTTAAAGCCGATTTAGAATATGTTGAGAAAACACATGCAAAGTTAACCGATTTTAGAAATAAAAGGTTATGTCATAATTCGAAAGAGTGTATCAATGAGATCGTTCCCACAATAGAAGAGTTGCATTTGGTCATTGATCGCTTAGAAGAAATGTTTGTAAAATATTTTCATTTATGTAGATTGGGTATTGATTACAGAGGAATTAAAGGCCCAAACTGTTATAACAATTTCATTTTACATTTAAAATGATTTATTTGGAGGTGTTTTATTATTAGCGAAGTTATCGCATTGAAAAAATATAATATTTTGCTATGATATGGATTATGAAAAACAGCACGGTTTTGCATCTTGTGTTAAAACACCATTGGTTTGATAAGATAGTGTCTGGGGAGAAAACCTCAGAATATCGGGAATGTTCTGATTATTGGAACAGACGGCTGACCGATAAACACTATGACACAGTTGTGTTTCATAAGGGGTACACAAATACCATTGCTACATATAAAATATTATCAATAGGCATCACAACAGCTCAGAACGATTTGAATTTGCCTAAATGTTGGGAAATAAAATTCATAGTTTAGTTATCGTCAGATTTCTTTTTTATGTATTCAAACAAAGAATCTCCTACAAAATGAGCTAATTCTACCGGAACCGCATTCCCGATCATCTGCTCTACATCTGTCTTAGAACCAGAAAATTTAAAATCTTTCGGAAAGGTTTGTACCCTGGCTCTTTCCATTGTTGTTAAAGCTCGAATCTTTGATAAATCGGTTGTGGCATCGCCTTTATGTGTTTTGTATCCTTTAGGAATAGGTCTGTTTACACCTCGTATTGTTGGACTTGGTTCATATATACTAAATACACCTCGTCTAGCATAAGAACGCGGATGTCTATAATAAAACCCTATTCCGAATTCATCACCCAAATAATCTTTTATTGACATTTGTTTTGTGCTGATTTTTCTGGTCAAATCAAACAACAAGAAATCGGTGCTTTCTCCCAATGCTCCAATCAAAAAAAATCGTTTTCTTATCTGTGGAACTCCGCACCTAGAAGCGTCCAAAACAATTTGTGTTAATCCATAGCCAGCATTTTTAAATTTTGCAATTGCTTTCGGTAGGGTATTTGATTTCAAAATTCTGTCAACGTTTTCCATTACGAAATACTTTGGTTTTATAGAACATACTAGTTCTGCAAAGCGCAAAGTTAAATTAGCCCTTCCTCTAGTTTCATCATGAGCGCCAGCCGCGGAATAATCCTGACATGGGGGACCTCCTATAATTATATCTGGGGATAATTTTTGCAATGTCTCCGGTTTCATGTTATTTAAATCAACGTTTTGGGCTTTGTGTGAAAAATTTTCGTTGTATACGCTTATCGCTTTGTCCCAATTATCAAAAGCACCAACAATATTGAAACCTGCTTTTTGAAACCCCAGGGATAGTCCGCCACATCCACAAAACAAATCAACAACTTTCATTATATTATTCCTTAAATAAATCTGGTGAATTGTAAACAATGGCATCAAACCGTCTTTCCGGACTTAATAAATTTTGTCCGCCGCCTAAAATTATGTTTTTTATTTCTTCTTTACGAATTCTTGGACATGCCAATTCGGGGCAGGTCATTATAGAGTGTGTTCTGCAGCCATTTGTAGAAAATGCTTTATCATTTTTTGTATTATAAGACAATTCATCTATTATTGCTGACCCATCAAAATGTCCTTTTTTAGTAAAATCAAATAACATTTTGAATAACCATACCATGCTTCGTGTATGTCTATTTATTGAAGTTAAATTTTCATCTTTAGATGGCATAAACAACTTCAACATCCCAAAATTACTCCAAACAAAAACATCAAGACAATTGTCGGCTAGTTGAGGACTTTTTCCATTTGTTTTCCAAATTGGTTCCATTATAATTGGAACCTGATAATCATTTCTTTCAGAAACGATGGAATGAATAACTTGTATCATTTCTGGTATATAAGGCAATACTTCTGATGCTTGTGTCCAGTCTTTTATGTCATTACAAGAATTTCCTATCGCGTTGACAAGAGCATCTTTGTCATTATCAAACATTTTGATAATGCTGCAAGCTAAATATACGATCGTATCCGGTCTTACGACTATTTCTGAACCAAACTCATTTTCCTCTAAATCACAGGTTGAATTATCGGGCAACGCGGTTAATTTAATTTCTAAACTACTCACACATTCATTCGTAGATAATCTTTGAATTACTAAATCGTTTCTCGGAATTGATCCAACAACATATTTTGAATATGGTATAAATTGGGTTTCAAAAGAATAAAATACATCCTCGCCCAAAGGATCTATACCAAAAAGCTCATCAATCCCAATAGTTGATATGTTTCTATCCATGTTTTTATCTGCTTTTATGTAAATAGCTTTCAAATTCTTTGAAAACAAATAACATGCTAACGATGCAGGGAAAGAAGAATTAAATTGATTCTTTCCCCAAGTTTCGGGGTTTGTGTAATCTCTATTTGATTTGTCTATCCCAAAAAGTCTGGGATTATTAACTTCTAACATTTATAAAATCACCTTTTTATATAACGTTTAGAAGTGTACACTATTTTACTAATAAAAATCCATGGTTTTTTAATTAACTAAAATGCAATGTTTGGGTAAATCAAATCTAGAGACTAAATATCAGGTCGCATTTTTCCATAATGCAGCCATCTGTGCCAATTTGCGCTGGATGCGGCGCAGTAGCCATGCCTGGCGAAAGGTAAGTTTGCCACCATTTGTTTTGCGAATTGCGACCTGTAGTTCGCGTAAAGACCGACATGCGGCAAAGTAGAGCATGGTAAAATTTGTGTTGTGGTTTGGTTCAATCTCGTCAAAGTGCTTATACTTCATGTGCGTCCCCTTAAAAAAGTTGTCGTATTTATGCTTATCTTTCCAAGATTGTCCAGTCATTTGTTCATAATAACAAAAATAAAAATACACAGATGTACACCAGATGTGTGATTTTTGGCAGAAAAAAGTTGGTATGCTGCGGTTTTTACTCTCGTGACAGACGGACTGGCGTTCCGTGTGTCATCGGGTAAAAAAGCAAGTTTTTGGACATTGTGTATCAAAACGCAAAAATATCCGCCCGTTGAAATTACTTTGTTTTTTATGTGATTTTTATGAAATCATAATGAAATCTACATAGAAATCTACCGGCGTTTTCTGTGTGATTCTGTGTGATTATGTAATTGTATGAGATGGTATAAGACGGTATTTAATCCATTTTTGGACAATTTTGGGCCATTTTCCAGTATGTAGAAAACAATAAAAAATCCGCAGAAATCTGCGGAAATTCTGGCTCGGGCAGTTGGACTCGAACCAACGACATACGGATTAACAGTCCGTTGTTCTACCGACTGAACTATGCCCGAATAGCGTTGCATATAATAACCTTAAAATCCGCACAAGTCAAGGACTTTGTGAAGATTTTGCAAAGATTTTTTATATGCCGCAAGAATCTGCCTTTTAGGGCATTTTTTGCTAAGGTGTAGACTTGGTGTAGACGGGAAAAAATCAGGTAAAAATCACGAACTATTTTAGCAAAAATACTCCGTATTATTCCGTTGTTCTAGTAAAAATACAAAACAAAAACAACAAAAGTGGTTAATAGATTAGTGTTTTGTTAGTTCGTGTTAAATTTATAATAGAAAATATAAAAGTAGGGGTATCATCGCCAACTTTTTTGTTGTTTTGTTGCAATCTTATTCGTCCCAATAAAATTTACGTTTTTTGTTAATTTTAGATTTTGTTATTTTTATATTTGATAGACCCTTAGAACCTAAAAAATTTTGAAGTTCTTTAATGAATGTATCGTTAGATGATGGAGAAGTTATTATTTCATCAATAAAATCATCTAATACAAGCGGGGCGCACAACACTTTAAACTCTGGTTCAGCGCTATAGTCAAAATTTTCTATGCCCAATGGGAGCATCACAGCTGTTTTGTACCATTGGGTTCTATTTGTCATCAGATTATCACAAATTAAACGTATTTCTTTATCGTCTTCAAAGCGTTTGTCTTTTAACCTTAATGCATAGCATGCCAAGGCCCACATTCCTCCGGATAAGAAATCTATTTTTTCTGAGTTATATGAATCTATATCTACATACTTTACACGAGTTAGTGCAAATAATCCCAAATTTCTTGATAAGGCTTTTTTTAATTTGCCGACAGTTGTTTTAATCGCAACTGCTTTTTCCGGATTTGATGAGATATATGATTTCCACATGTTGTCTTGATCTATATCTCGTTCTGTCCAACATGATATAAAAAATCTTTTTAAATTATGCTTATATATTTGCGCAAATTTATTAGTTATTATTTTTTTATCAACAGTTTCATTACCTGTAAAAGTTAAACCAGATACAGATAACTTTTTAGAAATAATATCCGGATAAAGCTGTTTATACAAAGCGTTTGCTGCTTTAGTGATATATTGACCGACATTATCAGGAATAATATTTCCTTCATTTGGATCTTGGTTAAATGAGTCTGGTGTCGGCATATATAAAGAGGAAGTATTTATTAAAAATTTAAATTTTTCGTAGTCCATATATCGCATTATAACAACATTGCTTTCAGGTATATCATACAAATTTGCTGCCGTACTGAATACCAATGTTTCTTTTGGGGTGTATTTAGTGAAATCAATGAAGCCCTTTTGAAAGTCTGATTTTAATTCTGGGTGTTGCGGCAGTAACATTTGTATTGTTTGTATTATTTCTGTTTCTTTGTGTTTTTGATTGTACATATTTAGGACCTTTTTGATGAACTCACAAAATATTTATATGCCGCAGTACCTATAAAATGGCTTGTGTAAATGATTTATAATTTGTATTTTTGCACATTTCAACAGTTTTTTCTATTATTTATGTAATAAAAAATATAACAATTTCGTATTTGAAAAAATTATGTAGTAAATTTGGAAGTTATTTATTGTTTGTTTTTCTTTCGGCGCATATGTTTCATGTATTGCAAAGAGCCTATTCAAAGGGATTAAAATGAGGCATGTCAAAATAATATATTCAATTTACTTTTTTGATTTTTGGTGATAGACTATGAAATGAATCCATAGGGATATGGGTTCGGGGCTATCTCAAGCCCAGCGTATTCGGTGCAAAATTACTGACGGCCTCGTCATCCGATGTCATTCCTGTGGTTTTGTGTCGTGATTTATCCCTGACTTAATAAGTCGGGGAGCTGTTTGTCATACAACAGGGGCAGCCCGAAAACAACAGAATCACTAATACGCTGATTTGAGAACTCCCCGACCGCCTAACATCCCATGGCGGTCTAATTTTTTGGGAGGATGAATTGAAAAATAATATATTAACCCTTGCTATCATTATGTTAAGCGCATGTTCTTATACAATAAAACCATACAAATGTTATTTAGTTAATGAGTCGAACAAAAATGTATTAGAAGCCGATTATATCTGTATCACAAACGGTGATTACAACATCATGACCTCATCCGCATATAAGGTGGACACAGCATTTATTAACTATTTAACACAAGAACAAGAAGATATATGTAAGTTTGAAGAAAAAAACGAAAACTCAAACGAATTTTTTGTATGGGGCAAGGATAAAATAAACCTAAACGAGCACAGGCTTTATGCTTGCTCGTCAGGTATAGCGGAAAAATATATAAACAAGAAGTTTAAAGAAGAAATAGAAATTGCTAAACAGAAAGAAAAAGAAGAAAAAAAACATGCTGTTGAGCGCACAAAACAAATAAAAAAGTGGGAAAAGTATACCGGATGTGATTATGAAAAATCAATATATATAGCTGATGATATATATCACACCACCCAACAGTTAAAAGAAGGATTAACCGTAGCCGTAAATTATGAGTATATAAGCTATGTGCGCGAACAAAAGTGGCCCTATGGTTTTTTTGTTATACAAAATCGTATAGATGAACATTTTGTTGATGACGAGGCGTGGCTGGGCGGATGGTTTCAAGACACAGGTGTAGATAGAAAATTTAGAAACAAACAGGGTGATTTGAAACGTATAAGAAAGTATAAGCGCTGCATTGATTCTGAAACACTAGAAAAATTCAAACGTATGAACATCCAATAATTTTGTATGGAGGCAAACAATGAAAAAACTTTTACTTCTGGCAACAGCCGTTCTAGCAATATTGGCATGCAACAAAACAGATGCAGGACTTATAAACAACTACAATAAAATAATAGAGAACTTTAAGCCATATTCGCCTGAGTGTAGAAGAGTACTGTTTGTTTTAAGTGCTTTAACAGATGCGTATGATAATATGAACACAAAAAATTATTATACGGGAGTTGTCTTTTTGTGTATGGCCCAATTTTATTATGATATGACGATTCCCGAAATAAATTTTATATTTGAACACACCGGCGATTATCTGGCCAAACATGAAGAGGCCATGTTTGGTGCTTGCATGGATGTTTTGGAAGCAAAAGGTGACGTAGCATGGACTTTCTATACATCTAAAACAACTCAGGCAACATTACAAAACTATGTAAAAAAACATTCCGATAAATGTTCTCAACAAAGAGGTAAATAATGAGAAAAATATATATCTTACCAGTAGTTTTTATACTATCAGCTTGCAGTTTTCTGGATAGAAACGCAATATTGCGTGTAGAACAAACCCAAGATAGGAAGTTGCCAACATTAGAGGCAGTATATATTGATGCAACATCCAGCATCCCACACTATTGGGAGCCAGGTGCAAAGGTTGTACAAAGCGGCACCGATCGTGCAGCCTTGTTCTACAAACAAGTAGAAAATGTTCTTACCAATCCACATAGCGATATACATGGATACATCGAATTAAGAGATCACACATATCCAACTGACATGTTTTCAGGACTACTATGGATAATTCCGTCTTGCTTTACATACGGCCTTGCAAATCTTTTGGGTATGCCATTTTTTTCTCAAGGTATTCAAAGCGAAATTCACATAAGAGTATTAGACAAAGAAGGAAGATTAGTTAAGAGATATTACGCCGAAGCAAAAGACACTCAATACGCTGCTCTATATTGGGGCAAAGTGGGCGACTATGCTCTCAAAACATATCGTGATGCGCTTGATGATGCTGTGTTACAAATGCAACAAGATTACGAGTTCTTATATGACCGACTGAAATAATTGCCAAAAATTTGCCAAAATATTACCAAGACAAGTATGTTATTGTGTTGTATATTGTAAATAATACAACAAAGGAAATCGTAATGTATGAAAATTTTAACAACAATGACATATTAACCGTACGGGCTATAAAACTATTTTTAGCCCCCAGGCAAATAGATAAAGAAACAGCAGACCGCACAGAGCTGTTGATTAAATCTTGGATACGACAACAACTGGACGACTACAGACAACATATAGTAATGGGCGGACAAAACACTTTGCTCCCTGGATTTGTGCGCGGACTTCGCGTGTCGGCATTATATTTTGACGACCAGGATTTACAAAAAGAGGTTTCTAAATTCCTGGACGAACCAAATATGAAAAACCTTGAAGACATCATACGCAAACTCGATGAATCAATAGCCAAAAAGCAATTAGACAAATTATTAAAGAAAAACAGATAACAACCGCCCAAACCGGGCGGTTTTTTGAGGGTGATGTTCTGAAACAATTATAGGGCGAATTGTGTGGCGGAAATCTGCGGTTTTTGCCATTTGTTTTGCCAAATTGTGTGTAGCACCCAGTACATGGTTGCAGCAGTCCGCATGTCGGGTGGGATAAAGTTCATCGTAAAACTTGAAAATCTGTGATTTTATGCTAAGTTCATAACAGAATTAAAGTATAAAAGGTAATAAAATGTCATTTACACAGGAAAAGAAAGCGAATGTTGGGATATGTGAAGGTTGTCGTATGCGTTGTGAATTAGGTATGGAAGCAAATTCTGATTTGACATCTTTTAGACCGGTTATCGGCGGACAAATAATCGATGTGTACTATAACAAAAACGGTATCCAGACAAATGCCAGAAAAAGTATCATGGGGCCAGAACTATGCGAATGTGAAACAATTGATGAAATAAAAAATGTGATGATGAATCTGGCACATGAAATTGCAAAATGCTGTGATAAATATAAAAAAACACGATAAAGGATACGAAATGTCGTTCACACAAAACCATCCCAAAAAAATCGATCCAAAACGGCTTCAGGTATATGTTTCCCCTGGGGACAGGTGTGATGGTTGCGACAAGCAGTGTGAATTAGGTTATGTATATGTCAGTCAAGGACACTATATTTACCCGACCATTGCCGGTGAAATCATAGCCAATTTCAGAAACGAAAGAAACATACGCATCTTTGCTGGTGACGATGTCAAAAAGAACCGTACCCCTCAGCAGACGTTCCAACAAGAATTATGCACCAAATCATTTGCTGGTAAAATCGCAAGATACTGCGACCATTACAAGACACGATAAAGGAAACCAAAATGTCATTTACACAGGAAAAAGGTCTGAACATTGGCGAGAATTTCAAAAACCAGAAAATAGTATTTCCGCACATTACGCCCAAGCAAAAAACGACCAAATGTGGTGGTTGTGATAAAAAATGCGAGATAGGAACCGTCATCGTTTTCGATGCTATTTATCCAACGATTTGTGGGGAACGTGTATTGTATTTCAAGTCTGAGGATGGCGTACAATATCCATTAATGGGTCTGTATGTACACGAATTTAAGTCACCCACAATAGCACGAATTAGGATGCTGCAGTTCGGACAAGAGCTGACCCGTCTGTGCGACCATTACAAGACACGATAAAAAGGAAAAATAATATGTCAAAACATACAATCAGTCAGGTTTATGATATCGCAAAAACAATCATCAACGATAAAACAAGCAAGGGCTCAAAATCCCACAATTCGTATTCTACAAACTATACCTTCAAAAAAGACGATGTGTCCTTGGATATTTACGCACCACATGGTGGTCGTGAATGGGATGGCGATTATGATGAGTGGGATTACAATACAGGCTCTATTCGCATAACGGATAAATATGGTACTTTTGTTGCCCAAACAAAACATAATGTTGGTCGCGCGATGACACGTTCACGCCTGAATCCAATTTCTATATTTACCCGTCTGCGTGCGCCATTATTCTTTCATCTTATTGACTTGGCGGAAAAACGCGATTTAGATCAAAAAGAAACAATAGAATATAAAATTGCGACTTTGCGTATGAAAACACGATAAAGGAAACCAAAATGTCATTTACACAGGAAAACAAAACGAATATCAGCATTTGCGATGGGTGCGAAAAGCGGTGCAAGTTAGGATATTACGAAGAAACAGAACAAGAGGCAAAAGACAAAACAACAAGTGCAAGAAGATTAGTACCAACTCTGCCGGTTCAAAGATTTGTCTGGCCTACTATTGGTGGCAAGGAAATAATCAGTTTTTTTGATAAATACGGCGAACCACAACAATGCGTTTTTTACTCAGAGTTTTTACACCTGCCTGACCCACTTAAAGTAAGAGAGTACAAACGAAAGATTTTAGAAAAAGCATACGAAATCGCCCGTCTGTGCGACCACTATAAGACACGATAAAGGAAACCAAATGTCATTTACACAGGAACGTGAAACAAATTTGCATACGGGGCCACATGGAACGATTTGCGATGGGTGTGAAAAGCGGTGCAAACTTGGTCACCATTGGTTTACCGGATGGTTTCTCAGCGGCAGTAACAGACTTACAACCTACTGTTGCCCAACCATAGACTGTCAAGAAATCAAGCAGTACAAGGGACCGAACGGTGAAATTGTTGATGCCTGCCGAATTTATGATGGTTGCAGCCCTCTTCAAAGGGACCGTATGCTGAAACAGATAAACGAACTGGCACATGAAATTGTTAAATACTGCGACCACTACAAGACACGATAAAGGAAAATCAAAATGGCTGTACCGAATCCATGGCCTGCATTTTGGGCGGCAAAAAAAATGAATGAAGAACGTCAAAAATACGATGCTTATGACATGTATGAAGTTGATGAAGTTGATGAAGTTGATGTAGCTCCTGTTGTCCGGGCTTTGTTTGCTGCGAGTGTGACTTTGCTTGCGTCAGCAGCTATTGGGGGGATGGGGTATGTTATTTACAAGTGTTTCGCCCCAGAAAAAACAGACAAGGCAGAAAAGACAGAATATGTGGCACCAACAAGTCCTCTGGCCAGACAGTTAGAATTCCAGATGAAGTGGGCTGTAAAATCTCCAAACTCATTCTATGAGTACATTGATAGAAATCCGGATGAAAATATCCGCAAAATTACTAAACTGCGTGAGCATTACAAGACAAGATAAAAGGAACCACAAATGAAACAATATTTACATAAATTACCAATTATGGGTTTTGCACTGTTGACACTGGCGGGGTGCAAGGATATTGACAACAAAATCAAAGACACTCTTAGTCCAGATTACTCAGACCCGTCTTACACGCAAGATACGGTCAAGGTACTGAATGTTCGTCATCACAGTAATTATACGCCTGAGCATTTCTGGGGCGTAAATCGCCAAGGCACTGTTGTCCAGGGACATATATCGTTGCAGCCTGATGTGATATTTCCGCACGATGGTGATGAAATCGTTGTGCGGTATCAAAACCCACAAAATCGAGAAGAGTATATGGGCGTGTTTGATAACATCACCCAACGCAAACGTGCCGCAGAATATGTAAAAGAAAAACAACGATAGAAACAACAAACGACCATACCGCCCAAATCGGGCGGTTTTTTTGTGGGCACAGCTCTAAAACAATTATAAAGCGATTTGAATAACGAAAATCTGCAGAATTGCATATATCAACATATCAATCTGACGATATTTGTTTCCCCCCCAAAGAATATATGCCTATGGATTTATTCGTGAATTTATAGCATACTGGGCAACATGTGACAAAAAGCAGTTGTATAAATCAAGGGGGAAAATTATGACACATCATGCGGCATTGTGGGCGGCGGTAAATCATATTGCAAAAATTAATAATATCAGCTGTTCATGCCTGGCGTGCCGATGCGGACTTGATTCCACCACATTCAACCCCAGCAAGCGTTTCAGCTCACATGGTCAGCCACGTTGGGTGTCGACAGAAACATTGTATAAAATACTGCGTGGCACAAACATCACCCCAATAGAATTTGCAAACATATTTCAATCATTCCTGGATCAAGAATAAATAATATTCGACATCGCATCATCTGTTTTTTCTTATAAAACTTGCAAAACTGCGATTTTATACTAAGTTCACAGCAAGATTAAAGCACAAAAGGGTATGCAATATGTAACAGAAAAACAGCGATAGAAACAACAAAACAACCACACCGCCCAATCGGGCGGTTTTTATGTGGGGTTATGGGAATTTTTTGATAAAGTTATCAGGATACTCAAAGGAAAGGGCAGATGGATTTTTATATGTTTGACGATTCGTTTGCATGTTGCGGATTTTGAGCTTGGTCTGATATTTATTGTCGTAATTTCAACCTCAGGTTGTTTTGCTGGCGGATGAGTTGACTTTGTGTAATTGTTTTCTTATATTGTTTTAGGAATTGGTGTCCATGGTGTGGTGACATTTGTTCAAAACGATGTTTATATACAATAAAAAAGGGGGAAAATCATGACACATCATGCGGCGCTGTGGGCGGCAGTAAACCGTATTGCAGAAATCAATAATATCAGTTGTTCATGTCTGGCACGTAAATGCAAATTAGATGCATCCACATTCAATCGCAGCAAACATTTCAGCACATGTGGCCAACCGCGTTGGATTACCACAGAAACCCTGGCCAAGGTTTTGATTGCTACGCACACCAGTCCGATTGAATTTGCCCGTATACTGCAAGATTTTTTAGACAAAGAATGACCTGTATTTGACGCACATAATTTTTTACAGGGGCTTGACAATCGTATAATCTGTACTATGTTTATAGTGTGAGTGAAAAAAGGAAAAGATATGTTAGAAAATATAGATTTGCATTCGGTACGACTTGGAAATGGCTGTGACGCTTGTTGTTGCCATGGTTGCGACAAGTATTGTGAATTGGGGGTAAAGTGTGTAAATGACGTGTTTTTTCCATGTGTTGACGGTAAAAAAATAGAAAGTTACACCGATAAAAATGGTAACACCCACAGTATCACCAAAACAATGCAGGAAATGGAAACAATGGGCTGCAAAGATTTTGCCGATGTAAGGCGGGTAATGGTTGGCGTGGCACACGAAGTCGCCAAACTGTGTGACCATTACAAGACACGATAAAAATGCAAAAACGACCACACCGCCCAAATCGGGCGGTTTTTTAATTTCAGATATTGGTAATCAGACACGCTAAATATGTTATATAGATACTTATCATCAATATTCCCGGCACTGGTGTCAGATGTTTTGTTCTGCACGTAAATCCCCACAGCAACACCACCGCCAGTATCGCAAATATACCATCAAATAAAAACGCACTGTCGTATGGTATTGGTAATATCAATCCCGTAACACCCAACACAAACAGTATATTAAATATATTGGAACCAACAATATTTCCGACAGAAATATCTGCTTCGCCTTTTTTTGCGGCGATAACACTGGTTACTAATTCTGGCAAACTGGTACCGATTGCGATAATTGTTAATCCGATAACACGTTCTGATATTCCGATATATCGTGCGATATCGCATGCCGCAGACACTGTAATATTGCTGCCCAGTACCAAGGCACACAATCCAAACAATATATATATACATGTTTTCAGTGGTGATATAGTTTTTATATCATCTGTGGAACATTCTGTTTGTTTTGATATAACATATAAATAGCCCAAGAACATAACGAATATCCCCGACAATATCCCCGCAGACATGCGCGAAATTTCACCATATTGCCATCCCATTCCACACAGCAACACAGTTATAAATATTACAAAAGGTATTTCATACCGTATTGTATTCTTTTGCACTCTCAGTTGGTTCATCATTGCTGACAACCCCAGAACAAATAATATATTCGCAATATTAGACCCGATAACATTTCCGATTGCAATATCATTTGAACCGTGGATTGCCGAAGATATACTGACGGCGGCTTCGGGGGCACTGGTTCCCATTGCCACAACGGTCAATCCAATAATAATTGGTGGGATACACATCCGCTTGGCCAAAGAAGAAGCGCCATCCACCAGATAATCTGCCCCCTTGATTAAACACACAAACCCAACAATTAATAATACCAAGCTGACAAGCATATTTTCCCCTTTTTTGTTGTTGGGCATTATAGGAATATTTGCATATCAGCGCAACAGAGTTTTTTCGTGTCTTGACAAGTTGTATATTTGTGCTATTTTCTGGTGTGTAAATATTGGTTAAATAACATGCAAGAACCCAAGATTGTATATAAACAGATTACAATTAATAACGCCAACATTGACGAATTCTTGCAGATGCAGCAAGCTGCCCGGTACAAAGCAACTTCAAATTCTATTATAATTTATGATTATACATTGGATGACTCGGCTGGTCTGGAATACAGCAAGTCTCGCCAGGCACGTAAAATTATCAAGTTTGTCAGACAGGACCGTTCGCGTTCCATTGAACATGAAACACAACATTGGCGTAATTGGTGCGCTGTTGGCGATGTTGCAGAAGTCACCATGGACAATTATTACCAAGAAATATTATTATATTGTTTGGATGAAATATCTGCGTTTACGGCTGCTGCGTTTTATTCCAGTCGTCATCTAAGTTGTCGTGGCGCATGTGCTGAAACCATATCCATAGCGTTGCATTCAGGCATATCAGAATTTGTATATGGGGCAGGGCTAAGCTTTTATCTTGAAGATTTAGTACAATATACTTTGGACACTATCAAGGCCGATTTACGCAGTGGTTATGTTAATATCAAACGTTTGAAACAGTTGCAGTCACGTACGCACCGCAATCCCAATGGCGCGTTTTCGCGGCGTTTTCGCCGGGCGGCCCGGCATTATTTAACATTTGACGGATACTGTATTTTGGATGACAAATTATCTGGTGATGCGTTACAGATGTGGCATTCTGTTATAAAAATGCTGCAAGATATTCGGTCAATATACACACAAAGTTTATCGCGTGCCATTGACAATCTGATTGCCGCGCGCGCGCGATAATATCAATTTTACAATATTTTGTATAATTTTCACTTGCCAAAGAATAATTTCTTGGATTAAAATACCACACGCAAAGAAGACGTAGTTAGTGGAATTTGGGAGTAGTTACCCAAAACGCTGAAGCTGACAAAGTCCCGACTTGGGTCGGGAAGTTGTGGCTATACAACAAACCATTGGTTAAAGGCCACAAGTTCAAGCGTTTTTGAATAACTACCTTCCCGACATCTGCTTGCAGGTGTCTTTTTATGTCTTGTGCAGTGAAAATGTCGTTGACTTTATTGACATTTTGCAGTACATAAGCAGAACAATATCAACGCGGGGGCATAGGCAATATGGCAAAGTCAAAAAAACGTTTATTTCTATTTGCGGCATACGACAAATTTGGTATTGTTGATAATACACTACTGCATTATTTGAATTCTTTATCTGCGCTGGGTGATATTGTTCTGGTTATGGACAATGACCTAAGCGCATCAGAACAAAATAAACTCAAGACCGTATCAAATCTGTTACATTCATCTGCGGCCCCCCACGGTGAATATGATTTTGGTTCGTACAAGCGTGCATATAATTGGGCGCACAAGAACAAAATTTTATCAAAATATGATTGGGTTTATCTGGTAAACGACAGCGTTTATGGCCCGTTGTCTGATATATCTGGCATATTAAATGATTTGGAATCACGTGGTGTTGACCTGACTGGGATGATTGATTTTATTAATATGCCAACCCCGGTTCAGGTACAGTCTTGGTTTGTTGGTTTAAGTCGCCAGGTGGCAAATGCTGATTTTTTATATAATTTTATGAATTCTGTGCGCACACAAGGCACAAAACAATTAGTTGTTCTGAAATACGAAGTGGGCTTGTCTCAACTTATTATGCAGCATGGTTATCGCATGTCCACATACATCAGCGGTCAAAATGGCGAAGTGTGCCATGCAATATATGACAAGCCCATAGAAATGCTCAAGGCTGGTTTACCATTTGTTAAAAAGACGGCATTACAGAATCTGTATGGTCTGCAATATTTGTATCCGTACACAACGGATTTGATGGTTGATATGATATATCGTCATGCGGTTCGTGTGGGGCTGCCCTTTACCAAAAGCAATATACCGCAGTACAAGAAACATTTTCGTTTGACGCTATTTTCAATTCCAATATGGACTGTTTATCGTCAACAGCAAGAAAATTTCAAATGGGTTTGTTACAAGGCTTACCTGTTCGATTTTATACCGGTCGGAAAAGTTTTTAGGCAAAATTAATCGTGAAAATAGGGATGTAGAATGCATAATCGGGCAACAAAAGAATATAAAACTATAAAGAAGTCAAAATTCTTTAACAAAAGATGGTATCTCAAAACATACCCCGATGTTGCTGCCGCCAAGATGGATCCAGTTCAACACTATTTACAATATGGGTGGCGTGAATCGCGCAATCCGTGTGCCACATTTAACGGTGATGAATACCTAAGGTGCAATCCAGACGTTAAAGCGGCCGATATATGCCCATTATATCATTATGAAAAATTCGGAAAAAAAGAAAATCGCCCATTAAAACTTATTGCGTGCGTTGACAGTTGTACCAATGTTTTTCCAAAAGGTGCAACCAATAAGACTTTTGTATCTGGCAACAAAATCAAGAAAAACGGCAAAGTGGCAATTTTTGCATCGTTTTTTACAGACGGCATTATTCCTGATTATGTTGTATACTATTTAGAAAAATTAAAGGCGGTCACAGACAACATTATTTTTATTGCGGACAATCCCGTTTTTGCATCTGAAATGGATAAAATCAAGCCGTATTGTACATATGCTGTGTGTAAACGTCATGGCGAATATGATTTTGGGTCATACAAACGTGGTGTTTTATATTTGGCCAGAAAACAGGCTTTGGACAAAATTTCCAGCTTAATATTGTGTAACGACAGTTGTTTTGGGCCCGTTGGTGGTTCTTTTGTGGATATGTTTAATATAATGCGCACAAAGAAGTGCGATTTCTGGGGTGTGTTGGACAATCAAGATTTATCTCCGCATGTTCAATCATATTTCATGTGTTTTAAGTCTAATGTATTAAAAAACAAATGTTTTTATGATTTTTTTGCCAGCGTCAAGAAGCAAAAATCTGTTGAAGAGGTTATACGTTGTTATGAATTGGGAACGACCAAGTATTTTGTTGAAGCTGGGTTTGTGTATAAAACGTATGTAAATTCTGCGGATATTCCGTTACCGCGTCTGAATAAGACAGTTTATCCGTTATATTTGATTAAGAAGTTTTCTTTTCCACTGGTTAAAATCAAGGCGTTAAATCGTGGCTGGTCTAGCACTGCAGCAGACTGCCCAAACCATTTGCTAGAATTCCTAAGAAAACATAACAAGGATTTGTATGGATGCATAATTTCATGGTATGAATCAAGGGTAAAAAAGATAGATACCAAAACGTATCTCTCTCAGAAACAGTTGCTGTTAGATTCTGGCATGTGGGATTCTAAGTATTACAAGAAGTATAACGTAAAGTCAGATGATTTGCTGGATTTTTATATCCAAGTTGGCTGGCAGTTGGGGCATAATCCATCCAAATTCTTTAATAATGATGAATATTTATCTTTATACAAACATGTTAATATGTGTCCCTTGTTGCACTTTTTATTGTCTGGCAGCAGCAGTGGCTATACTGTTCAGGAAAACTTATACAAACCAAGTAATAAAAAGATTAAAGAATATTGGCAAATTCGTGATACCAGGAAATCTAAAAGGGCGGTATATACATGTATAACTGGCAACTATGATGATTTGATTTCTCACTATTATATTGACAACACATACGATTATATATGTTTTACAGACAATACAGACTTAATTGCCAAACAACGTGTTGGTATTTGGGAAATCAGACCCTTGGTTTATAATAAGTTAAATCCATCTTTGAACAACAGATGGCACAAGGTGTTTCCACATATTTGTCTGAAAGAATATAATGAAAGTATCTATATAGATTCTAACATAAACGTATTGTCTTCTTATATTTTTGATGCTGTTGCGGCCAAGCAAAAAGCATTTTTATTACCGCAACATTTTGGCAGAAAATGCATTTATTCCGAAGCAGCGGAGATAAAAAACTTGAAACTGGTAAACCCAGCAACCGTTAACGTATTAATGAGCAAGTTACGCAAAGAAGGTTTCCCCGAGGGGTGGGGACTTGGTGAAAACAACATTCTCTACAGAAATCATAAAAACATGGTTCTGCGCAGAATAATGAATGATTGGTGGTATATGTTGACAAAATTCTGCGCCCGTGATCAGTTAAGTTTAATGTATCTATTTTGGAAGCATCGCATATCTGATATCAAGTCGCACTTTATCATAAATACCCGACAATCGTATAAAGATTTCAGGGTGTTCAGACATAATTCTGTCATAAAAAAACCAAATAATAAAAAACGTTATTTATGTTTATTCGCGGGATACAGTGCCAAAGGCAAAATGGAAGATTATGCGATAAATTATATTCGACACTTATCAAAAATCGCTGAAGTGCATTATTTCGCAGATTGTCAAATGAAGCGAGGCGAATTGGCAAAAATATCTGATTTTGTGAAATTCGCCGGTGCCGAGCGGCACAAAATGTATGATTTTGGTTCATGGTCTAAATTATTTGGACGTTTTTCATACGAAGACTTGTATAAATATGACGGCATCATATTGGCGAATGATTCTTGTTATGGGCCGATATTTCCATTGGAAAATATGTTCAATGAAATGGAAAGACGCAATGTTGATTTCTGGGGTTGTACCCAAAATAATCGCGTCAGGGAAGGGACACATATTCAGTCATACTTTGTCGTCTTGTCACGTGATGTATTTACGTCATACGCGTTCACAGATTTTCTGAAAAACGTCAAAGTTGAAAAGGTTCGTAGTGACATTGTCAAGAAATACGAATACAGATTAACGGGTCTATTATCGCGATATGGTTTTACATACGATACTTATATCAAACCCGAATTCTTGGCATCCAGCGATCCGATTGACTTGTTAAATCAGCGTTGCCCACTATTAAAGGTTAAAAATTTTACGGTATGTGGTCATACGATGAAATACTCTCCAAATACGTATCGTTTAATTTCGTATCTGAAAGACAACTACGAATACGATGTGAATTATATCTTACGTCATCTGGATTATTTGGATGACGAATACATGACAAGATTAGATTTTGAAAACTGGAAGTTTTGTAGGTAAAGGGGGACATGATGAATATTTTAATTACTGGTGGGGCTGGATTTATCGGATCGTCATTGGCGGATAAATTATTATCAGAAAATCATACGGTTATCGTTGTAGATAATTTTAATGATTATTACGATGTTTCAATAAAAGAAAACAATGTTGCGCACAATTTGGGCAATTCACGCTATAAACTGTATCGTACAGATATTGAAGATTTAGAATCTTTACAGCACATCTTTAATGAAAATAACATCGATGTTGTTGTACATTTGGCGGCACGTGCGGGCGTTCGTCCTTCTTTGGAAAAGCCCATAGAATATGTCAAGACAAACATTATGGGAACTGTAAATATCCTGGAATGTATGCGTGCAAAGAATATTAACAAGATTGTGTTTGCATCATCTTCGTCAGTGTATGGTAATTGTCCCGAAGATATTTTTAGTGAAGATTTGAAAGTCACAGAACCTATATCGCCATATGCGGCAACAAAATCTGCATGCGAGCAATTATTATACACGTGGCATCACTTGTACGGCATATCAGTTGTTGCATTACGTTTCTTTACAGTATATGGGCCGCGCCAAAGACCGGATTTAGCGATACATAAATTTGCCAAGATGATAAAAAATCATCAGGCGATTCATATGTATGGCGATGGCTCTACCAAGCGTGATTATACGTTCATATCGGATATATTGTCTGGAATTTGTGCAGCGATTGATTACGATAAAACAGGATTTGAGATAATAAATCTGGGGGGCGGCGAACCAATTACATTACGTGATATGATTCACACCATTGAACAGACGATCGGCACTGATGCAATTATTGAACAAATGCCGATGCAGCCTGGTGACGTTGATAAAACGGTGTGCGATTGGTCCAAGGCTCATAAATTACTTGGATACAACCCAAATACGAATTTCCAAACAGGTATTGCGACATTCGTTGACTGGTTTAATTCCAAACGGTGAATAAAAATCCCCCAAAAATGGGGGATTTTTATTCAGTCAGCCCCATTTTTGCATCTTGAATATTATTTGTTCCTACATAGTATTTACAATTTACCATTTCGACAGGTTGGTTAGTTTCTATGATTTCTGTAAAAATCATACAGGGCATGTTTTCTATTTCTGCGCGTGTTTGTGCGACCACAGCAATAAGTCCATCTTGTATTCCTAAAAACATTTTAATTTCCTTTTTTTGTTATTTTGCACCATTGGCGTATATAAACTTGAAGACATTTGTTGTGCCACCCAACGTATATCTTAGTTGGACAGTTTGATTTTTTCGTGCAGGCAAAAACACCATCAGTGTTTGACCTGTATCTGTTGAATAAATCATCGTGCCTGGCCCACCCGAAGGTTCTAATAATCCGATACGTTGACCGGCTGCGGTGGATATTTTTGCGATATAAAAATATCCATCTGCTGGTGCGGTATATGTTGTGCCGTCTGCACCCAGTGTCAATTCCGTATATTGATTAGATGGCATTGCCATATTTGCAATGGCCGTTGTGCCTTTGTTGGTAAAACCAGTCGCGTCTTGCAGTGCGTTTATATCTGTTTTTTGTGCGCAATTATCCAAGCTTGATTGCACTTTGTTCAGTTTTTCATTTATTTGTGATACCTGTGGCAATTTGCATAAATCAGCATATTTTTCTGTAAAATCATTGATTGCACAGTCGCAATCTTTGATAACCTCCATCAGATAATTAAAATCTTGATTAAGTGTTTCTGGGTTTATTTTTTCTGTTTGTTGATAATCCACGACACGCGTTAATTCTATTTTACGATATATTGTTATTATATCTGTTGATTTAGGTGGCGTGTTAAAAGAAATAGTTCCCCCAACGTATGGTATATCTGCAGGTGTTGTGCTGTTAATACACGTCAATGTGTATCCGGACGTTTGCGGTGTTCCGTTTATTTTAACATAAATATCTGACGTTTGAAAGAAATTAAATGAAAACGCAAAATCCATACTTTGCCCATCGCCAAAATAAGTAATTTTATTCATGTTTTTTCCTTTTGGTTTTATATAAAACGAAAGAAAGCCCCGAACATATCGGGGCAATAAAAAAGACAGACGAAATGCCTGCCAATTCACACTAAATTATACCATAAAAACATAAAAAAATCAATATAAATGTTGACTGTCATCAATATAATTGCTAGGGTGTAGTCGTAGTTAAAAAAAACGGAGTATAAATAAAAATGCGATAAAATTCCTATTGGTTTTATTGTCATATTTGATTTTGTATAAAATTTTCAGATTTTAACGGGGACAAGATGCATAAAAAAACAAAAATCATTTTATTTATATCTGTAATAATACTGGTTGTCACTGTGGCATTTGTGGTGTTGCGCCCAAATCCAAGTGTATATGATCCGTCATCTGTGCCAGAAGGATACGTGGTATATACGCCTGGTGAAGTTATCGATTTCTCGCAGACGGGCAACAGTCTGAACTTTGCGCCCGCTGATGGCAGATGGGGCGGCCAAGAACCCAAGCACAGATGTATTACTGCGAAAACCGCGGAATTGAAATTGTTTATTCCAGACGGGGCGGGGGCTGACTTCCGCTTTGGGATAGAGGCATCCGGTGTATATGACCCCGAAGATGGCTGTCAAAAAATAACCGTCTATGCCAATGATGTTCAGATTGCAGATTGGTGTATGGGGCGGCGCAGTGAATACACGGTAATGATTCCCGCCAAGATAATGCAAGACAATCATATAAATATCAGATTTGAGGTTGCCAAGCCATATATCAGCGATGTTGACGTTCGTACGTTGGGCGCGGCAGTACGCCAAATATATTTAGACAAGTTGGTCGGTCAGCAGACAAAACGTAAAATCAGTTTATGGATTCAACAGAAAATGTGGGGCGGACATGTTGAAAATCCATATAATACTAAATCAGAACCCAAGCAGGCAAAATAATGGCCAAGAAAGCAGAAATTATCTTAAATAATTCATTTATTCAAAACTATCGCCGTATGTGGCCGTATGTTAAACCGTACTGGTTTCGTGCATTATTATCTGTTCTGATGGCGGCCCCAATCGGTATGTTGGACGGTGTTATCGCAATGTCATTAAAGCCATATATGGACTATGTCATGATTGACAAGTCCTTGCAGGCGGCATGGTATATTCCAATCGTTATTGTTCTTTTTACAACGGTTCAAGGCGGATTGACGTATGGTGCGAATTACCTGAACACATGGGTTGGTACGAAAATAACAAATCTGTTGAAACTTGACCTGTACAAGAAGATGCTGTGTTTTGAAACTGAATTCTTTAACAAGAAAAATTCTGGGGATGTTATATTTATGTTTAATAACAATGCGGACATGGCATGCGCGGGTTTGTTGACTAACCTCAAGAATTTTGTTCAAAAATTCTTTACGGCAATATCTTTGATATTTGTGTTGTTTTATAATTCTTGGCAGTTGGCATTGGTCTGTACGGCAATCTTAATCGGTGCATTTTTGCCCATGATGTCATTAAAGAAACGTATCCAATCTGTGATGAGCAAGTCTATTATGGCAGACTCGACCTTGATAACGGTGTACAATGAATCTTATGCAGGCAATCGCACAATTACATCTTATAATTTAACAGATTATCAAAAGAACAAGTTCAACACAGTATTGGACAACGTTTTCAAATTGCGTATTAAAATGATGCAACGCACGCGTTGGCTGACACCTGTGATGCACGTTATTTTGTCTGTCGGTATTGGTGTTGCGATATGGTACGGGTCATATTTAATTTTACGTGGCACGATTACCAGTGGTGGTTTTGTATCTTTCTTGACTGCATTGATAATGTTATACACCCCGATGAAAAGTATCGGTTCCAATTATAATTCTGTGTTAATGTCATTTATGGCGATTGAACGTGTTGCGGCTATTTTGGACAGTTGTCCTGCAATTATGGACAGACCTGATGCGCGCCCAATGCCACGTGAACACAAGACCATAGAGTTTCGCAACCTGTCGTTTGAATATATCAAAGGTCGTCCAGTGTTGCAAAATATTAACTTGACGGTACAGCAGGGACAAACGATTGCGCTGGTCGGTAATTCCGGGGGTGGCAAGACCACATTGGTAAGCCTTCTGCCGCGTTTTTATGACGTGACCAGCGGTGGTATATATGTTGATGGTACGGACATTCGTGATTTTACATTGCATTCGTTGCGCGAAAATATTGCGGTCGTTTTCCAGGATAATTTCTTGTTTGCAGGCACAATTCGTGAAAATATTATGCTGGGCAATCAAAATGCAACCCCAGAACAACTGCAGACAGCAATAGATATGGCGTGCCTGACGGACTTTATTGCGGGACTAAAAGACGGGGTTGATACCCAGATTGGTGAACGTGGTATCTTGCTGTCTGGTGGTCAGAAACAGCGTATTGCGATTGCGCGTGCTTTCTTGAAAGATTCCCCTATCTTGATTCTGGACGAGGCAACATCCGCGCTTGATAACAAATCCGAAGCCGTTGTTCAACGCGCTATTGAAAATCTGATGCAGGACAAGACGGTTTTTGTAATTGCGCACAGATTATCCACAATTCGCAACGCGGCCAAGATTGTTGTTGTCAACCACGGTGAAATTGTGGAAAGTGGTACGCATGATGAACTGATTTCGATTGAAAATGGGGCGTATAAATCTTTATACGATATGCAATTCAAGAAACAGGGGTAGTCAATGAAAATTGCAATTATTGGAACGGGGTATGTTGGGTTACCAACGGGTGTTGGATTTGCCGAATTGGGCAATCAGGTGACATGTATTGATTATGATAAATCAAAAATTGATATGTTGCGTGCTGGGCATGTAACATTGTTTGAAGAT
This sequence comes from Alphaproteobacteria bacterium, assembly GCA_015062545.1. Classification (GTDB taxonomy): domain Bacteria; phylum Pseudomonadota; class Alphaproteobacteria; order Rs-D84; family Rs-D84; genus Enterousia. The sequence continues at coordinate 70,531 of SUUL01000002.1, read as the reverse complement.
GGATTGGACGAATTGTTGCAAAAGAATATTGCAGCGGGGCGTATTATTTTTACTACATCAATGGCAGAAGGTGTCTCTGATGCGGATATTGTTATTCTGGCGGTTGGTACACCGCCACACCCTGAAACAGGTGCGGCAGACATGAAATATATCAATGCGGCGGCCACGGAATTGGCTCAATATCTGACAGGATATACTGTTATTGCGACAAAATCTACTGTGCCGGTTGGAACAGGGGATAAAATAGAAGACATTATCCGCACACAAAACCCGACCGCAGATTTTGATGTTGTATCGTTGCCTGAATTCCTGCGCGAAGGTTTTGCGGTATATGACTTCTTTAACCCAGACAGAATTATTGTCGGCGCGAACACAGAACGCGCACGTAATGTTTTGCGCGAATTATATGCGCCGTTTGCTGACAAAAGCCAAATATTATTCGTAAATCGCCGTTCTTCTGAAACAATTAAATACGCATCAAATGCATTTTTGGCGATAAAGATTCACTATATCAATGAAATGGCAAATTTCTGCGAAGCCACCGGCGCGGATATTAACGAGGTTTCCCGCGGTATGGGACTGGACACACGTATTGGAAATCGCTTTTTGAATGCAGGGCCGGGGTACGGCGGTTCGTGTTTTCCAAAAGACACATCTGCCATGGCATATATGGCGGATGAAAACGGTGTTGATATGACATTGATAAAGGCGGCAATCCGTGGAAATCGTGCACGGAAAACCATGATGGCAAATCGTATTTTGGATGCAGTATCTGGCATTGAAAATCCACGAATTGCGGTGTTGGGATTGGCGTTCAAAAATGGCACAGACGATTGTCGTGAAAGTCCTGCGATTGAAATAATAAACGATTTATTGCCACACAACGTTCAGATTACTGCGTATGATCCCCAGGCAATGGAAACTGCGCAAAAGGTTTTGCCGGCGGGGGCAATCAAATATGCGCCTGATATGTATTCTGCGGTATCTGGTGCGGACGTTTTGGCGATTTTAACCGAATGGGATGATTTTCGTACATTGGACTTGGCGCGCACATCTGAACTGATGCGCCACAAGGTGATTGTTGATTGTCGTAATTTGCTGAATCCAGATGATGCGGAATCTCACGGGTTCAAGTATTCTTGTATTGGTCGGAAATAGGTAATAATACACCAACCCCGCAATAATTATTGCGGGGTGTTTTTTTTAGTGATATATTTTACATGTCCAATAAAGATAACAACAAAGGAATACAAAATGTTATTAAAGGGAAAAAAGATTTTAATTACTGGTGTTGCCAACGACTGGTCTATGGCGTGGGCGATTGCCAAGCGTGCGCATGAAATGGGGGCTGAAATTGCGATGCCATACGCGATGCCCGCATTGGAAAAGCGTGTGCGTCCATTGGCAGAATCCATTGGTGCAAAATTTGTTCAGGAATGTAATGTCCAAAATGATGAACAGCTTGATTCTTTGTTTAACGCGATTGAATCAGAATGGGGGCATCTGGACGGCATGTTGCACGCGATTGCATTTTCTGACAAGAACGAATTAACCGGTCGTTATGCAGATACAACCCGTGACAATTTCAAGAATACGATGGATATTTCGGTATATTCTTTGGTTGATTTGACGCGCCGCGCATCTAAATTGATGACAAATGGCGGATCTATTGTAACATTGACATATTTTGGTGGTGAAAAATCTGTTCCAAATTATAACGTAATGGGTGTTGCCAAATCCGCCTTGGACAGCAGTGTTCGCTATCTGGCATCTGACTTGGGGCGTGATGGAATTCGCGTAAACGCGATAAGCGCAGGCCCAATCATGACCTTGGCATCCAGTGGTGTTGGCGGTTTCAAGGCAATGTTGCGCCTGAACGCAGAAACAACCCCGTTGCGCCGTAATATGACTTTGGATGATGTGTCTGGGGCGGCAATGTATCTGTTCAGCGATCTGTCCAGTGGTGTTACCGGTGAAACACATCATGTTGATTGTGGTTATTCCACAACTGGCATGATGCCAAACGAAATGAAAGATATTTTATTAAAGAACTTGGATTAATAATACGAACCCGCAAATGCGGGTTCTTAAAAATACTATGCCGAAATATATTGATGCCCATTGTCATGCCAAAGCCGCTCCAACTGTTGGGGCGATTGTTAATGCAGCCCAGATTACAGACTGGGGCAGGGTAATGGACTTGGCGGTCGATGGTGTTTTTGGTGCGGTTGGTGTTCATCCATGGTATATAAGTGGCCTGCCGACAGATTGGCTGCAACAATTACGCAAAACATTGATTGATAATCCAGATTTAATGGTTGGCGAAATCGGACTGGATAAACATAAACCAGATATGGATTTGCAAATATCTGTCTTCAAGGGGCAGTTATTATTGGCGCATGAATTGGGACGTGGCGTGTCAATTCATTGTGTTGGTGCATGGGAACATATTGCGCATATACTAAAGATGTCCCAGAACAAGTTGCCGCAATTTATTCTGGCACATGGATACAATGGCCCGATAAATCAGATACAAAAATTTGCAGATTCTTATAATATGTATTTTTCTTATGGCCCGCGTGAGATTGCAAATCCGGCACGCATATTGGAAACGCCGCGTAACAGAATATTGGCAGAAACAGATTCAACCGACCCATCAAATATTGTGGACGTGGTAAATGCAATCGCAGATATATTGAGTGTTGACCGCACAGAAATGGCAGATATAATATACGATAACACAATGCGGATGTTGAAACATGGATAGATTACACAGAACACGTTTATTATTTGGCGACATTGGCACCCAGAAATTGCAACAGGCAACGGTTATGGTTGTTGGCTGTGGGGCGGTTGGCTCTTTCGCAATCGAGGCGCTTGCGCGTTCTGGCGTTGGGCATCTGGTTGTGGTGGATTTTGATACGGTTGAACGTACAAATATAAACAGACAGCTGTTTGCATTGGAATCAACAGTTGGCTTGCCCAAGGTAGAAGTTGCGGCAACCCGTATCCGTGATATTAATCCTGACACGTGCGTTGATACATTAAATGTATTTTTTGATGACAAGACTGTTTTAGACATCATGCCCGATATTATCATTGATGCGATTGATACAGTTGAATCCAAGGTTGCATTGTACAAATGGGCATATAAACACAATATTCCATTTATATCATCTATGGGTGCCGCATCCAAGACCGACCCGACCAAAATAAAGATTGCACCAATATCCCATACGACTGTATGTCCATTGGCATCACGTGTACGCAAAATGGTGCGTGATACCGATTTGCCAGATTTTCCTGTTGTATATTCTGCGGAAAAACCTGCGCCGGTTATTGGGCACGCCAAGAATCTGGGATCTGTGATAACGGTGACTGGTACTTTTGGACTTATTTTGGCGAATTGGGTTATTCAGGAAATAGTTCGCGATATTTAACTTTGACATTCTTATATGTTTTGTTTTATGATGATTCTCATCAGGGGGAAGAATCATGAAAGTTTCAAATAAAGTAAAATCATTATCTGGTATTTGGGTTATTGTGTTATCACTGGGGATTGCCTTGGGTGGTTATTTTATTGGTAATGGCATATATCGTGCGATGTCTGGTCGTACCGTTACGGTCAAGGGGTTGGCGGAACGTGATGTTGTTGCAGATACTGCGGTATGGAATATCAAGATAAATGATGTTGGTGGTGATTTGGCGGCCCTGCAGGCGCAGGTTGATTCAGATATCACAGAAATTCATACATTTTTAACAGATGCGGGCTTTGCGCCATCTGATATTCAGAATTTGCGTGTTCAGGTTCGTGATAAATACGCTGGGTATTCTGATGCGGAATTAAAGAATCAGAACAATGATGGTCGTTATGTTATTGAAACAGGTGTGATGGTTCGTTCAAACAATGTGATGTTGGTTGATGCTGTATCGCGCCGTATGGGTGAATTGGTGCGCCGTGGTATAACTATTACCGAAGATTATGCTGGCCCAATTTATATCTTTAACGGATTAAATGACATCAAAATTTCTATGATAGAGCAGGCGACCAAGAACGCCACCGCCGCCGGTGAACAATTTGCCAAGGATGCGGATGCGCGTCTGGGCAAGATAAAAAGTGCAAATCAAGGTGTTTTCAGTATTGAATCGCGCGATCCAACGGATTCATGGTCATCCAATGAACGTCAGGCAATAAACAAGAAAGTTCGCGTGGTTGCGACAATAACGTTCTATTTGAAATAAGTAAAAATGCCCATTCGGGCATTTTTATTTTATGAATATAAATTGTTTTTTTAGTGGCCTGTTTGTGATATAATATATAGCATGAGAAAAAGAAATTTTTATATTTTATCGGTTTTGTCGTGCCTGGTTGGTGCGCCGGCCCTTGCAAATTGGCAGTATCCCGGAACGTATGTTGGTGACGGTTGGTACGAAGATGATGGTGCGCGTTTTGTAATATCTGGACGTGGTGGTGCATCCTTTGGTTTTGGTTCGATTAAGAACCAGGTTGGTGCGCTGGTTAACCCATATTTTTACGAACCTGAAACAGGCGTAATTGTGGCACCGGGCTATTGTGCAAATAAAAATAACTGCGAAGGGTATGAATTGGCTGGATATGGTGATTTGGATAAAATTTCGCCATCCAAAGATTTCAAAGGGTACGCATTTGCCGCCGGTGCCAGTATTGGTTGGACATTGCCATACCGTCCGCAATGGCGTATCGAAGCCGGTTGGGACCATGTTGCAAAAACAGACTATAACGCATCCCCAATGTTTGATGGCGATTTGCAGTTGTATGGTGGTGCCGAAGATGTTACTGTTTCGGTACAAAGTGGTGCCGTTAATTCCACCGTTACCACAGATATAATCAGTGCGATGGCATATTATGATTTCTTTGACGGTCTGCAAAAGCCGATTGAAACATTTATTCCATACATTGGCGTGGGGTTGGGGTATGCTGATTCCAAGACGGTATTGAATTTGTCTGACCCGTATGGTGATTTGTCGGTGCAATACGATTTGTACCCGTATGGTGAACTGGATGAAAACAAGGTTTTGAATTTTTACAAATCAGAAACAACGTCATCAAATGTTGCGGGTATATTGGCTGTCGGGTTTTCGTATGGTATCGCTGAAAACATGTTTTTGGATTTTGGGGTTCGCATGATATATCTGCCACGTATAAAATGGGAATTATCGAACGAGGATGGCACCCGTCACCGCGAATATTTCAAGGCAGAGAATATGATATATACAAATGCGATGTTGGGATTGCGTTTTGAATTCTAAAAAAAAACCGCCAAAATGGCGGTTTTATTATTTTTTCTTTTTTGCAGTTGCTTTTTTAGCGGGCGCAACCTTCTTTTGTCCCATTGCTTTGTATTCTTTGTACAACGCATCCACGCATGTATATGCCAACAACGCAGATACCGCAGTAATCAGACCTGCGACCAGACCATCAGAAAATACCGCGAACAGCAATATTGCCACCGCCAGAACAAACGTATATCCCATGTTTTTTGACAGAACATTCAGTATTTTTTCTAACATTTTTCCCTCTTTTGTTTGGATGTTTTGATTATAGCAATTTATTTATAAGTATGTCACGAAAAAAATACCGCCCGATTTTGGGCGGTATTTGTACTTCCTGAAAACTTATAAAACGACATATCCGCCAATTCTGGCATTCTTTGGCAGTGGGCCAAACGAAGAACGTGGACTGACGTAAATATTGCCTGTTACGACAAATTCGCCACAGAATTGCAATTTATTAACATCGCGCAGGAACAAATTCCCATTAATACGAACATTACAAGGTAATGTAAATTTACGCATATTTTGCAAATACAGGTTGCCATTTACTTGCGTGCCCTTGCGCAAGATTGCGCCTGCGCCACGACTGTCAATGATAACATCACCCATTAATTTATTGTCTTGGCGTGCGGTCTGTTTTTTTACAATTTGCACTTCGACCTTTTTCACGGGTACAACATTCACAGGTTCTGCATTATGTTGTGTAATTGGCAATACTGCCTGTGGCTGGACGGTTTTTGGTTTGCTTTTTGTAATTGTCTGTTCTGTGTGTACAGGTGTGTTTGTAACGACAATAATATTTTCTTTGCGGCATCCCAATAAATCAATAATCAACATTGTAAATAATACAATAATTGCAACCAATAAAGTCAGATTTAACAAGCCGACCAATTCCAAATTACGAATCCAGTTCCACACAATTTTGCAAACCAGTGCCAGTTTGCGGAAGGGCCAACAGACGATACTCCATACACGATTCCACCAACCGGTACGTTTTTGTGTTTTTGTATTTGTGCGTGCGCGCTTTACGTTGCGTGCAGCCTTTTTGATTTGTTTTTTATCTGACATTTTGTCGCCTTTTGGTTAAAAGTTATTTATCTGTGATTCCACAATACGGATTCTTGTATAAAATCTTTTGGTGTCATAGGTGTGCCTGGTTCATGTTTTGTCACCATAGACCAGTCTAAATTAATTTGTTCTGGGGCAGGGCCATAAATATATTCGACATATTCGCATGTGCGGGGAACTAATTCGCCATCTAACACAACATTCAATGTAACTTTTTCGCAGCAGCTGCCACGATGAGTTAACCTGTCTGCGTATATTTCACATTGTTTTGTGTCCTTGTTCAGATATTTGCAACACTTGGACAGATAAACCACTTGATTGCCCGTTGAAGCTTTATATAAGCAACATATACCGCAGTTTTTGCACAGGGCATCCCATTCTTGTGGGGTCATGCGCTTCATTTCTTCAACGCGCATGCGTTGTGTGTCGGTTAATTTTATTGGTTTTATCATTTTTTATTTTGCCCCTATTTTGGATATAATATAGAACAAAAAAATAATTTGTCAACATTTTTTTCGCTTTGACTTTATTTCTATATCTGGCTAGACTAAATAACGATGGGACGGATAGTTTTACTTTTGTGTTTTATTGTATCTGCGTGCATATCGTCATGGGTTGCACCGTCAGACTTGTCTTATATGGTTGTACGTTCCGGCGAATATAGTTTGGTAACATATCAGCGCATATCTGACAGCACATCCCCCATACATATTTATATAGAAGGGGATGGTGCATCGTTTGATTCACGTGGTCGTCCATCATCAGATCCGACCCCGACTGGCACCTTTGTACGTGATTTGGTGGCACGCGACCCATCGCCTAATGTTGTGTATCTTGCGCGCCCATGTCAGTATATTATGTCACGTACCTGTCGTCAGTCTGATTGGACAGATGGTCGCTTTTCGCATCAGATTATTGATTCAATGGCTGATGCAGTTTCTGCGATTGCACAAAATCGTCCTGTTGTGTTGATTGGGTATTCGGGTGGGGCGATGATATCTGGCTTGATTATTAATAATTATCCGTCTATTAATGTCCAGAAATGGATAACGATTGCAGGTGTGCTAAGACATTCTGATTGGACGGAATATTTTGGGGATATGCCACTGTTGCGCTCAATGGATATGAACGAATTGCCGAAAATTCCCCAGGTGCATTATATTGCGTATGGCGACCAGGTTGTTCCGAACCACCTGTCACGAAAATGGGTTTCCCCCCAAACACCAGAAATGATAACGAACGCAACCCATACATATTTCCCAAATCTGAATATTGAATTCTGACAACTGGTTGACATTTATTGTTTTTGTGTTATAACATGATACGTTATGACAGAATTTCAAGTTATGCCTATTTTTAATCAATCTGCCCCAGGTATCTGGGATGACTTTTTGCGCATTCGCAGTGCCACAATGACAGCAGATTACGACATGCCGTTACTGGCAGAAGATATTGCTTATGCCAAAAAAGAATATAACCATAATTGGAAGTCGCGTTCCGGAAATTTCGCATTTGGTGCGTATGACCAAAATAATAATATGATTGGGTGTGTCCATGGCACAGTTGTGCAGAAAGTTGCGCATCTGGGGCATTTACACGTTGAACCACAATATCAAGGTCAACGCCTTGGGCGCAGATTACTGGCTGCTGCGCAAGATGCCGCTGCGATTATGGGGGCACGTCACATAGAATTGATATCAATGTCCAAGGCCCGCCATTTTTATGAAAAAATGGGATATAGGGGTTTGTCCTGGACAGAATACAAAAAGGCCTTGTCTGGACCGCGTTGTGTTACTGCTGCTGTTTTTTACTGCAAGCCTGCATTGGGGCGTGCATGTGGTTTGACACCTGATACAGTAAAGCAAATTAACAAATTGCATTCGCCAATGTTTGTGTCTTATGATCATCAATCTAATGTAAATGGCTATGCGGTGCTTGATTCAAATGGTGGCATGCTGATTGATGTGCGCGATAATAATCCAAGGCAGATTGTGCGCCATGCCTTAGAAAAACAAGCAAGCGAATATTTAGCACATATAACCGCATTACAGCGTTAAAAAAACCGCCATTTGGCGGATTTTTTTATTTTGTTTGATTTTCTGTGTCTTGTGCCAGCGGTTCCGCCAATGGTTCTGTTTCTGCATTTTCCTGCATAATAATTTCATTACGCAAACCACTTTGTTGTGCGGCCATATCAGATTTTGCTGCCACCAACGCCAACGCGGCACACAATACAAAGAATATTGTTGCCAACCATGCGGTTGCGCGTGTCAGAAAGTTACCTGCGGCGGCCCCTGTCAATGCACCACCAAACATAGATGCGGCGGATGACCCCGACATACCAGATCCTTCGGATTTCTGTAACAGAATCAGTCCAATCATCATAACTGCGACAATAACTAACAAAACCAATAAAATTGAAAACATACTTTTTCCTTTGTTTACTTATGTGCTGATTTTAATGTTCTAAAACCTAAATTGCAAGGATTTTCAACAACTCTTCTGCTGCATTTATACTGGCGGTCTTTTTTGATGCGCCACGTCCTGTTGCGGTTTTTCCCATTGCGGTTACGCGCACATTGAATATGGGGTTGTGTGATGCGCCTGTTGCATCCAGATATTCATATACTGGTAAATTTCCTGCATCTTGTCGTTGAACCAGTTCTTGCAATGTTGTTTTTGGGTCTTTGGGGGCGATAATGTCTTGTGCGGCCAAATCACGCCATATTTCTGTAATTACATTACATGCGACATCAAAACCACCATCCAGATATATTGCGCCGAATATCGCCTCCATCGCGTTTGCCAGAATGTGAACAACGCGTCCTGCGGTCATGTGTCCATGGCGCAAGATTTTGTCCAGACCAATTTTCTTGGCGATTTTACCCAGTGTTTCTGTTGATACCAACATCGCATGTCTGCGTGCCAATTCCCCTTCGCTTTCATTTGGGTACATTTCGTACAGTAATCTTGCCACACTCAGTCCCAAGACGCGGTCACCAACAAATTCCAGTCTTTCATTATTATTTGTTGCATCTGCGCCACTTTGTGTCAGTGCCAGTTCCAACAATGCTTTATTCTTAAAATTGTATTTCAGTATTTCCATTTTAATTTACACCCATTCCAAATCTGTTCCAACGCATTTTGTTGCCCCATGACCATATTGCCAACATCGGCGCATAGTAGTTATGCGAGTACCATATAAACCATACTTTTCCCAAGACATTATCACGTGGTACAAATCCAACTTCGCCACGACTGTCGCCACTGTTGTCGCGATTGTCGCCCATAAAGAAGAAGTGGTTATCTGGCACGACAAATGCTTCGGTGTTGTCAAAGTATGCATCATCTGCAAATTCAACGATACTGTGTTTTACACCGTTTGGCAATGTTTCTGTATATTCTGTGCCATGGAACACATCACACACCCCAACATACATATTGCAGAAATTATCAGGCTTGTATTCAACGGTATAATTATATGGTGCGGGTTCGTTATCCACCCATATTTTATTTCCCTTGATTGACATATTGTCTTTGTAATATCCGACCCCACGCATGGATTTTGGCAACACGGCCCAGACATACGGTTGTGGGTTGTCGCGTTGAACCTGCTGTCCATTTATATGTAATCGACCATTAATCATCTGGATTTTATCGCCTGGCTTGCCAATCAGTCTTTTGACATAATCTTGTGATTCATTGATTGGGTTGCGGAATACAACGACATCGCCCACTTCTGGTTCTGTTGCCCAGAAACGTCCATTCCACATCTTCCAAGAACCAAATGGGAAAGAATAACGCGAATACCCATAAGACCACTTGGTAACGAAGATATGGTCGCCCACATGCAACGAAGGTATCATTGATCCGGATGGTATATTAAATGGTTCAAGCAAGAAGCTGCGAAAAACAATAGCGATAAGTGCGCCATAAAATATTGTATTAAACCATTCGCGCGCAACGTTTTTATTTTTTGCCGGCATATATAATCCTTTCTTTGTTATTGGCTATAATAAAACTTGCAGAAGTTTAATTCAAGTTATAATATGCACACATGATATCTTTGAATTCAATCATATTTAATGGTATGGATGCCACGGCCATAGACGTTCAGGTTCAGCTGTCTTCTGGCCTGTCAAAGCCTGAATTTAACATCATTGGCTTGGCGGACAGGGCGGTCAAGGAATCTGCCGAACGTATTCGTAATGTGTTATCTGCATTAAATTTATCATTACCGTCCAAGCGTTTGACTGTAAATTTGTCGCCCGCGGACGTTGAAAAAAGTGGTTCTCACTTTGACTTGCCAATCTTGTGCGGCATTTTATGCGCGTTGGGTGTTTTGCCTGTGGCAGAATTAGAACGCTATGTCATTTTGGGCGAAGTTGGTCTGGATGGCGCGATTGTTAAAACTGATGCTGTTCTGCCGGCCAGTGTTTGGGCGAAATCACATGGCTTGGGGATAATTTGTCCATCTGCCCAAGGGGGCGAAGCGCGCATGTCTGGGCATGACAATATTTTGGCACCATCACATGTTACCCAATTAATAAACCATTTCGCGGGTCGTTGTTTGTTATCGCCACCAGAACTTGTGGAATCTGAAAACGAAACAAAATCTGGGGTTGATATGTCCGAAGTACATGGGCAATCTGCGGCCAAGCGTGCGCTGGAAATTGCGGCGGCGGGTGGACATGCAATGTTAATGGTTGGGCCGCCGGGGTCTGGTAAAACAATGCTGGCATCACGTTTGCCAACGATTATGCCAGAAATGACGGCAACAGAAATACTGGAAACATCCACAATATATTCTATTGCGGGTCAGTTGAATAATAACGGATTAATATCTTCGCGTCCATTTCGCAGTGTTCACCACACGTCCAGTCCGGTTGCATTGGCGGGCGGTGGATCTGATGCGCGCCCTGGGGAAATATCTTTGGCGCATAATGGTGTTTTGTTTTTAGATGAATTGCCTGAATTTAATCGTGCGACCTTGGAAATTTTGCGTCAGCCCATGGAATCAGGGCGCATTTTAATATCCCGTGCGCGGCGGAACGCAACGTATCCCGCACGTTTTCAGTTGATTGCGGCGATGAATCCGTGTCCATGCGGTCATTTGGGAAATGCGGCCTTGTCTTGTTCGCGCGCCCCACGTTGCGCCGAAGCATATCAGAATAAAATATCCGGGCCATTATTGGACAGAATTGATTTGCATGTTGATGTGGATGCGGTTAATCCGTGGGAAATGACATCGGATTCAACCCCACGTGAAACCAGTGCTGAAATACGTGCGCGTGTGGTGGCAGCTCGGAATAAACAAATTGCGCGCCAGGGCAAAGTTAATGCCATGCTGGACGGGGCAGAACTGGAACGATTTGCCGCATTATCAGAAGAATTAACTGCCTTTTTGAACAGTGCTGCAGAAAAGATGGGTATGTCTGCGCGTGGGTATAATCGCATCAAACGTTTGGCGCGCACCATTGCAGATTTGCGTGGCTCAGACGATATTGCCATGTCTGATTTGGCCGAAGCCCTATCATATCGTCCAATTAATCGCGGTAAATACGGTGTAAAGTTATAATTTTTACCCAGATTATAATAAAACCCCGCCATTTTGGCGGGGTATTTTTTTCTTACATCATCCCAGGCATTCCGCCACCCATTTGTGGGGCAGGGGATTTTTCTTCTGGAATTTCAGTCATTACTGCACCCGTGGTCAGCATTACGCCAGCGGTGCTTGCAGCGGCTTGGATGGCGGTTTTAACAACCTTGGCGGGGTCAATAATACCCGCGTCCATCATATCAACGTATTCACCAGTTTGTGCGTTATAACCAAAGTTATAATCTGTGGCTTCGCTGACTTTGCCAACAACGATTTCACCAGATTTACCTGCGTTTTCTGCGATTTGTGCGCATGGTGCAACGATTGCGCGGCGTACGATATCAATACCGACATTTTGGTCTGCGTTTTCGCCAGTCAGATTTTCCAACGCATTAACTGCGCGTACCAAGGCAACCCCACCACCTGCAACAATACCTTCGGCAACGGCTGCGCGTGTTGCGGCCAGCGCATCATCAACACGGTCTTTCTTTTCTTTTACTTCTATTTCGGTCATGCCACCAACTTTGATAACAGCGACCCCACCGACCAATTTTGCCAATCTTTCGGACAATTTTTCGCGGTCATAATCACTGGTTGATGCGGCAATAGCTACACGGATTTCATCTGCACGTGCGGCTATGGCATCTTTATCACCTGCGCCATGTGCCAACAGTGTGCTATCTTTGGAAACGACAACTTTTTTTGCACTGCCCAGAACGGCTGGTGTGATATTTTCAAATGTCATCCCCATATCATCAGAAATAACCGTTGCGCCCGTGACGATTGCAATATCTTTCAGCATTTCTTTGCGTCTGTCGCCAAAGCCTGGTGCTTTGACTGCGCAGACTTTCAATCCCCCGCGCAAGCGGTTCAACACCAACGTTGCCAATGCTTCGGATTCAACGTCTTCGGCAATAATCAATAATGGTTTTCCCGATTGTGCGATTGGTTCCAAGATAGGCAGCAACGCCTGCAAACCTGTAATTTTCTTTTCGGATACCAAGATTTGCGCGCCGTCTAATTCTGCCAACATTTTTTCGCTGTTTGTAACGAAATAGGGCGACATAAATCCTTGGTCAAACTGCATACCTTCAACAACGTCTATTTCTGTATCCAGTCCTTTTGCTTCTTCAACGGTGATAACACCTTCTTTGCCGACACGTTCCATTGCGCTTGCGATTTTTTCGCCAATATCCGCATCAGAATTCGCAGAAATTGTTGCGACTTGTGCGATTTCTGCGCTGTCTTTGACGGGACGTGCATGTTTTTCAATGTCTGCAATAACGGCAGCAGTTGCCAAGTCAATACCGCGTTTAACGTCCATTGGGTTCATTCCTGCGGCGATAACACGGCGACCTTCGTTGATTAACTTTTGTGCCAAGACGGTTGCGGTTGTTGTACCATCGCCTGCATCATCACCTGCTTTTTTTGCAACTTCTTGTACCATACGTGCGCCAATGTTTTCCTGTGGGTCTTTCAGTGACACGGCCTTGGCAACGGTAACCCCGTCTTTGGTTGCGACCGGTGCGCCATAAGACTTTTCAATAACAACGGTGCGCCCCTTTGGACCCATGGTAATTTTTACCGCATTTGCCAATTTATCAACCCCTGCGGCCAGTTTATCTGTATCAAAAACAATATCTTTTGCCATTTTTTTATCCTTATTCAATAATTCCTAAAATATCAGTTTCTTTGATTAACACAAAGTCTTTGCCTTCCAGTTTAATTTCATTTGCAGATGGTGCCCATTTTGCGAACAAAACAACATCGTTTTCATGAACACTGACTGGCACCAAAGTTTCACCAACGTATGTTCCGTTGCCCACGGCGATTACGCGTCCGCGTGAAGGCTTTTCTTTTGCGTTATCTGGGATAATAATTCCGCCTGCTGTGATGTTTTCTTCTTCTATTCTTTCCAGCAAGACATAATTGTGCAAAGGTCTAAACATAAATCATCTCCTTTGATTAAAACCTGTACGTCAGATATAGTCTTAAAATTCTTGATTTCAAGTCTATATTTTAATATGCTGAGAACGAAAAACAAGGGGAATAAAAAGATGTATGATAAAAATAATGTCTTTGCGAAAATGATACGTGGTGAAATTCCAACAAACAAGGTGTATGAAAACGAATATGCGATGTCATTTTATGATATTAACCCAATGTTTCAGACCCATGTTTTGGTAATTCCCAAGGGCGAATATCAAAATATCTTGGATTTTTCGCAAAATGCGACCCCTGCAGAACAACTGGCTTTTTGGGAATGTTTTAACAAGACCGCAGATATTTTGGGCATAGAATGTAATTTTAATTGTTTGGCGAATGCCGGCGCGGCGGCCCCGTTTGTAAAGCAATCTGTATTTCACTTTCATTTGCATTTGGTTGCGGGCAACCGCACAGACGCGTTTGAAGAACTGGTGTCAGAATTCCGCTAATGAAAATCAACGTCCGTGTTATTCCGCGTGCCAAGATAAATCGGGTCGAGGTTCAGCCCGATGGTATCGTGCGCGTTCATACGACAACCGCGCCGACTGATGGCAAGGCAACGGCGGATGTAATAAAAATGCTGGCGGTACACTATGGTGTACCAAAAACCAGCATTAAACTCATACGTGGTGCGACATCCCGCGACAAAGTGTTTGAATTTTAATAATTCAAAATCATTTTTTTCAGTTGTGCCACTGTATCTGCGCCGAATATGGTATATTCGCTCATATCGCCGATAAATTCACATTCAATCATATGTTTGATTAAATCGCCAAACGGTTCCCAGAAATTATCTGTGTTCAAAAAGAACAATGGCTTGTTTGTTTCACCAATCTGTTGCATTGTCATAATATCAGACAGCTCGTTCAATGTTCCGATTCCGCCCGGCAAGATAATAAAAGCATCAGACAAGTCAAACATAATCTGCTTGCGTTCATTAACGCCATTCACCACCTTGACTTTGATTTTTGGGTGCGCAGGTTCTTGCTTTGCGATAACATCATCGGTTGAAATTCCGATAACTTTGCCACCATTTTCATGTGCGGCAGATGCAACTGCGCCCATCAGGCCAACATTTCCGCCGCCAAAAACCATACGAATACCATTTTCTGCCAACATTTTTCCAACTGCGGCGGCATCCCGTCTAAATTTTTTATTATTTCCAAATTCGTGTCCACAATAAACCGCAATAGATTTTAATTTCTTTGGCATTTCTTTTTCCTTTATTTTTGCAAATTATATCATAAAATAGCACAACAATGAACGAAAAGTTTTTGGATTTTGTTCGCACATTTTCGGATACGCCTGTGGCTGTCGCGGTCAGTGGCGGTGTTGATTCTGTGTGCTTGTTGCATTGGCTGGTATTGTGCGGATTAAACGTAACGGCATTACATGTCAACCATCATTTACGCCCATCTGCAGACACCGAAGCTGCCTATGTTTCAGACCTGTGTCAGAAATTAAACATCCCGTGTCATATCTTTGATTGGACAGATGCCAAGCCCGCATCTGGGCTCGAAGCGGCGGCCCGTGACGCGCGCTATCGTTTTATGACAGATTGGTGTCATGACAATGGTGTGGAAACCTTGATGATTGCGCATCAGGCGGATGATCAGATTGAAACGTTTTTAATGAATTTGGCACGTGGCAGTGGTCTGACAGGCTTGTCTGCGATACGTCCTGTGACATATCGCAACGGGATTCAAATTGTACGTCCATTATTAAGTACGTTTCGCAGTGAACTGATTGCGTACTGTGATGCAAATAAAATCAAATATTTTTCAGATGAAATGAACGATGACGAAAGTTACACACGCGTAAAAATTCGCAAGAACCGTCATTTACTGTCGGAAAAACTGGGGATAACTGACAACCGGATTTTATTGGCGATTGAAAATCTGTCGCGTGCCAGTGATGCATTGACTGGCGACATAGAATCACGCGTTCGTTCTGTGATTTACGATGACTATGCGCTGTTTTCTGATTCTTTTCTATTTGACGTACCGCGTCATATTGGTCTAAAGTGTCTGGGCATGTTAATCCAAATAATTGGGGGGAATGAATATCAGCCGCGCTTGAATTCGTTGGAATTTGCACTAAGTAAGTTGCAAGAAAATTGTAAATTTACCTTGGGGCATTGTACGGTTCGGCGTTTTAACAGCCAGATATTAATTGTTCCCGAAGGCGCAAAAACAAGTATCAGGAAGAAAAATGAAAAACTTAAAAGACTTCAAAAGAAACAAAAACAACAATAAATCTGGCAGGCCACGTGATGGTGCAAATTGGTTTTTAATGATATTCGTGGCATTGTTTATCGCGATGATGGGGCGTGTAATCTTTATTGGTGGCGTAACACCACAAATGCCCTCAGATATGAACGTCCCAGAAACTGTACCGGTCGAATTGTCTTTTTCAGACGTACTGCGCCGCGCACCAGATATCAAGACCATGACAATTCGTGGTAATGATGCGCATGGTTTATTGGCAGATGGCACTAAATATACCGCCACGATAACATACGATCCAGAAATGTTGGCGACCTTGGCGCAAGGCGGCACAGCAATAACATTGGACACGTCCAAGTCGTTCTGGGAAAGTGTTGCGACATTTGCACCATTGGCTTTAACTTTGCTGTTTATCTTCTGGATTTTACGCGGTTTTCGCCGCGGTGGACCTGCTGGTATTGGTCGCAGTATAATTGGTCAAAACCCAACCAAGATTGCCACGGGCAAGCCCAAGACGACATTCAAAGACGTTGCCGGTATTGATTCTGAAAAGCAAGAATTATCTGAAATCGTAGATTTCTTGAAAAACAAAGACAAATACAAATCATTGGGTGCGCGTGTTCCGCGTGGTGTTCTGTTGTCGGGCCAGCCGGGAACGGGTAAGACCTTGTTGGCGCGTGCGATTGCAGGCGAAGCGAACGTTCCGTTTTTTGCGGCATCTGGGTCTGACTTTTCTGGGATAATTGTTGGTCTGGGTGTTGCCAAGATAAAAGAAATCTTTGAAATGGCAAAACGCAACGCCCCATGTATTTTGTTTATTGATGAAATTGATGCGATTGGTCAAAAGCGTTCTACGCACTCGTATAACGACCAAGACCGCGAACAAACATTGAATCAGTTATTGATTGAAATGGATGGGTTTGCGAATGACACGGGTATTATTGTGATTGGTGCAACCAACCGTCCAGATATGTTGGATGCGGCATTGTTGCGCCCCGGTCGTTTTGATCGTCAGGTATACATTGAATTACCGGACATGGCGGGTCGCCGTGAAATCTTGGACTTATATGCCAAGAAGGTAAAAATTGGCGATGGTGTTAACCTGCAAGATTTGGCGCGTGGCACAACCGGCTTTTCTGGGGCGGACTTGGAAAACCTGTTAAACGAAGCAGCCTTGCACGCTGTTCGTAATGGTCGCGACAAGATATCCGCTGTTGACATAGAAGAAGCGCGCGACAAAATCATGATGGGCCCGCGCAAGGTTCGCAAGATGCGCCCAGAAGACATTAAATTAACCGCATATCACGAAGCGGGTCATGCCTTTGTCAGCCTTATGTACGAAGACGTTGCCGATCCAATTCACAAGGCGACAATTATCCCACGTGGTCGCGCCCTTGGTATGGTTCAGCATTTGCCGATTGACGACAAAGTTTCCATGACCTTGGCCGAAGTTCGTGCGAATTTGTCTATTGCTTTGGCGGGTCGTTGTGCCGAAGAAATCTTCTTTGGTGCTGACAAGGTTACGACAGGTGCCGAAAGTGATATTGCCATGGCGACACGTTTGGCACGTTATTCTATAACGACTGCTGGCTTGTCTAAAAAGGTTGGTTTACCTGCGATTAATCAGGTTGGTACATTTGGCGTTCGTGGTGCGTTGGAAAACGCATCTGAAAAGACGGCAGAATTGGTTGATTCTGAAATTCGCGCATGGTTGGATGCGGCGCACGCAGATGCTACCAAACATTTGACCAAGAACAAAAAGACCGTTGAAAAATTGGCAACCGAATTGCTGGCACGCGAAACCTTGACGGGTGCGGAAATCCGCGAAATTGTGTTTGGCAAGGAAGCCAAAAAATCGGCAACCAAAAAAGCAACTAAAACGCGTAAAAATGCAGTATCTAAAAAATGATAATTTTACACTGTTCCAAATGGAACCGCAAAACACCCAGTCTGTGCTGGTTACGTCTGGCAAAGATTGTGTAATATTTGACCCATGGGGTCGTGCGGACGATTGGTGTCGTATTTTAGACGAACGTGGATTGAATTTACGTGCGATATACGCAACCCACGGTCACCCGGATCATATTGCGGCGGCACCTGCATTGGCGCAAAAATATAATGTTCCGTGGTATTTGCACAGTGGTGATTTTCGTCTGGTTGGTTGGGGTAATGGATTACTGGAACATTTTGGATTGCCGCCGATTAATGTTAATGATACGCGTCCAACACCATTGGAAATCAAATCCACAGAAATCTTGCCTGGGCTGCGCATGGATATTATTGAAACACCTGGGCATACGCCGGGTGGTGTGGCATATCATTTTCCGGACGAAAAGGTATTGTTGATTGGCGACACGTTATTCCAAGCCGATATTGGTCGCTATGACTTACCTGGTGGTGACAAGAATATGCTGTTTCAGTCAATCGCGCACATTTATAATATGAACTTGCCGTCTGATACGGGGGTTATACATGGTCATGGGATGGACACAACGATTGATTGGTTGCATAAAAACAATCCGTATTTTCGGCCCTAGGGTGGTGATATAATGGCTCAAGACTTTACATTACACACGCACACCGACATATTTGACGGCAAGAATACTGTATCGGAAATGGCTCAACGGGCAAAAGATTTAGGTATGTCTGCGATTGGCATATCAAATCACTTTATTGTACATCCAGATATCTGCGATGCGCAGTTTTATCCATTTGCGGTACGTGGCGGTTATGCAAACATGTATCACACGACATTTGCGGACACGATACGCGATTTTACGACAAATTATGCCGAAATAGACCAGGCTGCCACCCAATCTGGCACAAGGATTCTGCGCGGGATGGAGGTTGACTATTTTCACACTCCTGCTTGGTATCGTGGCTTTACGCGTGCGATAAAAATTTTGCGACCAGATTATATAATTGGTTCGTGTCATTTCATTGAATATGGTGGTCGTCTGTGCAATGTCCATGATATGGCGATGGCGAACGATGTGGACAGGGCGGCCATGTTGAAATTATATTGGGACAAGATTGCTCAGGCTGCCTCATCTGGTTTATTTACCTTTATGGCGCACCTTGATTTACCCAAGAAGGTTGGCTTGGGGTGTTCTGTGGTGGCGCAAGATGCCCAAGACCGTGCTTTGGACATAATTTCCCGCAACAAAACCCCGCTAGAGATTAACACCAGCGGCATAAAACAATGCGGTGCGATGTATCCATCGGCGCAAATTCTGGAACGGGTTGCACAGGAAAACATTCCTGTATTAATCAGCGATGATGCGCATCATGTGTCCCAAATCGGTCGTCATTTTGATGTTGCGCGGGCACTGGCACAAGATTATAGGATTAAAAACTTTTTGACCTTGAACACACTTAGACTTGACGAAAAAAACAGATAGTGTCCTTGCTTCTGCGTATATTTTGTGTTACCATACACTCATAAAAGGAGTAAAAAATGGCAGAAAAACAACAGCAAACACTGGAACAGTTGGTTTTAAAGCTGGCGGAACAGAACATTATAAACTATACATTAAAAACATCACAAGATACTGACGATATTTTAGAAGAGGGAGAAGAATGGACGTTTGCTAGTCCACATGGTGGGGATATTGAAATCTTTCACAAGCCGGGAATGGGCGGGGCTGCAGGTGTGCGATTCCGTTTGTCTGATGATACCTGGAAAGCGGTAGAGCATCAGCATCAAACGCAGGCACAGCAGTTTTATGAAGCCAAAACAAACAAGACGACTGCAGAAAAATTAAATGATGCAACCAAACGATTAAAGCCAGCCACGCTAGAGTCTGTGACACATGATATTATTGCACGTAATTTGGTTCAGTATGAAGAAACATCATTAGTGGATACAGATCCTGAATATAAAGAAATTGCCTATACGTTCTGTGATCCAGAAAATCACGATATGCGTATATATCACAGACCTGGTTATGGTGGTCATCCTGTTGTTGAATTTAGAGGATCACAAGAATTTACGGATAAAATCAGAAAGTTGACAGAAACGCAAAGGGCCAGATTTAATGCGGCCATGCGTGGTCAACACGAATAAAATGCTTGATTTTTTGAATAAAACACTATAAACTAGGCTCCGCTGGGTAATCAGAACTGATTAAACGGCGGTGCTTTTTTGGTCCCGCCCGCGATAAGGATTCTGTCAAATACTTGGCACCGTAAAAACCAAAAACAAAGGAAAAAAACTATGGCAAGAGCAGGCGCAAAGCGCAGCACACGCAAATTGAAGATTGCTCGTTCCCTGGGTGTAAACCTGTGGGGTCAGGCAAAATCTCCATTTAACAAACGTAAATACAAACCGGGTCAGCATGGTCCAACATCACGTGGTGGTAATTCATCAGATTACGCAAAACAGATGCGTGCCAAGCAGACATTAAAGGGTTATTATGGCAACATCGGTGAAAAGAAGTTCCATAAGTATTATGACGAAGCGAACAATATGAAGGGCGACACCCCAGAAAACTTGATTGGTTTACTGGAACGCCGTTTGGATGCGGTTGTATATCGTGCAAAATTGGCACCAACTGTATTCTCTTCACGTCAGTTAATCAGCCATGGTCACATCTATGTTAATGGCAAACGCGTTAAGATTGCATCTTATCGTGTAAATCCTGGCGATGTCATCACCGTCAGTGAAAAAGCCAAACAGATGCCATTGGTGGTATTGGCATTGGAATCTGCGGAACGCAACTTTGCGGACTATGTATCTGTTGACAGTGCGAACTTCACAGCGACATTCACACGCGTACCTGCGTTTGAAGACGTTCCATATCCGGTACAGATGTCACCAGAATTGGTTGTTGAATTCTATTCTCGTTAATAGAACGGGGAAAAGAAGAATCCCGCCATCAGGCGGGATTTTATATATGTTTTTAAGAAACTTCATATTACATAATATAAAATTTTTATTTACTGATATTATTTAACCATTGACCGTTAATCCCCCGGGCGCAGGAAACAGCAGCGGTATATTTTACAATTTTTTTTCGCAAAAATTTTGTTTATGTTTATTTTACTAAAAAATACCTATTTTTGCTGTTGCAATAAATTTTGCATTTTACTATAGTGATCATGTCATGATGAGTTGTCATGATGTGGCGTAGAAACCACTTATAAGGCATCAGAATTGATGAAAATCACTCCAACCACGGGTTGGAGGGTGGTGAATAAATTGAATAAGCCCGCTATTCCTTATAGTAGTTTCTAACCTCCAACCGCTTTAATAAAATATTGCGGTTTTTTATTACCTGAACAGGGGGAAAGGGGAATGAAGAAACTGATTATTTTTGCATTATCGTTGTTTGTTGTTTTTGTGCCGGCTGTTTTGACTCCAACCGTATCGTACGCTTGTGAAGATACGGGGGATTGTGATGTGTGGGTAAACTGGACTGGGCAAATATACGGTTCCAAAGAAGATTGCGAGTCTGACGCGTCATCTGGCCTTGCCGGCGGTTGCGAAGGTGTTGGCGGCAGTGTGGGTGAAGGTTGGGATGATGAAGAAGATAGCGGCAGCGATGCTGATGGCTACTTTTACTGTTGTGGTACCAATATGGGCGAATTTACCAGTCTGTCCAGCTGTAACGATGAATGTTTTGATGGTTGGTGTGGTCAAGGTGCATCTTGGGAAGAAGTATGCGATTCAGAACCCGGTTCCGATTATGATACATCCGACCCGTGTGCAGCGGAAGAAGTGGTGGATCAGAACGACTGTCTCGGTTTAACGGTCTATGACGAATATGGATGGGCGTACTCATGTACCACTGGTGATGAAGGCAGCGGAAGGTGTGCAACAGATATGTGTGTGGACTGTGGGGGACATGATTTTGAAATTAATTGTGACTATTTAAAGAATTTTGTGGTTGGTGTAAATCTGGGCACAATTTATGTGGACACTAGTGATTGTGGCGAGTATTCCCCATCGTTTTTAAAAGTCTGCGAATCGGACGATTTGGAATGTCAAAACCATATGCAGATTAACGCATGTGCGTATTCAAGTATCATACGAGGCGTATGGGGAGGAGAAGATACCGGCACAACCTTGAATCTGACCGATGTTAATATGTATGCGAACGAACAATATGGTGCATCGTGTTATGTACCAATTGCTGGGCTGTTGGGCGATATTGAGTGTTCTGACAACTATGCCAATGTGGTTATTGATGCTTGGTGGGGACCGGGCTACTATGAAGATGAATACAGCGATATTTCTGAACGCAGAAATGAATTTTGTCTCAATGATGCTTACTACACCTGTGAAGGTGATTCCGATTGTGAAGACTATGTATCTGAAAATGAATCTGAACATTGTAAAAAAATACTTGCCGCGTTGGACAGCGAATACAACACAAACGGTGGGGATGAAGAAGCGGCCGCTTCAACGGTTAGGAATTATATAAGCGATTATATGGCAAACAACTGTCCAACGAATGATGAAGAATGTAGTTATCTGAAGGCGGCATTTGATTATTATAACACTGACAGTTGTGCTTCACCATGTGAAGACGGGGAAAATGGTGCATTGTCAGACGTTTGTTCCCAGTTTGGTGCATCTGGTACAGTGGCATATAACAAATGTATCAAGGCGTTAAATGGCACATCCACATGTAACGCGATAGTAAATTACATAGATATAGATTGTACTGGAGGGTATTTTAATAATTTTGATGCACAAGATTTATTGGCGGCAAATGGCATGTCATGTTATTTTGATACAACACGTACAGATGGTTATAATTGCGTTTTACTGGCAGGTTTTTTAAACAGTTATTATAATGGTAGCGATACTATAACTTGTTCTGCAAACGAAGAAACCGACGAAACAGAATGTTATGGCAGTTTCAGTAAATACCCAAGCGATACACAAAAATACCTGAACAAAGCATTGCAAGACGCGGTCGATTCTGGTCGTGTTGATGCATACATGAATGTGGTCGACAGTTTTTGGGATGAAATCGGTGAAAATGAGTTGCAAAACTCTGACCGGATGTCGTATTGGTTGGACAAGGCTGCAAACGAACTGGGCATAAACTGTAAACCATTGTGTAATTACGAACATCTGTTTAATGAGATAGATGAACATGGCTATACCGATGCGGCGTGCAATTATCGTAATTTTAATGAAGCGTACAGTGACCCACTGACAATATCGCGCGTATTGCTGAATTGCGAAGATTATAATGAGCTGTATAATGGCGATTGGTACGACGAGAATAATATTGCAACATATTTGGGATGCTATAACGGGGAACATATTGATGATGTTGCGGATGACAACTGTGAATTCGCAGACGTATGGTATAATTACATGACCAAATCAGGTTCTGATTACGAGGATAGTAACTATTGCAATCTTGACGAAATATGTGGGGATGCATATCAACCTGGTACTGCAGATTATTACAGATGCAAGTATAATTTAAACTTTGTTGTCTATCCTGGAGATCGTTATGAATTTGAAGAAAGATGTATGAATTATTGGTATGATGACATGAGGGAAGATTATAGCACCACATTACAAAATTTTCGTAACCGTATTGGGTTAACATGTGCCGATTCATGTGGCGAAAGGCAATATAATAAGCATGGACAATGCTATGACTGCGAATTACCAACGTCCAAGTATGAAGACTTTGTAAATTGGACCCCGGGCAGTACAAAGTGCGCCCATACGTATGATACCATTGAAAACGCGGGGCTGAAAATCTATGATTTGAAATGCGAATTAGCAGATGATTTCAAAAATTGGGATTGTACATACAATGCCTTGGAATGTGGCGGTGGATATTACGATGCATCGGGTGCAAAATTCCAAGATGGCAACTACGCTGATTATGACTGTAATGGATATGGTTTTGACAGTCTGGGTCGCCCATTGTGTGTTTATTATTCATCGTGGGATCAAACTGATTGCGCAGATTATGATGCAGACGGGAATTGTTTGGTCGGATTGGATTTTTACTATCCGTATGATTTTGAACAGGAATGTAATGGCTCTGACTGGTCAGACGAACTGGACGGGTATGTGTATTCATGTGAAAGCACAATATCCGCCCGTGCGATTGATATGATGCGCTGTGACACACCGGTGCCAAAGGGGTATTATGGGCTGACAAATTTCTCGCAAGAAGGTTGGAATGGTACGTATGCTAAACAGGCATGCTCGGTGGGCGACTATCAAGATGAAACAGGAAAAACATCGTGCAAAGATTGTCCGGCATACGGTGTAAAAAGCACCACCAATGTAACGGTATATGGTACAACGGAATCAACCGCATCCACCGATATTGGCGCGTGCAAAATTCCATCCACTTACAGTTTCAAGGGTGGACATGGTACGTACAAATTTAACCCCAGTTGTTCGTACAGTAAATAAAAAAATCCCCCACATGGGGGATTTTAATTTTACAAAACATTGACATGTTTTGTAAAAACACATGTGAATAAAAACCCGCCCCACAAGGGGGCAGGGGTTCTCTGCCAATATTTTTACACGAATCTGTGATTCTTGTTACCGCCTGCGGCGGCAGGACCCGGGCGCAGTAATGACAAAAAATCCCCCTATGTCCACCCACGCAAATAAATATTTGCGCGGGGCCCGGATGGGGGATTTTCTTAACTGACCAATTTTTGCCAGAAAGTTTTCTTCTTTTGTTGTTTTTTGCGCTTGCGCCGCTGTGCAGATACAGTTGTCTTTTTCGCATCAACATGTTGCGCGTTTTTCTTTTTCGCATCCGTTGATGGCGCATACGCACCCAACAAGTCTTCTGTTTTATTCTGTTCTGGGGCAACGCGTTGAATTGAATATTGATCAATATTCATCAAACTGTCATCGCCAACAATCACAATTTCGGTTTCAAACTTGGCTTCCATTTCTGCCAATTCTGCACGTTTGTGATTCAACAGATAAACCGCAACGTCTGTTGGAACAGTCATAATGATTTTCTGGGCAGATTTCGCCAACAGTTTTTCTTGCAAATGACGGAACAGAATAATTGCAGCCGTCTGAATTGATGGAACAACACCTGCACCCATACAATGCGGACATGCCACATACGAAGATTCCATGAAACTGCTGCGCAGTCTTTGACGTGACAACATCAACACACCAAAGTTATTAATTTTTGCAACCTGTGTGCGTGCGCGGTCGCGCTTCATAACTTCGCGCATTTTCAGTTCCAATTTACGGTTGTTCTTTTCTTCTTCCATGTCAATAAAGTCAACCGCCACAATCCCCGCCAAGTCACGCAAACGTAATTGTAATGCGATTTCTTCGGCTGCTTCTAAATTGGTGTTCAGTGCGGTTTGTTCAATATCTTTTTCCTTGATTGCGCGTGAAGAGTTAACGTCAATCGTAACCATTGCTTCGGTCTGGTTAATAACCAAAGACCCACCAGATGGCAACTGAACGTATGGCCCATGCAAGCCTTCCAACTGCTTTTCAACACCGGCCTTGACCATCAATGGCACGGCGGCATCTTTATAGTGCACCAACTGCTTGCGTGGGGCGCGACCGTACATCTGCTGAAAGTACTGTTTTGCGGCATCGTACGCTTCTTCGCCTTGGATGACCAAGACATCTTCTTTGTCACTCAAGAAATCGCGTACAACACGGCGCAACAAAGAATCTTCGGTATGAATTGTTACCGGCGCAACGGATTCCAGTGTTGTTTTGCGGATTTCATTCCACAAATTCACCAGATAATCATAGTCCGCCGTAATATCTGCAGGTGATGCACCCATTGCCGCGGTACGCAAAACAACGGTCATACCCTTGGGAATTTTCAGGGCGTGCAACACGTCACGTAATCTTGCGCGTTCTGCCTTGTCTGAAATCTTCTTGGATATACCATAACTGTTGCGCTTGCGTGAATTAGGCATCAGAACCGCAAAACGTCCCGCCAATGACAAGTATGTTGTCATGGACGCGCCTTTTTGCCCACGTTCTTCTTTTACACCTTGAATCAGCAATATTTGCTTTGGCTTGATAACGTCTTGAATCTTGAATTCGCGTGCGCGTTTTGCAAATTCTTTGTTATCTTCACCTGCGCTGTGATCATCGTATTCTGCGACTTCGTCCTCTTCGTCATTTGGATCGTCATCGTCATCAACGATATTGGCATGCGCCAGTTCTAATAATTTCTTTTTCTGTTCAGCGGTCACCTGATAATAATCTGGATGGATTTCAGAAAACGGCAAGAAACCATTTTTCCCAGTTCCATAATCAACAAATGCCGCCTGTAATGATGGTTCAACACGGATAACCTTGGCCAGATAGATATTTCCCTTAATCTGTGGCTTGGTCGTGGTTTCAACATCAAAATCAGAAACACGATTCGTTGCAGTATCCAGAACCACAACACGTGTTTCTTCTGGGTGGACTGCATCCACGTATATTTTTTTTGACATTTAATAAT
Organism: Alphaproteobacteria bacterium; assembly: GCA_015062545.1. Lineage (GTDB taxonomy): Bacteria > Pseudomonadota > Alphaproteobacteria > Rs-D84 > Rs-D84 > Enterousia. The sequence goes on along the minus strand of SUUL01000002.1, from coordinate 43,898 downwards.
CCTTTTGTTTTGGCGGTGTATGTCTTGGCAACAACCCGTCCCCATGGGGCGTCCATGCCCATGCCAAGGGATTGCACCACGATACCAAAAGGTGCCATGCGAATTGTTGAAATCAGTGATAATACAAGCACTTATTATAAACCCCATATCATACACAAGTGCCATTCTAACATGACATAATATGTATTCGCAAGGTATTTATTTTCTAATTTTAATTTCTGATTTTATGCTTTTGATTTTGGCGGGAATTTTTTCCTTGGCTTCGGCCAGCCATTGTTTCATTTTTGCGCGCAACCATCTTTCATAAACAAAGAACAAACTGCCAATACCCATCAGTGGTAAAACATAGTAAATAATTCTGTATGCCAACAGTGCGCCAAATATATTAGCCTTGTCCACGCCATCGGGCAGGGCCATCAGGAATATACTCTCAAATACACCGATACCCCCAGGAACTTGACTGAATATACCTGTGGCTTGGGCAATAACAAACAAACCGATAAATGTACCAAACGGAATATGTACAAATGGCACCATACAAGAATACAATACCAGCCCCGTCAACACACTGTCTGTTATTCCCAACAATGTCTGAATTACTGCGGTCTTGAAAGATGGAACGTGAAACTTGATTTCGCCAATCTTGACCCATTTATCGCGCAAGAATATCGTCAACGCAAAGTAGGTCAGTAATACAGTGGCGCATATAATAAATAATGTGTTCAAGCCCATGCTAAGCCCAACAGATTCATCTGTTGCCATATCTGGAATCAAGAAATATCCAACCAATACAATCGCAGACGCACCCAAGAAATATGTAAAACCGGAAAAAGTCAGCATCTTTACAATATCGCTACCACGAATACGCCAGCGGGTATATAACCTGTACCGAATTGCACCACCACTGACCGCGGCATTTCCGGCATTGTTACTGATTGCGAACCCCAACATCCCCGCCAGCATCCATTTCCACCATGACACCTTGCCACCAACGTACTTCAGTGCCAAATAATCATACAGTGATAATATAAAATACGCACCAAAACACGCAATACATGCGAAAATCAGGTGTGTAATTGGAATGTCCAAGATGGCATGCGCAATATCTGATAAACTGTAATCGCGCAACTGCCACCACAGCATACCTGCCGCCAATATAAAGAAGAAGATACCTGAATAATTAACGATGCGTTTCAAAAGACGCTTTGCCTTGACTGACATAAAAATCCTTTTTCGGAATCATAGCATATATAATATTATACAAAAAATCAAACCCAAAAAAAATTGCAAAATTTATATCCACCGATATAATATACAAAAACATTAAAACCAAAGGATTTTATTATGTTGCGTCCGTCACTCAGAAAGTCAAACCAAATGCGCCCTGTGTCCATGGAAACAGGCATAAACAAATGGGCCGAAGGGTCATGCCTAATAAAAATGGGTGGCACACATGTTTTGTGTACTGCATCTGTTGACTTTAATCAGCCAACCTGGAAACGTATTCAGAACAAAACTGGTGGTTGGGTGACGGCGGAATATTCAATGCTGCCCCGTGCAAATGGCACGCGTAAAAGTCACGAAGCGATGACCAAAGACAATCGTGCGGTTGAAATTTCTCGTTTGATTGGGCGTTCCCTGCGCAGCGTTGTTGATATGGAAAAATTAGGCCGTCATACGATTACGATTGACTGTGACGTTATTCAGGGCGATGGTGGCACACGTTGTGCCAGTATAACAGGGGGCTTTGTTGCACTGGCGTTGGCGGTGCGTTGGTTACTGGCCCAGGGGCGTATTAACGAAAATCCAATTTCTGCAAATGTTGCAGCGGTATCTGCAGGGCTGTGGAATAACGAATTGATTCTGGATTTAGATTACGAAGAAGATTGTGTTGCCGAAATGGATTCTAACTTTGTAATGTCTGATGATGGTCGTTTCATTGAAATTCAGGCCACAGGCGAACAGCATCCATTTACATCTGAACAATTAAACCAGTTAATGTCGATGGCGCAAGATGGTTGTCAGAAATTGATAGATTTACAGAATCAGATTTTGGAATAAAAAAAGTTCCACAATAACGTGGAACAAGAAAAAAACCGCCATCTGGCGGTTTTTATTATTTTGCTTCGTCTGGCATTTTACCGCCGATTGTTGCGAATGCCAATTCTGCCTGATGCAAGCCCAATTCAACACCATTTGGCAATACCAAGTCAGTACCGTGAACCACGTCACCGATTGTCAAATCTGCCAAATCAATGATGATTTTTTCAGGGATAACATCAACCAAACCACGCAATGCAACCTTGCGAACTGCAAAGTTCAACGTACCACCCAATTTCAATCCCTTGGATGTTTCTACATTGATAACTTCAACAGGTACAACCACGTTAACAGGCTTTTTAACGTCAATACGTTTGAAGTCTGCGTGGATAACAGCATCGCTTACTGGGTGATATTGAATATCCATCAGCATTGCATCTTCTGTACCTTCTGCTGTTTTGATTTGGAACAATTTAGTCCGCAATCCAGATGTTTGCAGCAACATTTCAAATTCACGACCGTTCAATTCAATCGCGACAGGGGCTTTCTTTTCCCCATAGATAACTGCAGGGACGTTTTTGTTATTGCGGATGCTACGTGCGGCCCCCTTGCCAGCAACGTTGCGAATTTCTGCGTTAATATTAATTGCCATTTTTATATCCTTTTATAGCATGTTTTACTTACTTTCACAGCCTCCAAGGGTGCTGTGCGGGGCATATTATTACTTAAAAAGTTTATAAAATCAAGGATTTTTATACTTAAATCTTTTGCAAAATTAAAAATCTGGCGCGGCCGTATGTCTTGTCGCGTAATACGTTCCATTGTGTAATATCTGGGCTGACCCGATTGACGGTTTCCTGTTCCCAGATTAAAATCGTGCCAGATTTGGCAACCTTAGCCACTTTTTTTACAAAATTTATCCCCAGTTCATATTCTGTATATGGCGGGTCAATGAATATTAAATCTGTATTTTGTGCATATTTCCCGATTGCGCCAATCGCATCCATTTGCACCACAGATGCACGCGCCCCCACATTCAATGTTGCCAAATTATCACGTACAGTCTGGATTGATGTCGGGGCAACATCTGTGAATATAACTTGCGCCCCCGCATATCGTGACAGACATTCCAATCCAAATGCACCACTGCCGGCAAAGGCATCCCAAACACGTATTTCTGCGCCCCCATCAATTATACCCGATTCCAACATATTAAACAGTGCGATACGCGCCCGATTTTGTGTTGGGCGCGCCCCTGCGGGCAGACGTAATTTACGCCCGCGATATTGACCGGAAATAATTTGCAATTTTGATTCCATGTATTACAGTATAAAGTATGAAATTTATGAATCAAGCCATTGTTTGTGCAATACGCGCATTTTCACACGAAGACGTACCAATTGGTGCGGTAATTGTTCGTGATGGCAAAATAATTGCCCGCGGTGAAAATCAGGTTCAGTTGAAAAAGAACCCAACCCTGCATGCGGAAATTGTTGCAATCAATCGTGCATGTAAAAAATTGGGGACTAAATTCTTGGACGGCTGTGACATATATGTGTCGCTGGAACCGTGCGCCATGTGTGCCACCGCGATATCTTTTGCGCGTATAAACAACATTTATTATGCGGCATCGGATGACAAAGGGGGCGGCATAACGTCAAACGCACGTATTTATGAAACGGACAAACATCTGTGGAAACCAAATGTTCATCAGGTGCCAGAATACGCCGTGGAATCTGCCCAACTGTTAAAAGAATTCTTTGCGTTACGCAGAAAAAAATAACCTGCCCAATGGCAGATTATTTTTTATATTAACGGTTTTCCTGTCATACATTCTGGTTGCTGTATCCCCAGAATCTTTAACATAGTTGGTGCAATATCCGCCAATCCACCATCGCTGACATGCGTTGGCGGTGTGTTTGACACCACAATCAGGTTCACAGGATTTGTTGTATGCGCGGTCCATGGGGCATTATTCTTATCGTCCCACATTTGTTCTGCATTACCGTGGTCTGCTGTAATCAATAATGTACCACCCAACTGTAATACCGCGGGAACCAATCGCGCCAGTTGCGCATCCAGCGTTTCCATTGCACGCACGGCGGCATCTATATTTCCGGTATGTCCAACCATATCGCCATTTGCCCAGTTCAGAATTACTACATCGTATTCGCCCAAAATCGGCAACAAGGCATCTGTAATTTCCACCGCAGACATTTCAGGTTTCAAATCAAAAGTCGCAACATCTGGTGATGGAATCAATACTTTCTTTTCACCATTCAAATCAATATTTCTTTCTGCATCAAAGAAATAAGTCACGTGATTATACTTTTCTGTTTCTGCGATACGTAATTGTGACAATCCGTGTTCCGCCAACACATCCCCCAACGTATTAGTTATTACTTCATCGGGCAACAGGGCGGGGCAACTGTCATTCAGACCTTCGCCATATTGTGAAAAGCATAATATATGCGCCTGTGTCTGCAGCATTGCGCGCATAATTTGACGTGCGCGATCACTGCGGTAATTGCCAAACAGGAACCCGTCTTTTGGCGTTATTGCCACATCCCCATCAATAATGGTTGGCTTGATAAATTCATCTGTTTCGCCACGTTCGTATGCCGCCTGTAACGCATCATTAATTGTTGGTGCATGATATTCTGCCACGGCATTTGCGATTGCATTGAACGCCAATTCTGTTCTGTCGTTATTGTTGTTTCTGTCCATTGTCCAATAACGTCCGGACAAAGTACCCCAGAACGCACGCCCATCTGCCAATTCGTCTTTTAATTTATCTTGAATCAAGGATATATATGTCTGTGCAGATTTTGGTGGTGTATCACGTCCGTCTGCCACAAAGTGAATACAAACACGCAGCCCCATTCCCAATATTTTCTTGGCGATAAATATAATGTCGTTTATATCAGAATGTACACGTCCATCTGACATCAATCCTGCCAAGTGAACAATACCACCATCATGTTTAACTGTATTCACAAATGCATTCAATGCGGGGTTTTCATCCCAATTTTCAATCTGAAATCTGCGCAAGAATTGATTAACAACACGTCCTGCGCCCATTGTGATATGCCCAACTTCGGAATTTCCCATTGTGCCATCTGGCAATCCAACGGCAACACCACTGGCATTTATTTGCGAGTGTGGATATTTTTCCAATAATTCATCAAAGAAAGGCATTTTAGCCAATTTGACGGCATTGTTTTCACTATTGATGTTTATTCCAACCCCATCCATAATACACAGAACCAATGGTTTTTTCATGTTCTTCCCCTTCATGCTATCATTTGACATGGTATCATAACCGTTTTTTGATTGCAAAAGCAAAAGAAAAAAGTGTAAAATATGTCATATCACAAGGAAATATTTTTACAGGGGGATTAAGTACATGACGAAAAAGCGTTTTGCGCCAACATCTATTGATGAACATATTGGTCAGCGCATGCAGCTGCGCCGCTCTATGATGGGGCTGTCCCAGAAAGATTTGGCCAAGTTGTGTGGTGTAACATTTCAACAGATTCAAAAGTATGAAACGGCGGGCAATCGTATTGCAGCATCGCGCCTGTTTGAACTTAGTGTTGCCTTGCAAACACCTGTATCTTTTTTCTTTGCTGGGCTGCCTGGACACATGGAACGCGAACCCCGTAATGGTCATTGGCCCAAGGTGCATGTTGGCGACCAAACACCATTTGATCCATTGGCCAAAAATGAATCTTTGCGTTTGTTAATGGCATATTGGAAATTGCCTGCGGATAATCAGCGCGACTTGATAATGAAAATGGTAAACGCATTGAACAAGCAGAACAAAGAATAAGAAATCCCGCAATCGCGGGATTTTTTTTTAGCGTACTTTTTCCTGCAAGAATTTATCTATGGGGATAACTGCGGCGGCGGTTGGACCGCGTTGACCGTTGTAATGACTGTGTGGGTTTTCGTTGTATGGCATACGGTCGCCTGTAAACTCTTCGTAATAAATCTGGCCGATGCGCATGTATGGATAAACAACCGTTGGGTACAAAACGCGTATTTCCAATGTCCATTCACCACAGAACCCATCATCACCGCGACCCGCCGTGTGATGATTTAAGATGAAATTACGCCCAACACTGGATTTTCCGTCAATATAAGGGAACAAATTACGTGTTTCGGTATATTCAACTGTTGACCCCAAATAACCAACGTCTGGCGATAATACCAGGCCTGTTTCTGGAATTTTTATATCGATTGTTTCGTGGTGTGCCGGATTTGTTGGGTCAATTAAAAATCGTGGGTTGCGTGGGTCGAAATCCCCCGGTGTTCTGCAATAATTTGCGTATGCGGTTGGATGTTCAAACCAATCCTTCATATGGTGCATACCAAAACTGCCCTTGTACGGAATTGCGGGTTTCATACCTTTGGGGATTGTATGCTTATATACACGCAAAGTATCTGCCAAATGCAAATCGTAACTATTTGATCCCAAACAGCGTTTATCAAATGGTCGTATGACGATGTCTGGGTGTGCTTTGTCTTGCATACGGTACAGGATTTCTGGTCCGGTTAATTGCATTTTTATTTCCTTTTCTGTTGTTCCCACCCACAACAGAATTCATATCAATATATTCAAATTTTTTCAAGATTTTTATTCACTTTTCATTTTGGTGTGCTATTGTCTGGGTATGACAGAAAAAACATACTCAGGCTTTGTGGCTATTATCGGCCCGACAAATGCGGGCAAAAGTACATTACTAAATCAAATCATGGGGCGCAAAGTCGCCATTGTTTCGCACAAGGTGCAAACAACGCGCACACGTCTGCGTGCGGTCAAGATGATTGGGGCAAAACAACTGATTTTCGTGGATACCCCCGGTGTTTTCAAGCCTTCGCGCAGATTGGACAGGGCGATGGTCGCGGCGGCTATGGATGCGGTGGCGGATGCCGATGCGGTATTACTGCTGATTGATGCGCAAAAGGGGATAACAGAAACGATAAGTGCGCTGGCAGAAAAAATCAAAGACCGCCCAAATATTTTTGTTGCATTAAACAAGGTTGATGCGATTCCAAAATTAGAACTGTTGCCAATGGTGGCGCAGATTTCCCAAATGGCACCTTGGCGTGAAATCTTTATGATTTCTGCGCTGAAAAATGACGGTATTGAACCAATGTTGAAATCCTTGGCAGATGTAATGCCGGAATCGCCATATTTATTTGATACGGTTGACGCGCCCGATGTGCCAGATGAATTGTATTTGGCGGAATTAACCCGCGAAAAGATTTATAAATACATTCACCAAGAATTACCATATCATATCAACGTTGTGACCGAACGCGTTGACGTTGATGACGAAGGTGTCTTGGACATATATCAAAAAATTGCCGTCCGTAATGACGGGCATAAAAAGATTGTTGTGGGCAAGGGTGGCACGCAACTGAAACAAATCGGCACCGCCGCCCGTCATGACATCCAAGACCAATGGGGCGTGAACGCGCGCCTGCATTTGTTTGTGCGCGTTGAACCAGACTGGGAAGAAAAAGCCGAAAACTACACCGACCAAGGATTGGATTTTGGTAAATAATAAAGGGATAAAAAATGAGTGAACGTAGACAAAAAGCCAACATCGATGCGCAAGGGTGTCTGGTATTGTTGATGGCTGGTGTTATAACAACCAGTGTCATTGCAATAGTAAATTTAGATATGCCTGAAAAATCAACAGTTGTAGATAAAAAAGGCAAGTCTGTTTATATCGATATTGATGGTGATGGACTGGCAGATAAGAAAGAGAGAATTTTTCAGTACGGTAATGCTGTATGTGAGTATATCCAGCCTGGCGATACATTAAAGTGTGATGGCGGTTGTCTGCGATATGTGAACAATCGTTCAATAAAGGACATTCGTCGCCTGTACAAAGAAAATAAAATCCGTGCACAAATCGGCCAACAGAAATTGAGATAAATAAAAAATGAAACTGTATAAAAAAGTATTTTTGACATTGTCCGGCGCGGGAATATTGCTGGGGGGGTGCAAAACGAAAAGAACACCGCCGCCACCCGTAAAGCTGTATCGCGTTAGTGCAGTTATTATTCAACGCGATCATAATCGTTCTGCGGCATATCTGTGTGATACGGATGGTGATGGCCTGATTGATGCGCATGTTGATTATGCATATCGATACAACCAAAGGCGTTTGTTAAGACATGCTTTGCATATCGGTGATACGATTAAATTCTATACGGAAAATCCGCACGATGTTTATCAAAATGTGTTTTACCATCGCGGGCATCCAGATTCTATAAATGATAAACCTACAGACCAACTGTTGGATGCGTTTGAACGACAAATGCAAATTGATGAATTGCGTCAGTCTGTCACGCCACAAAAACAAAGGTAAAGAAATGAAACTGTATAAAAAAGTATTTTTGACATTGTCCGGTGCAGGAATATTGGCTGGGTGTACACATAAAGAACTTGTAACACTTCAGGGTAGGATTATTGACATGCGGGTAAATAGAAATGCAACTGCATTTATCTTGGACATTGACGGGGATGGTCTGGCAGATAGACAAATGTCAATAAAGGATAAGCATTTCTGCGACTATGTGTCAATTGGTGATACAATACGATACAAAACAAAAAAGAAAAATAATGTTAATTTGTCTGTGACACCAAGGTGGGGTAACAGTTATATAGTTGACATAAATGGTTGCACGCTTGAAAAGTTGCAACAGCGGCACCAAATAAATTTATTGCGCAAAAGATGGGGTCAGGAAAAGCAAAGATAAATAATGTATACACTATCTGATTTTGATTTTGAATTACCAAGTGAACTAATCGCGTCACGCCCATTGGAAAATCGTGACGCATCACGTATGTTGGTGGTAAATGATGGCCCAGAAATCCAAGACAAACATATACGTGACTTTGTTGCGTATTTGCGCCCAGGTGATGTTGTTGTGTTTAATAATTCGCGTGTAATTCCTGCGCGTTTTATTGCCGATGGTAAACATGAAATTACACTGCACACATCCACCAAAGACGGTTGTTGGTGGGGATTATGCAAGAATTTTCCAAAACTAAAACCAGGTCGTATTTTGAAATTGTCTGATGGCACAGAAATAAAAATCGTTTCCCAACATCCGGACAGTGGTCTGAAAATTAAATTCCTGTGTGATGACCCAATGGCTGTTTTGGACAAGGTTGGAAAAATGCCGTTGCCACCATACATGAAACGCGATGAAGAATTGTCCGACCGCGACAGGTATCAAACCGTCTATGCCCAGCCCCTGGGGTCAATGGCGGCACCAACGGCAGGATTGCACTTTACCACAGAATTATTGGATGCCATACGTGCGCGTGGTGCGAAAATTGTGAACATTACGTTGCATGTTGGTGCAGGAACTTGGATGCCGGTAAAAACTGAAAATCTGTCTGAACATAAAATGCACAGCGAATGGGGTCGCATCACAGAATCCCAGGCAGAAATTATAAATAATGCCACGCGCGTAATTGCGGTTGGCACAACGTCAATGCGACTGTTAGAAAGCGCGGCGCAATACAACAAAAATCCTGAAAAATATCGCCGTGTTGCGCCATTTTGTCGTACAACCAATATATTTATTACACCCGGGTATGAATTTCGTGCGGTTGATGTATTGTTGACCAACTTTCATCTGCCAAAATCCACATTGTTTATGTTGGTGTCTGCATTTGCTGGGCTGCCAGAAATGAAGGCTGCGTATTCGCATGCGGTTGCTGAAAAATATCGTTTTTTCAGTTATGGTGACTGTTGTTTACTGTTCAAGCAAGGGGGGAATAATGCAATATAATCCAACGTTGCACAAATTATCTAATGGTGTAACTGTTATCTTGGATCCGATGGAATTGGAAACGGTATCTGTCAAGGTTGCTTTTGCCACAGGTTCACGTGATGAATTACCACATGAATACGGATTAACACATTTTTGCGAACACATGCTGTGCAAAGGTACCCCACGTTTTCCAAACAAGCGTTCTATTGATGATTATATGGATTATTATGGTGGCTTTCGCAATGCATCCACAGGTTCTGGTTCATTAAACTTTTACGGTCGTATTCTGGCAGAAAATATAAATATTTTGGTTGATTTTATTGGTGACCAACTACAGAACTCGTTGTTTGACCCGGCCAAGATAGAAATTGAACGCAGTGTCGTATGTGACGAATTGCGCCGTGCATTGGATAATCCATCGCGTCAGTTTAATGATTTTATGTCGGAAAAAGTATTTGGTAATGCCGTATCATCAACATTAAATTTAGGTACAATAGATACAATTATGTCATTTACACGTGACCAGATGTTGGAATTTTTATCGCGGCGTTTGTCTGCTAAAAATTGTACGATTGGTATTTCTGGTCGCATACTGGACACAGATGCACTGTTAAAACAGTTGGAAAAATCATTTTCATTTTTACCGACACACGATGTGTCTGAAAACACAGATATACCATACACACCATGTGTTGCACATAATACCAAGTCCGACAAGAATAACGTAAAACTGCGTATTTTATTTCCAAATATTTGGCCACATACATACGAAAATCGTGCCAAGAACTGTGCGTTGGGACGTTTTGAACGTTTTATGACAAAAGAAATATCAAATGTTTTACGTCAAGATAATGGTTTGGTTTACGGTTTTGGTGGTATTGTTGTTGGCAATAATGAACGTTCGTGGAATGGCTTTGGTACAGAAACGTCTGCGACAAATATATCGCGTGTTGTATCTTTGATTGCTCAAAATGCATTTCGGATTTACAATTCTCCGGAAATTACACCTGATGTTCTGGACAGATACAATCGCAAGGATAAATTGGGGGATGCGGATTGGTTAGAATCTGCGACAGCTCGTTGTGATAAACTGTTGGGTTTTTATCATCATCATGGTTGTTTATATGATTTTTATGACACACTGGATATGTTTAATCGCATAACTGTTGACGATGTAATAAAATATTCGCGCGGTTACTTTGATGGTCCGATGGCCATTGTAACCCAAGGGGCAGATTTTGATGCAGATTTGAAACAAATATGGAATGAAAATTTCAAGGCATAGGATGGGCATAAATGGCACTGAAATTCAATTTGATTGCAACAGATGGTAATGCGCGCCGTGGCGCGGTTGAAACGGCGCATGGGACATTTCAAACACCTGCATTTATGGCGGTTGGAACTGCGGCCACGGTCAAGGCATTGACCATGGATCAGGTCGCCGCAACCGGGACCGAAGTAATCTTGGGCAACACATATCATTTGATGATGCGCCCGGGGGGTGATTTGGTTGAACAAATGGGCGGTCTGCACAAGTTTGGTGGCTGGCATGGCCCGATTTTAACCGACAGCGGTGGTTTCCAGGTGATGTCCCTGTCAACCCTGACGAAAATGAGTGAAGAAGGCGTTCAGTTTACATCCCACTTTGACGGTGGGAAAAAACATTTCTTGCGCCCCGAAGATTCTGTTCATATTCAACATCAACTTGATTCCAATATTACAATGGTTTTGGATGAATGTCTGAAATTACCTGCGGAACGCGCACGTGTTGAAAAGAACGTAGATATGGTTACGCGTTGGGCGCGCCGCAGCAAAGATGCCTTTATTGACAGACCGGGCTATGGTATTTTTGGTATTGTTCAGGGGGCGGATTTTCCGGATTTGCGTGAAAAATCTGCGCGCGCCCTGACGGAAATAGGTTTTGATGGATATGCGGTCGGTGGTCTGGCGGTTGGCGAACCCCAAAATGTAATGTTTGACATGATTGCGACCACAACACCATTATTGCCTGCGGACAAGCCACGTTATCTGATGGGGGTCGGTACACCATTGGATATATTGGGTGCGGTTGAACGTGGTATTGATATGTTTGACTGTGTAATGCCAACACGTGCCGGTCGTACCGCCCAGGCATTTACCAGACACGGCACAATGAATATGCGCAACGCTAAATTCAGGGACGACCCACGCCCATTGGATGACAAATGTAAATGTCCCGCGTGCCAACGGTCGCGCGCATATATCCATCACTTGATTAAGTGTAATGAAATCTTGGGCGCAACATTATTGACACAACACAACCTGTGGTTCTATCAGGATTTAATGCGTGGCATTCGTGAATCAATCGAGCAGGGCAGATTCCACGAATTCAAATCAGAATTTATTAAAAACTATACAGGGGGTAATGATGACGGACAAAACGAAGACAAATAAAAAGATTAAAGGTGGTCCAGATTTAACCCTGTCTGCAAATGACAAGATGTATCTGGCGATTGCATTTAATCAGTCGGAACTCTTGGCGTTTATCCATACATTGTTTTGTCGCGGGCGCGAACTGGATGGTGTATATAATGCCAGAGCTGAATCAGAAATGTTAACTTTCAAGAAATCAAGCGATGCCAAGGTATATTATGCAACATTACAACAAATACAACAGGCGCAAACGCACAGCAAAATATATGATGGTATGGCAGAATTTAACAAAGAATTAATTGCCCAGTTTCACGCGGCGCATAAGCAGAAATAAAACACAAGGGGAAAAGGATGGCGAAACAGAAAAAACAGATTGAAGTTATTGATATGGGTGGCGCAAAAACAGTCGCAAAGAAGAAGTCATTTGTACGCGGCATTAAAACCACATTTTCCATTATAACGGTTATATGGTTTGCATTGCTGATATGGGCACCATTGCATGTAAAAAATACTTATTCGGGGCCGATTAAGAAATCAATCGTTGTGTCCATGTTCTTTGACCTGCAAAAGGGCATAGTAAAGCAATACGAAGCATTACTGGATGGTGTTGCAAAATCAATTAACTTGGAAAAGCCAATCTCTGTTGCCATTGACAAGGTAAAGATGGCAGAAAACGCAGTTGACAAGGTAACAGACACAACCGCCAAGGCACGCGCAGAAACCGCCAAAGCATCCGAAACAACATCTGGTGTGAAAAAGTTAACCGGTTTTGCCAAAATGTTTGGTGCAAAAACAGACGGTGTTGACAAGGCAGTCGCCGAACTGGACCGTGGTATTGAAAAAACAAATTCTGCAATCGCATCGGTTGATAATACCGCCGCCAAAGTAAACGCGCAACTGGACAAGATAAAATCAGATCTGACACGTGTTGCGCAAACGGAATTTGACACAATGCTGGATTCTGCGATTAAATCTGCGCTGGACAAGCAATCTGGTGGCTTGGGAACAACGTTATTGACCAATTACGGCATTGAACATGTCTATCCATGGTGTCCGTCATCTTGGCCTGTTGCGACCAAGATTTATAATGACTTGTCAAAATCAGACGTAACAACAATAACGGTTATCACGCGCACAGTTGATTCATACTTTGATTATGTGGCATGGGGTCTGGTGGTGGCTGCCTGGGCGATTGGTATATATTTGTGGTTAATGGTGTCTAAAAAGGTCAAATCAATTATCAAACCGTTTAACGTATGTCCACGTTGCGGTCATACCTATGCGGACAAACGTACCGCTATGGGCTTGTTGAAAGTGTTTCAGCCTTGGAAATGGTTTTAATATGGGGGTGATAAGATATGTCAGATTACAAAGCAGTTAATGTAAGTAATAAAATCAAAGTAGATACAAACAGTGATTTATTCAAATTTTTTGTTGCGCTGTCATTGGTATCTATGGCGATTAATATTGCGGCCGGCAGGCGCGAAATAGAAAAATCAAATGATTTACGCCGGCAACAACTAGAAGTTGCCAAACAGCAGTATTCTTTAGATTCTTTGCGCTATTACGCGCCACAAAAACAAAAGTAAAAGTCCCGCGTTTGCGGGCTTTTTATATTTTTTGCAAAAAACGCTTGCAATTATAAAAAAGATATGTCAATATATACCACGCAATGCGAGCGTAGCTCAGTTGGCTAGAGCGCAACCTTGCCAAGGTTGAGGTCGAGGGTTCGAGCCCCTTTGCTCGCACCAAAATTCGATAAAACCGCCTCAGGGCGGTTTTATCAAAAAAGAATAATGGATGCATAAAATAATGAAATTGTTTATTAAACGTTTTAATTAACACGTGCGACCAACAGAATAACAACTGCGGGCGCACTTTTGGTACGTCCGTTTTTTTATTAACAAAAAGGCCAAATAAAATGTCAGAAAATACAAACAACACACCAATTTCAACCAATGAATTGACTGCGCGTCTGCAAAAGGCAGAAAACATCAAAGCGCGCGATGGCGTTGTTTGGAAAGATAAATTTGATCGCTCACACACCATTGAAGATGCCCGCGCATTGGCGGATGGTACACCTGTTAAATTGGCAGGTCGTGTAACGGCATTACGTTGGCTGGGCAAATTAATGTTTGGCCGTATTTATGATATCAATGGCGAAATTCAGTTTTCTATGTCCCGCGAAGAATTGGGCGAAGAAAATTACAAATTTATGAAGGCCAACGTTGACTTGGGTGACTTTATTGGCATCACTGGTGAACTGTATCACACAACTGCGGGCGAATTGACGGTCAAGGTTGCGAATTATGAAATCTTGTCCAAGGCCTTGCGTCCATTACCGGAAAAGTATCATGGCCTGACAGATATGGAAACGCGTTATCGTCAGCGTTATTTGGACATCATTTCTAATCCAGAAGCCCGCAACGCATTACTGGGGCGTTTCAAGATGACGCAGTATTGGCGTGATTATATGAACCGTAACGGTTTCTTGGAAATTGAAACACCGATTTTGCAAAATATTGCATCTGGTGCTGCTGCGCGTCCATTTACAACACATCACAATGCATTGGATGCAGATTTTCAGTTGCGCATTTCCCCAGAATTATTCTTAAAGCAGGCAATCGGTGCCGGTTTTGACCGTGTTTACGAAGTTGCCAAAGACTTCCGTAACGAAGGCATGGATGCCACCCACTTGCAAGAATTTACAATGGTTGAATGGTATGCGGCATATTGGGATTACAAGCAGAATATTGATTTTACATGGAATCTGATTCAAGAATTATTGATGAAATGTCGTGGCACATTACAGATTGAATACCAAGGCACATCATTGGATTTCAGCAAATACGAAATGATTGACTACACCGCCAAGATGAATGAATTCTTTGGCTGTGACATCTTGGATTTTGATGATGTTGATACGTTGCGTCAGAAACTGGTTGATAATGGCATGTTCCCTTATGCGGAATTAGAAGATCTGAAATCTATCCCTGCATTGGTTGACTATGTTTACAAGCGCAAAATCCGCGGTAATATTGTAAACCCAACATTCTTGTACAATTATCCGGCATACATGGTTCCATTGGCACGCCGCAGCGATGCGGACGAACGCCGTATTGATATGTATCAGTTATTGGTTTGTGGCGCAGAAATTTGCAAGGGGTATTCAGAACTTGTGAACCCGATTCAGCAGTTGTCTGCGTTTGAAGAACAGGCGCGCAATATTGCCAACGGTGATGACGAAGCCTTTAATCCGGACAACGACTTTGTTCGTTCTATGGAACATGGTTTTCCACCAATTTCCGGTGTGGGCATGGGTGTTGACAGATTGGCATGCATAATCTTTGATCAGCCGACTGCGCGTGACATCGTGCTGTTTCCGATGATGAAGTAGTGCAGGGGGGATGGATATGTCACACATAGGCTCTGATACCTGGGCCCAGGATATCACAACAGAAAACGACAGAAAGAATCTGGCGGCGATTGATCGTGCGATTGAATCTGGGCGTATTAATGACGAAGCGGGCGAATACCTCAAGATACTGTATTCAGACAGTATGTCATGGCTGCGCGAAGTATTTTATGTTTTGGGCAAATGCTTTGGTGCGCCCAAGGCTGCGGTTATGAAGTACGATTATGCCACAGACAGCGCGATTGATGAACCAATACGTATTGCGGACATTAACCCATTATCACCATACGTTGTAAATCATCGTCTGGATGCAGACCCAATGCGTAATCAGTTTTTTACCAGTTCTGCTGGGCATAAAATTGATTTGTCTGTATCATCTATTGTAACCGTTATTGTTGGCGCGCAAAAGAAGATAGACCGTGCCCTGGACAAGATGACGGGCAAATATTACGATGATTACGTTAACGATGTTGCGCATGCCGCTTACAAAGTTTTGGTTGCGCATGATCGCGATGCATCTGCCCAGGCGATTTCTGACAAGATTCATGAAAAGTTTCACGAAAAATACATCAGCGCGGCATCCGAAGCGGTCTTGGCGATAATTGGTCGCGGTCATGAAAAGATTGCGGTTGATTTGGTTCGTGCGATTGACAAGATACCTGCGCCACATTTCAGATTACAAGACGTATGGCGTGTTAAGTGTTTATTTGACTTGATACCTCAGGCGCGTTTATTTATTGAACGCTTGCGTGAAATGATGCCCGACAGAATTTTATCTGTACGCGATTGTTTTTACAACATGCAAAATCCGCGTAACTATCGTGATGCCAAGATAATCTTGAACATTGGCCCCAGTGCGGACCATGTAATTCCGATGGAAATCATCTGTCAGGTACGTACGTTTTTTGAGTTTGAACGTCAAACCCATGTCGCATACGAGGCTGCGCGTAAAAAGAAGAACGCCAAATCTGACAGTATCGAGGCGCGCCTTGCCACATTCATGGAAGATGGTGTAAAATCATACAATCGCATGATATGTAATTGCTTGGAAGACTTATTTGAACGTGTTGGTTGGAATATTTTATACACACGTAACAACAACATTTCCATATTTGAAGGCTTTCCCAAGGAATGCACATTGTATTATCCGCAAAAAATATTGGATAATATAAATGAGAAGTTGGACGATGCGATTGAAAACGAAGTATTTCGTGTATCAAATTCGCCTGCGAAATTGTCCAAGCATCAAGAGGCGCGAATTTTCCATTTTATGGCACGCTTTGTTCTGGTTGCTGCGATGCCATATATGCAGCGTGACTGGGCGATGCCTGCGACCACTCAGGCGGGCAAGTTGTTTAACTTTGTAATGAACGAAGTGCAAAGATATTACAAGAAGTAACATATAACATGCCCCACAATGGGGCATTTTTATTCCCCTTGCAATAATTTGATAAAAATGTCAAAATTATATCAGGTTCTGAACGTGTCTCTCGGGACCATAACTTGCATAAGGAAAGGATAGGATTATGCGTCAAGGAAAAGTAAAATGGTATAATGGCAAGAAGTGTTTTGGTTTCATCAGTCCTGATACACCAAACGCAGAAGGTAACACAGATGATGTATTTGTTCATTCCAGTTCATTAAAGGCTGCCGGCATCAGATTTTTGAATGAAAATGACATTGTTGAATTTGAAGAAGAAGTTCGCAATGGTAAATTATCTGCAACAACAATCGCTGTTGTTCAGCGTGACGAAGAATCCGCGCGCCGTTTTCAAGAACGCCGTGCCGAACGCAGACGCGCTGCCGAAGACAGAAAACAACGTGAAGAAAAATCTGCACGTCGTGGTTTTGCCTTTTGGAAGAAATAATTTTTATAAAACTATTGCTAAAATCCCCACCTGCGTGGGGATTTTTTTATCCAAATTTTCATAATTTTTCACATAAAAAATTACCATTTATACGCACATAAAAAAAGCATAAAAAATACCTATTTTTGCTGTTGCAATAAATTCTGCATTTTACTATAGTGACCATGTCACGATGTGTTATCGTGGCATGGCGTAGAAACCATTTATAAGGCACAACAACCAATTCGGAGAGATTGATATGAAAAAAACTGTGCTGTTTTCTGCGCTTATTGCATTATTTACAATTTTTATTACCCCCACCATATCGTATGCAGAAGAATACGAAGATCAGTGGGGCAATCAGTACGATTCTTGGGATGAATGTGTGTCGAACCCAGAAAACGATTGTTCTGAAATTCTTGAACCTGGTGGCGGTGGCGGCGATGGTGCTGACTATGGGTATTGTTGCCATGAAAATGGTTTGTCAGATTATTATGGCGAGAATTGTGAAAGCGAGTGTTACGATGGGTATTGTACGGACGATCCAAATTCGTGCGAGGTTGTGCCCGACTGTAATCCAGATTCACGATGCGCGCGATGCTGTATAGAAAATAGTTATGGGTATATTGACAGGTATAATGTTTGTTCTACGACAGAGGATGATTTTCCCGATGAATGTACTTCAATTAATTATTCTTGGGAAGAGGAAGGCACAAGATATGTATGTGACAGTTGTACTGCGTCCCCTCGTGTGTGGGGTGGAACTGGCACGAGTGTTGATTGTGCGTATTTGCAAGCGTTGGTTGAAGCGCATAATGATGCTAATGAATCGGGTACGTATGTTTACAATTGTTCAGATGATGGTGAACTTTTGAATACCGGGATAGAAGCGGCATGTGGCGGGGATGACGATTGCTACGCTGAGATTCTGAACAATAAAGAATCTTATATACGTTCGTTGTGTCATGACTCAGAGTGGGAGGATTCTGATTTAACACAAATATTTTTATATGCTGATTACCGTTACGGAACGGAATGTTTGGCATCAGTATCTGGACCACGCTGCGATGTAATGGATGCCGTGTATGCACATTATCGTAATACCGGGGATACACTTACATGTGGTTATACATATGAAAATATGTATCAAAGCAATTATTACGATATTTGTAGGCGGGTTATTCCAGATGTTGAAGTTGCTTATGATTGCCACTATAATATAGCCAAAAATTGTGAAATATATAATGCGGCATTGGATGCGGTCGGTGATGATCCTTATGGCCCATACGCATATCTGCATGATGAATATGGCGATGTTTGTACACCCGTACATAGTTGTGACGTGTTGGAATATTTAATTGATGCGTATAACGATTCGCCCAATGAAGATTATTACACGTTAAGAGATACGGCGTGCGACAATATGTCGGAATGGGAAAATGAAGAAGAAGTGGAAATCTGTCATAATAATCTGACACGTATGAGTTATGCATACGAACCTATCCTTGAATTTTTTGAAGGTTCTGATGTCACACTTGGGTCTTTTCTTGAAGAATTATCCGCCGGTTATAATTATAACTTGAATTGCAGCGACTGGTGTCCTGCGGGGCAATATAATAAACGCGGAATGTGTCTTGATTGCCCAAAGGGTACCTATCAATATGACGAAGGGATGGACTATTGTTATAATTGTGAAGCGGGTTCATATCAAAACCAGGTGGGACAGACAGAATGTAAAGATTGCCCCTCGCACACAGCCCTAAGCGCCAGCGGCAGCAAAATTACAGTTCCTGCCACCAGTCCACAGGCCGCTACAAAGATCTCGGACTGTCATATCGCAATCGATCACAAATTCAGGGGGTTGCATGGTATATATCAATTCAATCCATACTGCCCGTACAGTGAATAAAAAATCCCCCACACGGGGATTTTAAGTTTACAAAAAATTGTAAAAATAAACGTCCGCAGCACAAAATTAAACCCGCCAAATGGCGGGTTGAATTTTCTGGCGGAGCGTATAGGACTCGAACCTATGGACCAAAAATTTCGGTCACAGATTAGCAATCTGCTGCATTACCACTCTGCCAACGCTCCGTGCGTGGGTTATTATATATAAACACTAAATCAAATGCAAGCACGAAAATCCAAAAAACAAAGATTCTTGACTTCGTTTTATCTTATGTGGCATAATAGTCACACAATGACAATTCGTTTTATCAATTTTTACTGTTGTTGTTAATTTGCATCTTTGGCGAACTTATTTGTTTGCATTTCAATCACACAATTACTAAAATCTCAACGAACTTAAATCGGAAAAGGAACGCATTATGATAATTAAATTATACAATACCATGTCCAGAAAATTGGAAGAATTTAAACCATTACAACCCGGAAAAATGGGGTTTTATACATGCGGTCCAACGGTTTACTGGGATGCACATATTGGCAATATGCGTACAATTGTCAACAGTGATATTATCAAACGTGTATTTATCGAAAATGGATACGATGTCACACATGTTATGAACTTTACAGACGTTGGTCATTTAACCAGTGACGGTGATACAGGTGACGATAAAATGGAAAAGGGCGCTGCACGTGAAAACCTGTCTGTATGGGATGTTGCACAAAAATACATAGACAACTTTTTACATGATTCTGACTTGTTAAACATTATTCGTCCAACATACACGCCACGCGCCACAGATCACATTGCCGAACAAATTGAACAAGTAAAACAGTTAGAAGCATTGGGGTACACATACGAAATCCCGGGCGATGGAATATACTATGACACATCTAAATTTGCTGCATACGGCGCATTGGGCGGTCAAAATTTATCCGAATTACGTGGTGGTGCCCGCATTGATGACAGTGGTAAAAGAAATTCAACAGACTTTGCATTATGGAAATTTTCACCCACAGACACCAAACGCCAAATGGAATGGGACAGTCCATGGGGTGTCGGATTCCCAGGCTGGCACATTGAATGCAGCGCCATGAGTATGAAATACCTGGGCAAACATTTTGACCTGCATGTTGGGGGACAAGAACACGCAAAAGTACACCACTCTAACGAAATCGCCCAAAGCGAACCATTGGTCGGTGCGCCATGGGTTTCATATTGGACACATTTCGAATGGTTGTTGTTAAAAGATGGTAAAATGTCTAAATCTGCCGGGACTGCATATACTGTACGTACATTGGTTGAACGCGGATATGACCCAATGGCATACAGATATTTATTACTGCAAAGCCATTATCGCCAACCACTGGAATTTTCATTTGAATCATTGGATGCGGCGGCAAATGGATATAAAAATATTGTTCGTAAAATTGCAGATTTAATGAACGCTGACAATATTGGCGAACTGGATTCCAGTGCTTATAACACATGGCACGATAAAATTTTGGCACCCGCATCAGACAATTTCAAAACTGCGGAATCATTGGTCGTTATTCAAGAATTATTAAAAGACGCGACTGTTAACCCTGCGACAAAATTGGCGTTATTTGAATTTATCGACCGACTGTTGGGATTGCAATTTATTGACCGTGCAAAAAAACTGGTGGCACTGGAATCAGAATCCGCCCCAGACGAAATTGTTGCAATGGCTGCTGCCCGTGCCGATGCCAAGGCCGCCAAGGATTGGGCAACCGCAGACAGTTTGCGCGCACAAATAGATGCCGCCGGTTGGACAATACTGGACGGCAAAGACGGATATAAAATCGTCAAAAAAGCATAAGCCATAAAAATAAAAAAATAATAAAAATATGTTGAAATTGGGGCAATATTAGTGTATATTGCCCCCGTTAACAATAGAGGAAATTTCCATGAACTATCCATATATGCCTAAATCAACAGCCTTGTGGTTAATTGAAAACACAGCGTTGACATTTGAACAAATCGCAGAATTCTGCGGCTTGCATGAACTTGAAGTTAAAAATATCGCGGATGCGGAAACATACAAAATTCAACCATTGAACCCAATTTTAAGCGGTCAGTTGACACGTGAAGATATTGAAAATTGCGAAGCAGATTCTTCTGCGCGTTTGACCCTGCGCAAGGAAATCGTTGATGCACAACAGAAGCAAAACAAAAAGGGTGTTGGTTATACGCCAAAATTGCATCGTCAAAATCGTCTGGGCGGTATCTTGTGGATTGTCAAGAATTACCCAGAATTGTCGGATGGTCAGATTGCACGCTTGATGCGCAGTACAAACCCAACGGTTGCATCTGTACGCAATAAAACACACAAGTCATATTCAATTATTCAAATCCAAAGCCCAATCGTATTGGGATTGGTGTCTGAATCTGCAATCCATGATGCGGTTGCCAAGGCGCAAAAGCAGGCCAACAAGGCAACTAAAAAGAAATAATCTTAATAAACCATTTGGAAAACATTAAAAACTGCGAAAGGGTGATTAATGGTAAAAAAATTGGATCAGGCAACAAAATTGTTAATAGATTCTTTGCCTGAAAATCTGCAAAAATTGGCGCAATCTGCGGTAGAGGTTGGCTATCTGTCACGTATGGATTTTGATGATGCCACCGAAGCGGACGAAGTTCCTGCCGAAGAACATGATGAAGTTTTGGATTTCTTTCAGCAAGACCTGGGGTTGGAAATCTTGGAATCGGATAATTATCCCCAGGATTTGAATCGCTATTACGGGACGGACGAAGATGACGAACCGCGCGATAAAACACGTAACTTGCTGAATGCGGATGCCGAACAGGTTGATGTCAACGATGACGACTATGAACACTATGCCAAACAGCTGGAACGCAGCCAGACAGGCTCTTTGGTGTTGGGTGTTCAAGATTCTGTTCAATCATACCTGAAACAAATTGGTACGGTTCAGTTGCTGACCGCTGCGGGCGAAGTTGCCATCGCGCAACGTATCGAGGCCGCATCCCGTTTGATGGTGTATGGTCTGTGCGAAAGCCCGATGACTATTCAGGCAATGCTGGATTGGTATCAACAGTTGCTGAACGAAGATATTCGTTTGCGCTATATCGTTAATTTAGAAGTTATGTATTCCAGTGATTCCGAACAAAAATCATTGGCCGCCTTGTCCGAAGCCCTGAAATCCAAGGGAGTGGAACATGTTGACGAATTGGATGATGATGATTTGGACGATTTGGCAGATGCATCCGTTGAAGAAGATGACGAAGACGAAGAAGATGATGACGAAGATGGTATCAAGAAAGAAGATACACCACGCGGCACATCTGGTGTTCCAATTCCTGTAATGGAAGAATCTTTGATGCCAATGGTTTTGGATTTATTTGCCAAGATTAAACGTATCTTTAACAGCATGCAGAAATTGCAGGCAAAACGTTTGGACAATTTGTTGACATCTGATACACCAGATGCGACATTGGAAAAGAAATATACCAAAATGCGTCTGGAATTGTTCGAACATGTCAGCAAGATTCGCTTGAACGATGATCGTATTGCGGAAATTTTGGAACAGTTGACTAAACGTGACCAGTTGTTAATGGGGCTGGAAGGGAAATTGTTACGTTTGGCATTGGCAAACAAGATTAAACGTGAAGATTTCTTGGCGGAATATGCGGGCAACGAATTGAACCGTAATTGGGTCAAGAAACTGTCCAAGCACAAGAATACAGCATGGTCAAACTTCGCCAAGAAACATGGCGATGACATCTTGAAAATCCAAGATGACATTACGGCGATTGCAACAGAAACGGGCCAGCCTACATCTGAATATAAAAAGGTTGTTGAATTGGTGCGCCGTGGTCAAACCGAAGCGGCACGTGCCAAGCGCGAAATGATAGAAGCCAACTTGCGTCTGGTAATCAAATTCGCCAAGAAATCCAGTAATCGCGGTCTGGGATTGGATTTTTCAGACTTGGTTCAGGACGGCAATATCGGTTTGATGAAGGCTGTGGACAAGTTTGATTATCGTTTAGGTAACAAATTCTCTACGTACGCGACAAACTGGATTCAGCAGGGCATTTCACGCAGTATTGCGGATCAGGCACGCACAATTCGTATCCCTGTGCATATGATTGATAATATACACAAGATTCAACGTGCATCACGTCAGTTTATGCATAAATACGGTCGTCAGCCAACTGCCGAAGAATTGTCCAAGATTATCTATCTGCCGGTTGACAAGATTCACAAGGCAATGAAGGTTAATCTGAAACCAATTTCATTAGAAGCACCTGTTGGCACCGAAGACGACAGTTCTCGTATTGAAATTATTGCGGACGAAACAGCCAAGAATCCATTTACATCTGCCGCGCAAAAGAATCTGCGCAAGATTGTAACACAGATTTTGTCTGAATTGGATCCCAAGGAAGAAACCGTTCTGCGTCAACGTTTCGGTATGTCCACCAATAAAACCAGCACCTTGGAAGAGGTTGGCGAATACATTGGTGTAACCCGCGAACGTATCCGTCAGATTGAACAAAAAGCGTTGAACAAGTTAAAGCATCCAACGCGCGCACGTAAATTGCGCAGTTTCTTGGAAGACTAGTATTGTCGCCCCGCCCATGCGGGGCATATTTATGGAGTTACATCATGAAAAAGAAAACACTTTTGCTATGTAATGGTCTGTCAGGCAGCGGCAAGTCGTATTTTGTAAAAAATACATTACCGCGCGGATTATTTTACAATTTACGTTCTGCGACCACACGTCCCATGCGTGCTGGCGAAAGCGAGGGCGCGCCATATTTCTTTCGTGACGAAGCGTATTTTGATACTGCGCCCTTGGCGACACATTTATGGGTTAATGAAGGCCTATGGACCCCCGGAACACCAAAATGGATGTACGGCATACCAGAATTTGAAGTATATGATAATTTGGGGCAGAACTTGATATATGACGTAATTCAGCCACGTTATTCACGTCAGTTAATAGATTGGTTCAAAAAACAAGGGTTGGATTCAGAATACAATTTTCGTGTTGCGTATTTCTTGCCACCTGAAAATAATTTTGACACCGTTGCAGGGCGTGCGAACATGCCGAACGATCTTGATGTCAGACGTATGAACACATGCGATCCGATTGACTTTTTGAATTCGGGTCTGGACATAGATTATATCTTGCAACCGATTAAGAATAAATATAATCCACGTTTGATGGCGCATATTATGCGCCTGATGCGCCAGAAATAAAACCCGCCATCTGGCGGGTTTCAATTTCCTTTTAATATACGCGCTTTGTTTTTATCCCATTCGCGTTGTTTGATTGTTTCACGTTTATCAACCTTGTTTTTTCCATATCCGATACCCAACAATACTTTTAATTTTCCGCGATTATTAAAATACAATTTTAATGGCACAATCGTTGCGCCTTTTTCTTGCAGTTTACCAATCAGGCGATTGATTTGGTTGCGGTGTAATAATAATTGACGACTGCGGCGTTCATCAAAGTTTACGATACGCGCCGCCGTTGGCAGTTTTTGGATTTCAACACCCGCCAAGAACAAATTATCACCACGTCTTTGGACAAAACCATCAACAATTGTGACCAACCCATAACGGATAGATTTAATTTCTGCGCCCGTCAATGCGATGCCGGCCTCTATTGTGTCTTCAATAGAGTAATTAAATCGCGCCTTGCGATTTTCTGAAACCTGACCAACTTTTATAATCTGACGTGCCATTTTACAGTTTTATCTTTGGGTATAATGTTTGTACGTTTTGCATCAGTATAGATTCTAATTCATCCATTTGCAAATTTTTAATATCTGCCAACACTCGTGCGGTTTCAACCACCATTGATGGTTCACATGTTTTGCCACGATATGGCACAGGCGCACAGAATGGCGCATCTGTTTCAATTACAATTCTGTCGATTGGTATTTTTGCAAAAGTATCACGTATTTCTTGTGAATTTTTGAATGTCATAATTCCGCTGGCGGAAAAAAAGAAACCGCGGTCCAACATTGTTTTTGCCAAATTCCAAGAACTGGTAAAACAATGCATAACACCCCGTATATCACCAGTTAATATTGCTGCGGTATCTTCTTCGGCATCGCGCGTATGAATGGCAACGGGCAGGGCGTGTTTTTTTGCGATTTCCAACTGTTGTTCAAACAGTTCTATTTGCGCATCACGTGTTTCTGGACTGTAATGATAATCCAGACCGATTTCGCCAACCCCAACAACACGCGGATGTGTTAAAACCGTATCGGTCAAATGTTTGGTGGCATCACATGGTGCGTATTCAGGATGTACCCCCAGTGTACAATAAATATTGCTGTGTTTGTCTGCCAACTGCAGTGCCAATGGTATGTCTTGTGGATCCGATGTTGGGCAAATCATAATACGAACATTATTTTCCATCGCGCGCGCGATAACTTCATCTGCGCCACCAGTATATTTATCTGTTAAATGACAGTGTGTATCTATAAACATTTTTTTATATCCATAATAATCTTGAAAATACCAACTTCGGGTTCCAGGTACAGATTTTTGATATCTGCGATTGCGCGTGTTACGATTGGATATAAATCAGCCAACCCAAAAGACGCAACCGCATCTAACAATATTCCATGTAATTCTGGTGATGGTGCGATCTTGTGCGCCAATGCCATTACATCCCCACTATTGACGTGTTCTGTGTTTAACAGTTCAATCAGTTCCGCATATATTGCATCGCCCCCCGATGTTTTCAAGTTTGCGATTTTACCAAAACTGCCGTTACACAGTTTTAATGTTTCTGTGCTAACTTCGTCTTCTGGGATAAATCTGGCACACAATTCGCGCAACTGCGATATGGTCAGCGGTCGCATTTTTTCAACACGTGCGCGTGAACGTACGGTTGGTAATACATTTGCCAACTGATGTACCACCAACAAGAACAGCGTTTTTGCAGGTGGTTCTTCCAATAATTTCAGAATTGCATTTGATGCGGCTGTATTTAATTGATCAACAGAATCAATTAATATCACGCGCCAATCCCCCGACATTGATGACATTTGCATTTTATCAATCATGGCGCGTACGGTATAAACAGAAATTACTTTGCCGTCAGGCTTTGGTTTGCCGTCTTTATCAATATTACGTTCTTGGTCAATGATAAAAAAGTCACCGACATTACCATATACCATTTTTGCGATTTTATACGCTAATGTTGCTTTGCCGATACCAACCGGCCCGGTCAGCATCCATACAGGGTGTATCGGATGTACATCACGTTTTTCCCACGCGTCCATGAAATTGCGCAATGTGTCACTATGTCCAACCAGATGTTCATTTTCCATTGGATGTGGAAATTTATATTCTGAAGATGCCTTTTTACGTGGTGCCATATTTATATACCAAACATAACCTTTATATTCTTAATCACACGTCCAAAGAATTGGGTTTTCTTTACTTTGTCCTTGGCAATTAATGGTGCGCGTGCGATAACTTGACCGTTTTGTTCTGCAATTAATTCACCAACAACATCGCCGGCATTGACAGGTGCGCTGATGGGGTCATCAAATCGTGCCAATACGCGGATTCCTCCCAATCCATCATCTTTGTTGATCGTTATTGCAAACGTTTTATCAACAGTTGCTGTAACGGTTTTCTGGCGACCATACCACACAGGGATTTCCGCCACCACATCCCCGGGCACAAAGAACGTTTTGCCAACAGTATTTTTGAAACCGTATTCCAACAATTTTTTCATTTCGCCGGCCAATGCTTCGTGTCCTTTGCCGTTAAAGCCATTTATAACCCCAATCAGTCTGCGGCCGCCAACCTTGGCACTGGCAACCATTCCATATCCACCTTCATTTGTGTGACCAGTTTTTAATCCGTCTGCGCCCGCCATATTAAACAATAATTTATTATAGTTTACCGTGTGTGTGCGCCCCCATTCACGACACCAGTCTGTTTTGTGTTCGGCAAATTCAAATCGTTTGGTTGCAAACATCGGGTAAATATCCGGATAATCAGAAATCAAATGTTCGGCCAAGATTGCCAATTCACGACTGGTCATCAAGTTGTTTGGATTGGGCAGACCGCTGGCATTACCAAATGTTGACTGTGTCATGCCGATACTGCGTGCCTTGTTACGCATTTTTTCTGTAAAAGCATTTTCGGTTCCGGCGATATGTTCGGCAACAACAACAGATGCATCACCACCCGATAATACAATCAGTCCCAATATCAGGTCGCGCACGCTTATGGTCTGACCTGCGACCAAGCAAATTTTACTGGCAGGATACCATTCAGGCTTGTTGTAATCTGCGTTTTCACCAACGGTAATCCGTGTGTCCATCGTCAGGTTGCCTGCCTTGATTTCATCAAACAATAACGCCAGTGTCATCAATTTTATCATAGAAGATGGTGGCATCAATGTATCCGCATCTTTGGCGACTATTTCTGTACCAGAATCATAATCAATCAAGAAAGCAGATTTTGCCTTGGTCTTAAACTCGGCATTTGCTGTGGTTGATATCAATGTCAGTAATAAAATAAGTAATTTCTTTTTCATGCTTTGGAGCATAGCAATTATAAATTCGCTTGCCAACATAAAAATTTATAAAAATTGCCCCCACTTTTCATTGTAGGGGCAGGGTGCTTTTTATTTCTGTTTTTGTAATTGTTTTTGTTTCTTCAGTTTTTCATTTGTTTCGCGATAGTATTTTTCGACCGCTTTTTGCTCAAAATCTTTCAAGAAATACAAATATTCATTCATTGTAGGGATTTGACCCCTGCAAGTAGGCAAGCAATGTCCTGCAGGTAATGGTTTTGTGTACCAATCGTGCCTAGATGATATTGTGGGCAACAAACGCATATAATCACGATAATATTTACTGTACAACGTTTTTATATGTTCCACCAATGGATCGTGCAAGGAATCAACAGCTGCGCGTTCTTTCTTTGGCAAAGATTCACCTGGCGTGTACAGGGCGCGTTTTCTATCTAACTCGCCCCACGTTGTCGCGCCAACCATCAGCAGAATGCCAACAGCGATAACGGTGGATGTAATAACCGTTTCCCAGTCAATATCACGCAGTTTTCTTGTTGTGTTATTAAGCTTTTTTCTTTGTGTCATCTTTACCACACCGGTGTTTTTAGTATTTATTCTGGGAAGAATATAACTCATAAAATAAGATTCGTCAACATTTTTGCCCAACAAAACAGTCATTTTCAATGTTAGTTATAATGACGTTGCAAATTGTACGTGCGGGTACAGATTCCCCAGCGATTTTAACATCAATATCATGTGGACAGCGTGCGATATTGTTTTCTTCCATCAACACCTGAACGGTTTTTTCCAACTGCCCGTGCATAAATTCGGCGCGATTTTGATTTGCAGCATCGTTTATAATTCGTACACGTTCTTTGGAAACTGCGCGGTTAATCTGATTTTGCATATCCGCAGCAGGTGTCCCAGGGCGGGGCGAAAAAGGAAATGCATGAATCTTGATTGGTTTTACTTCGCGCACCAAATTTAACGTTTCGTTAAATAGTTCTTCTGTCTCGCCTGGGAATCCACAAATTATATCCCAACTGAATGTGATTTTACCCATACCACGTGCAACTAAATCGCGCACTCTTTGCGCGCTGTGTCGCCGCCCCATAGACTTCAAAATTGTATCCGACCCCGATTGCATCGAAAAGTGCAGGTGTGGCATCATGCGCGGTTCGTTTAATATCAAATCAATCACATTGTCAATATCAGGAACTGCTGGATCCACCGAAGACAGGCGTAATCTTTTAATCCCTGGCACGTCCAGTAATAATTTTTTGCACAAATCAGAAATTAAACATACCTGGTCGCCATCTTTTTTAACATAAGATGCCAAATCAACCCCCGTCAGTACGATTTCACTAAACCCATCACATACGGCGCGTTGCACATCTGCCAAAATATCAATATAATCAAATGAAATTGCTGTCCCACGCAACTGACGTGTGATACAGTACGCGCAATTATGATTACATCCGTTCTGGATCCGAACAAATTGTTTAGAAAGTTTTGTATCTACGTGATTAAAATTTGTAATTTTGGGCTGCTGAATCTGAATGTTTTGACCAATGTACGCCCCCAATTTCATCTTGTCTGCGTTTGAAATAACGGCCGTGTTTGGGATTTTAGTAAATAGTTCTGGATTACGCGTTGCGGCGCACCCTGTGGCAAATATGGGTGCGTTTGGGTTTTCTCTTGCGATTTTTCGTACGGCCTGTCCAGATTGTCTTTCTGCCTCTGCTGTAACGGCGCAAGTATTGACAACGATGGCCGTATTCATACGTTCTGCCAACATATTTTTTATCTTTTCAGACTCTAACGCATTCAAGCGACATCCAAAAGATAAGGTTTTTATATTACTTTTTTTATTTTCTGCTTGCATTTTTGCCATCCATAATGCATTATAGCCTGACGAAAAATGATTTCAACAAAGGATTTAACAAATGGCACGTACAACAAATTCTGATACATTACCATACGTAGAAAGCCGCTATGAATTGGGGATGCTGGCATCTCAGCGCGTTCGTGATTTGAACGGTGGGGCAGAACCTGTGGTTGATCAGGGTAACGATAAATTAACAGTTGTGGCATTACGTGAAATTGCCAGTGGCAAATTAGATGTTGATGCAGTGCGTCATGAATTTGTGCAGTCTTACAAGGAAGCACCATCTGTTGATGCAGGTGAAGAATCTTTGGAAATTGGCACGTCTGATCCATTGTTGCGTGAAATTGATGCAGAATTGGAAGATGCGTTGGCATCAGACGATATTCCAACAGAATCTGCCGAAGAAGCAGCCGAAGTTGCTGAAGAATCTGCAGACGAAGAATAAAAAAATCCGGAGTCGTCGCATAGTTGGTCTAGTGCGCCACATTGGAAATGTGGTATACTCGCAAGGGTATCAAGGGTTCGAATCCCTTCGACTCCGCCAGGAATAAAAAATGCCCCGTATGGGGTGTTTTTTATTCCGGATGGTGTCGCAGTGTGGACGAAGCGTTCGCAATCTATGATTGCCGGGTTCGGAGCGTCAGTTGATGAAAACGAGCCATCTGGCGAAGTTTGAATCTTACGTAGCGAAAGGGGCCCATTGCGCCAACGTGGCGCAAATGGGAATCAGACAATCCCTTCGACTCCGCCAGGAATAAAAAATGCCCCGTATGGGGTATTTTTTATTCCGGATGGTGTCGAGGTGCAGTCAAATCGTTCACAATCTATGATTGGCACAATAAAAAACTTGCGTTACATAAAAACAAGATTAAAATATAGCGCAACTGCTCCCAAGGATTTCACATGTCTTTACATCATTATGTTGCCGGAATTGATTTCGGAACGACTAATTCTGCCGTATCTGTATCAGACGGTGGGGCACCGCGTATGGTTCAAATTACACAAAATAATGACACAATACCATCTGCGTTATTCTTTGATGATACGGATGGTGGCATTTATATTGGAAACGAAGCGAACAACAAATACCGCGAGCCATTTTCCAGCGGACGCTTTATGCGCAGTTTGAAACGTGTCCTGGGAACACCAACAATGGTATCTGGCACCCAAATTAAAGGCAGACATATACGTTACGCAGATATTATTGGGTTCTTTATCAGACATTTAAAAGAAAAATTAGATACATCTGTCAATCAGTCTGTTACAGATGTTGTTATGGGGCGACCGGTGCATTTTCGTGATAATGATTCCAGTGGCGATATTGCAGCCCAAAATCAGTTGGAACAGATTGCACATAATGTTGGTTTTAAGAACGTTGCATTCCAGTACGAACCGATTGCGGCTGCATTTGCACATGAAAGTCAACTGAGGTCTGAACATTTGGCACTGGTCATAGATATAGGTGGCGGTACATCTGACTTTACAGTAATTCGCCTGGGGGCCAGTTTGATGAATAAAACAGACCGGTCAAACGATATTTTATCCAACACAGGTATTCGTATTGGTGGAAATGATTTTGATCACGCGTTCGCCATAAATAAATTTATGCCTGAATATGGGTTGGGATCAATGTACCGCAGTGGCGACAAGATTTTACCGGTGCCCAATTCGCCGTATATTGATTTGGCGACATGGTCGTCTGTCAATCGTGTTTATACACCGGCGGTATGGAATCTTATGCGCGGTGTTCAGATTGGCGCGCAAGAGCCAGACAAAATATCCCGACTGATGGATATTTTGCAAAATAATTTGGGGCATACCAATTTGGATTACGTGGAATCAGCCAAGATAAAATTATCTGTTCACGATGAAATATCCCAGTGTTTTGATTTCTTGTCTGATTGTCCAATAATTACAACCGGCATATCCGAGTTTATAGAAGCGATTAAAAATGATGTTGAAAAAATCAAAACATCTATGAACGAATGTATCAATCTGGCACATGTTCATCCCACAGATATCAGTTTGATAATATTAACCGGCGGTTCAACCCAGATTCCGTATGTATATGACACGGTAAAAAATATATTTCCGCACGCGGTGATTTCTGATTCCAACAAAATGGCCAGTGTGGGGCTGGGGTTGGCATACGATGCGATGCGCAGATTTATCAAATAACATCTTGATAATCTGTTTTCCTATGATAACATAACCTCTGTCATGACAATGTGTCACAGCCGCGGATTTATATCCTAACTTGTCCTGCGTTAACGGACTAAAACAGGAGTCTTAAAATGAAAAAACAAAACGTTGTAAGTTGTGTTATTTCGCACAATAAAAAAATCAATACTTCAACCGATATTGTCGTACCAGAAAATATCTGCAGTCTGCTGTCTCAGTGGGGACAATACTGTCAAAATTATCATCGTGATAGGAATGTGTGGATTTTGGACAATATCAAGTTCGTTTTTGATGATGATTTGCATCTGTCTATATTTGTAAACGACAGATTTGTCCAAGGGTACAAGAACATAGAATCAATCACGAATATGTTGACCGAACATGTTCGTATAAATGCGTGTTATCAAGAATAGAATTTATTTCTTTTTGCACAACAGCGTATTAAGTTTATTAAACTTGGCATACGTATATTGTTTCAGTGTTTCTGGCGTATCGTTAATTTCTTGCAATATTGCATCGGGATATGACATCAACGCACGTCCATCTGGCGTTGGTGTCCATATTCTAAAGTTTGTGGTATTAACATTATCTTCGTTATCAAAATACAGGGACAAGTCGCGCATAAATTCGCCCATGAACATTTGGTTTTGTGCGTATTGCATCAAATGTATTGGTGACAAATAAGGCAGTTTTTTTGATATGACTTG
Source organism: Alphaproteobacteria bacterium (assembly GCA_015062545.1). Classification (GTDB taxonomy): domain Bacteria; phylum Pseudomonadota; class Alphaproteobacteria; order Rs-D84; family Rs-D84; genus Enterousia. The sequence goes on along the minus strand of SUUL01000002.1, from coordinate 11,159 downwards.
ATTAATACTTTTTTTGTTCATTTCTGCATTTCTGATACGTTCAATCAGTATTGCTTTGTCCATAGTTGGTTCGACACCATACTGTTGTGCGTATATCATCGCGTCTTTTGGTCTTGAAATATCAATATCTTCTGGACGTGGCACTTTTGTTAATGATTGCGCGTATTCTTTGTGAATGTTTGTTTTTTCTGGTACTTTATCAGACAGCAATACATAGTATTGAAATGTATTAAACAAATCTACATAGCACCACAGTTGATTATGTTGCGAAAATAAAATCAAACTGTGATACAATTCTGTTGGTGTCCCCAGTTCCAGCAAAGTATCAACCGTGTTCATTGGACAAAATGGGACTAATGGATAATTGTATTCTATTTTAGTTACATCTTTGCCAGATTTGTGTACTTTAAGTCCATCGCGCAACAAATTAAAATCAACACCCACAGACATTGCATAGTTAAATGCGATTTTTGCAATCCCCGTCTGAAATACTTTATTATTCAGGTCAAAATTATACGAGTCAACTTCCACAGGAATCTTGGAAATATCACAGCGTAATGCGCGACTAAGTTCAGGGCAGGCGACAATTTTTCCGCCCTTGACGATGGCGGTGTATTTTTTGCCTTCGTACAAAACATTGGCATTAAACGAAGGGACTGAATTTTTGTTGTGCGATTTTGCAAGGTTTGGGATGTTGCCCACAATCGGGTTGAAAATAGTTGTAAAGTCTACGTCTATGTGCTTGCTGATATAGTTATTACATTCTGGACAACATATATCCACAGATTCCAACAATCCACCCAACGCGTTATGGATAACGTGTTCACGACTGTTTTGGGTTATCTTTTTCCCACAATAAACGCAACATTTATCATTCATGCTATTATATATAGCACAAAATATGCGTTTGTCAATACGTCTAATTTCTGTGGATAAAGAGTTGATTTTCAAAGATTTTCATGATACATTTGATGATGTCACAGAAATGGTTCTTGTGGCGCGCGGATTTACATCCTAACTTGTCCTGCGTTAATGGACTAAACAAGGAGTATTAAAATGCTTAAAACTGCCGAGGCGGTGTCCTTGGGACATCCAGATAAAATTTCCGATTACATTTCATCTTATATTTTGGACAGAATGATTGAACAAGACAGCACCGTAAAATACGCTGTTGAAGTTATGGTCAAAGACAATACCATTGTTCTTGGTGGCGAAGTCACGGGCAAGGTTGATTTATCATCTGTCACAGAATATGTAAAGTCCGCATTACGTGAAATCGGATACGATGAACGTTATGCTGTGATATGGGGCGATTATGCAATAAACATCAATCGCATTAATATTATTAATATGATTGGTGTACAATCACCTGATATTAACTGTGGCGTTGTAAACGATGGCTGGGGCGACCAGGGTGTGTTTGTTGGATATGCCTGTCAGGGTGAAAACTTTATAAATCGCGAATTATATTTGGCGCGCAAATTAAATCGTGCATTGTATGACATTGCGCGCACATCTGATAACTTGGGCTTGGATATAAAAACACAAATATCAATCAATGAATTTGGTGATATTGAAACGGCGATTGTCGCAATACCAATGTTGCGGGCGGTTGATTTGACACGTACTGTCATTGATATACTGGGGCAAGAACCCAAGAATATAATTATAAATGGTACGGGCATATATCGTTATCATTCATCAGTGGCGGATTGTGGTATAACCGGTCGTAAATTGGCATGCGATTTTTATTCGACTGCATGCCCGATTGGGGGCGGTTCACCGTGGACCAAAGACGGCAGCAAGGCAGATTTAACATTAAATCTGTTTGCGCGTCATTTGGCATTAGAAAGTTTGGCGGACAATGATGAATGTTTTGTGTATTTATCATCTTGTATTGGGCGTTCAGAATTGCCCAGTGGCCTAATCAAGACGATCAAGAATGGCATTACAGCGGAATCCGATTTATTGTGTGTATATCCGCCGCATGTCTTAATCAAATTGTTTGGTTTGGACCAGCCTGTGTACACAAAATTATGTCGTGACGGCATAACACAACGTATATTACATAACGTGTAATTTTTACCTTGGATGCATCCGTAAAATATGATATAATTACCAACATGAAAAAGATATTTTTACCATTGTTGGTTTTGATGTTGGGTTTGGCGGGGTGTCAAACATCATCTGATGATTTTACGGTTGTGTCCAGTGATGCTGAATTTGAATCAGATTGCATTGGTGCGAACTGTGCGGTCATACGTTTTTCGTCACCAAACGGGAATGATTTGGTGTTGGAAACTTCTCGTCATGTAATACAAATTGATGCGCAGCCTGGGGTGGCGTATTCGTACTATGTTTGGGCGGGCGACAAAGATACAACTGATGATGCGGACTTGATTGTTCGTGATGGTCAGGCAATGGTTTTAACCACAGAATAAATAACCGCCAACTGGCGGTTATTTTTTTATATCATTCAAGAAGTTCAGAATATCGTCTTGTGTTTCTTTGTTTTGATTATCGATTAAATTTTGTGGACATATATCTGGGTATAATATCACGGTTAATTTATTCGGGTCGTAATCTGTATATGCACTGTGCAAAGTTCTGGATAATCGTCCGCATGTTTTGCACAGATTAATTCCGCCATTAATTATTAATATTGGCGCATGATTTTCCAATCTCAGAAAACGCCGCCATATCATACGATTCCACCACCGGGATCCAGGAATTTCTGCGACAGATATTACTGCATCAAACAAAGATGTGTTGGTGGTAAAATTTTTTATTTGTTGTGTATCAAATTCGTTTGCAATCAGAACCAGTGGCAGTTTATGTTTTGCAATAATTTTTTCTGCGATATCTGTGGTGTTATCATCATGGTTGTGTTTTGCGACATAAACAATATATCCATTATGATTCAGGCACTGAATCAGTTTATTATATTTATTCCAGTTATCATTTGCTTGTATCATCAGTTGTGTTGTGCCGATTGGTTTTTCAACATTGTTCCACACGCGACATAAATCAGGTTGTTGTGTAATCATTCTTCTCTCGTTATTTCCCCAGAATGATATAATCTAAAAATAAAAAAACGGATAGGTATGTTTTCTGTTATGCATTTTCACCGGCAACACGCCCACTGGCCCATGCCCAGTGCAAATTAAAGCCCCCCAAATCACCCGCAATATCTAATACTTCGCCTGCAAAGAACAGCCCCGGGCACAATTTAGATTCCATTGTTTTGGATGAAACCTCGTTTGTGTCAACACCGCCACGCACAACCTCTGCGCTTGCCATACCGTGGTATTTGATTTGTGATGTGTCCAAGGCAATATGTTTTACTTTTTTGACCAACGTATCCAGTTCTGTATTTTTGACATCTGCGATGTTTCTGGTATCGTTATTTGTCATCCATTTTGCCAGTTTGTTTGGCATATACTGTGATAATATTGCAGTTGTATTTTTCTTGCCGCATGTTCGTTTTGCATCGGACAGTATTTGTTTCAAATCTGTGCCTGGCAACAAGTCTATTTTTAATTCGCATGAAATATCTCTGACTGTGGCGCGATATGTGGCGGGGCCACCAATGCCCGTATGCGTAAACAACAAAGAATCACGAATTACATGTTTGCCTGTTGTTATTTGTGCATCTATGGCAATTCCAGCCAATTCTGGACAGAATGTATTTGTGCTGATTGCGCACAGGGCGGGGCGCACAGGTATAATTTTGTGTCCAAAGCTTTTCGCGATTTTGTATCCCATATCAGACACCCCCAGGGTTGCAAAAGATATTCCGCCCGTTGCCACTATTACCGATTGTGTCGTCAGTATCTGTTTATCTGCAGTCACATAAAATATATTGTCTGATTTCTTTATTTCTTTGACGGTTGCGTTGTAAAACATATCTGCGCCATGTGCATCATGAATCAAAGCATCAACCACGACATCGGCCCCATCTTTACAAAAGAATTGCCCGACATTTTTTTCAACCAGTGCAATATTATGCTGTTTTGCCCATGTTAAAATATCTTCTGGGGTCACGCGACTAAGTGTGCCACGTACAAAATTTGGGTTTTGCCCAAAATATCTGTCGTATTTTGCATTTGTATTGGTTATATTGCAACGTCCACCGCCAGATGCGCGCACTTTACGCGCAGGCGCATCCCCCATTTCCAAAATTGCGACCATTTTTCCATTTTTTACAGCCGCCGCTGCTGCGGTTAATCCTGCTGCGCCTGCACCAACAATAATTACATCGTACATTTTCATAATATAAATATTATCATATATATCCCAGAAATCTATTATTTATCATGACAAGGGTATTTTTATTCATTTTTATCTTGCAAGACTTTCAAAAATATATATAATAGTCGCCGTGGGTTAGTAGCTCAGTTGGTTAGAGCGGAGCGCTCATAACGCTTTGGTCGTGGGTTCAAGTCCTACCTAACCCACCAAGATATTCGCGCCGATGGCGCGTTTTTTATTTCCTATATATCTTTTTGCTTGCACAGGTGGGGGTAAATTTTCTACCATGCATTATAAAAGAGAGGAAAATATGGGGAAAATACGCGGTTTTCTGGTTTTTTTGACATATCTATTTTTTATGTTGATTGGGGCAAATTCGTTTGCCGCGGACGTTACATGTCCTGCGGGAACATACCTGCCGGCAAACGCGACCGAATGTGTGGAATGTGAATCTGGCTCTTATTGTGACGGCACATCCACATGTTATGCCAACGCTGATACAGATTGCGGTATAACACCGTGCCCAACAAAATATCCGCTTTCTATCCCCGGTACTTCGACAATAGACAAGTGTTATAAAGACAATGGTACGTGTCAGTGTGATGCTTTCTCTGAAACATGGAAACAAGATTATTGTGCTACAAAATATGATACAACAATATATTATGGATTTGCTCCTTGTGTGGCGGATGCATCAAAACAATACAAGTGTGTAATTTATCATGGTGATGCGGATTCTGGGGAAACATCCATACACCCAAACGCAGATTTATCAGATATGTATTGTGATGTTACGAAAGTTTCCTGTACTATTTCAGGTACGTATTTTAGTGGCGATTTGAATAGTGGAAAATGCGTACAATGCAAAACGGATTTTTCGGGTTATACGAAATCGATTGCATCCCCAAGCAACACGATAGATGAGAATCATGCGGCAACCAGTGATAATGGTGGGAGGGCCTGCTATAAAACCACGAGGTTATACTGTACGCGTCCTGTGTGTGAAGAATATTTGAATGACGATACACATCATATTAACTCTTGTGAGAGTACTGAAACAGACTATAAAGCAAATGCTGCTCTTGAATTTACAGACGGGACAATAGTTCCACGTAATGACATTAATTATTACAACTATATTTGTCCGAATTTACAGTGGACATGTGATACTCACTACACTCAGAATTACCAGTTAACAGTAATTTCTAGTCGTACAGAAGACAAAGATCCAACAGATAACACAGAAGGGTACGACTTGTTAACATCCCCAGACACACAATGGTGCTTTCCAAACGCTTATGCGATTACATTGGATGCGAATGTGGATGATAACTATAATGTCTTGGATTCAAATAACGAAACGGTGTACGAAGTTTATGATGAAGCTTGGTATATGGCAACAACAACCGATGAATATGAAAATGTTATTGGTGATAGCGAAACTGAGAGTTTCCCTGTGCCGGCCGCACGCGATGGATACACCTTTGTTGGATATTATACCGGGCCTGCTGTGGCATCTGGTGTCCAGATTACAGACCAAGACGGTATAATCAAGGTCTCCCCAGACACCTTTGAAAGTGATTCTGCATTATACGCATGGTGGAATCCAAATGTGTACACCATCACATTGGATGATGCGGCGGGCGATAACGGTTATGGAACATTGTATCTGCAGTATAATTCTGGTTGGTACACAACGTACAGTGACGGCAAGTTGTCCGGTAATATTACCCAGTTGGCAAAAATCCCAACGCGCGATGGTTATACGTTTACTGGATATTACGATGCCAATGGCGCCCAGATATTTGATGCAGACGGTATGCCTGTGGATGGTGCCATGACATTTACAACATCAAATGCCACACTGACCGCTCGGTGGACAGAAAATATCTATGATGTTGTATTAAATGGATATATCCCTGGCGATAAAAATTCGGCCAAGACAGTATATTTTGGGATTGACACAGGTCTGTGCGCAGACATCAACTGTGCCACCAAAATAACACAATTTGCAGATTTGGGTATTGCGGATAATTCTGATGAATACACGTTTGATGGATTCTTCTTTGGTGGTGGTAATACCCTTGCATTTAATCGTGATACCATCTTGATGGGGGATGATTTTTATCAAAATTTATATAAAAATGGTAACATATCGGCTAATACAATAAATCTGAACGCGAAATGGACGCATAACATTATATATTGTGTGGGCGGATATTATTATCCTGGCACTGGCGATAACCTGGCACCGTGCGATACAGATTATTATTGCCCGGTCACATCTGGCTATGCGGTTAAAAATAGCAGCACAGAAAATCCATGTGTGCAGACCGCGTGCGCCACATTGGCTATTGGCGAATATGCGGACTTGGTATTTTATGGCTTTGGTGGTGGTAATGCCATCGGCCCAGAATCTTGTTATGTGACAATACCGGCCGGTAATTTCTTGAAATACGATGATGTTGCGAACAAGTACATTATTTCCCAGTGTCCACATGGTTATATCAATACCGCATCCAGTCGCAAATATTATGGTGATTCTGATTTTGCCACTGCATACGATGTTGCGTGCAGCGCATGTGATGCAGGACTGCGTGCAAATGATGACCATACTGCATGTGTTGCGTGTCCAATACCGCCATTTGCAAACAGTGTTTGGTCAAATAATGGCAAATCGTGTTCGGTGGAATATAGTGCCACCACCACAGAACACGGTACCATTGATAACGTCAGTTGTACATTGTTGGCAGATAATCAAACTTATGTCTGCAGTGTGAATGGTGACCCGGCGGATAATGTAAAGTGTGATGCAGGTTATACATTAAACGGCGAACTGTCAGACTTCTTTACAGATATGGGTGATGGCACATATCAAATTAACGCAGATGTCATCAACGGCAGTGTGTTATTGTGCCGTCCAACCGACCAGGGGCATTATTCTGATGGTACCGGTTACGAGCAAGAGATATGCCCGCCGGGCCAATATCAAGAGCAGACAGGACAAACCGGTTGTGACACCTGTGAATCTCCGGCGGTTCCTGGGGCGGCCGAATGGCAACAAACAGATGGTATAAAATGTAGTTTTGTGTACCGTTCTGCGGCAGATATGTCCGATCAAATTAATAATTTGGCCAATATTGACATGACATGCACATGGCAAGACGGGGCATATCAGTGCGTTGGGGATATATCTGCCCAGGTCTGTGATGCGCAGTATGAATTTATCCCAGGTGCCGATACCGATATACAGGGTGAAACATACTTTGTGTCCAAAGATGAATATATCTTGAATTGGGTGTGCAAAACGTTAAATTTTGAAATTATGTACGATGAAGACGGTGACGGCAGTGTTGACAACACCATCACGTGCAACAAGAACAATGGCACCGTAACATTCTATGCCCCGTCCAAATATGGGTACGGTTTTGCAGGTTGGTACGAAGTCAAAGACGGTGTATTGCAATCCAATGCATTAACACAATATGATTGCTCGCGTGACATTTTATTACAAGCCACATGGACTGTAAACAAGTACAAATGCGAGCCTGGCGAATACTTACCAGCCGGCGCAACGGAATGTGCAGACTGCACAGATGGCAACTATTGTGAAGGTGGCACTTATGCGTATAATGCCACGTATGCCCAAGGCACAAACGCATGTGTGGATGCATCGGGTTATGCGGCGTATGATAAATTTGGTACATCTGGTGCCCAGGTATCTGTTGATGCGTCTGTTGTATCGTCACGCTTGGCAGAAAGCGCGGGTGAATGTTATGTAATTGTTCCAGACGGGCATGCCGCGCATGTTGTTCAAAAGGGTAATTCATGGAATATTGCCATACTGCCATGTGGTATTGGCACAGCGCAGCGTGGTGACAAGGTACAAATGCATGAATTACAGACGGCGACACCTGGGGCAGAAAACACATTTACATGTACCGCATGCACAGGCGCACAATATGCGGATAAAATTGGCATGTCCACATGCGTGGCATGTCCATCGGCACCTGCCGAATATGGTAAATACGCCCAGAATTTGACCATCAGTGGTGGCGCAAGCTGTCTGTATCAGTATGCAAAATTACCATTCTTGGATGAATCGGGTACACTTTCAAATATCAGATGTTATTGGGATGATGGCATATTCAGCTGTGTTGCTGCATTAGATGGCATCACACCAAATAATCTGACATGTGCGGCAGGGCGGTATTATAACATGTATAATCATCCGAACTGTTCGGCAGATTTTGATGAATGTAATAGCTATTATACAGAATGGGATGATAATTTGGATGTTGTTCTGTCAGGGCATGACATAAATGGTGTCCAAATTTGTGAACAGGTTGGCCAGGGTTATTATTCCGCAGAAAACGAATTGACACGTCACACATGTCCAGATAATTACACGGTTGGGGCTGTGATGGCAACGCGTCCAGAAGATTGCGCAATTTATGTTCCTGCGGGTCAGTATTTGGATGGCAATGGCGACACAACATTGGCGCAGTGTGAATCTGGCTACTATTGTCCTGGGGATTATACATTGTTCTGGGGCAACGATGCGTGGGTGTCTCAGCCAAAACGCGCATTTGACCTGGATAATGGCTTTACAGGCACAATCGCCAGTGATGGCAAATCTGGTCGCTTTGCGTGTCGCGATGACTTGGAAATGACTTATTTCGAAGAATTCCAGTGGGTCAACGGACGCGATTTCTGGTCAGAATCGGGTGCATCTGTATTAACGGACTGTCGTGTTAATATTGCGGCGGGTGAATACGTGTGGTTTGACGAAGAAGCCGGATATGTCGTGGACAGTTGTCCAAGTAACGCGTACAAGCCAGATTCTCAGACTTTCAGTGTACAGTCCATTGGTCAGAACATATATGCACTGTCAACATCAGAATGTACATCATGTCCAGTTGGTTATACAGATGGCACAACATTGGGTAATACATCTGTGGATCAGTGTGTTGCGACATGCCCACGCATATCTTTAGATGCGGGTGGCACGGCGATACCGAACACATCAACGGTTGCGTATCCTGCGACATGCCAATATGAATTTGGTGAATCTGTAACTGGCAATCCGTGCGATCTGTCATGCAGCGCAGATGATATTGCACACGATTGTTATTGTATCGAGAAGTCCTGTAACCCAGATTATGAATTAATCAACGGCAGATGCTTTGAATGTAATCGTGATTATGCACTGGGATACGCAGACAGTGGTAATTGCATAGTCACTGCGTGTGTTACGGGTTATCACCCAGATGGGCAACAGTGTTCTCCAGATATCGTTGAATGTTCTGCGCCAAATGCGGTGTATGCAGAACGCCGCTGGGACACCGATTTGGGCGCATTTTCGGAATGTGTGATTATGGAATGTGAATCTGGATACCATGTCGAGGCAAATGCATGCCAACCAGACTTGGGTACATGCGAATTACCACATGGTATTGGTGAACGCGAATGGGATGCTGATTTGTCTGTGTGGGGGCCATGCATACCAACAGAATGTGATCCGGGTTATACGACCGATTCGTCACAAAGCAACGCGTTGACATCTGCAAATCAGTGTGGCGAATGTAAAAACGCATATGGTCCATACGGTGAACGCGTGGTCAGCAGTTATGTCCGTGAATGTGAAATCGCGACATGCATGTATCAAGGTGAAATATTTGCCTTGATGGGTGACAGATGTGAATTAATATGCCAAGGCGAAGATGAAACAGGTCGCCGTGTATGGAACAAGACCACAAACAAATGCGACCATTACTGTGAAGACGGTTATACCAGATGGTAAAAAATCCCCACATGGGGATTTTTTTGTTTTCCATGATTTTAAGTATTGATTTATTTTTATAAAACTGATAAAATAACAACGTTACCAAGAGTTTTGGTAATGGGGTGTCGAAACCCGAAACACTGGCGTCCACGCACGATAGCGGACGCGCCGTATGGCGTATTTTTTATATCGTGTTTTTGTGGAATGAAAAATACTCCTGATCATTTTTGGTCAGGAGGGTACGCGAATAATGCACATGCGCAAAATAAGCGACACAATTCCAGTGATTGTTTCGAACCTCCTGACCACTTGAATTTTTTCGGTGGTTTTTTTGTTATGTGGTGACACGGTTTGTGGGGCCCACCAACCCCAAGAATCTCTGTTTGACCGTGTCGCCGCCAAGGATTTGTAATCGGGGGGAAAGGGTATGAATAAATTTTTGTTATCATTATTGATTATTATGGCCGCCACAGGTATGGCCCGCGCCGATATTGCATCAACAAAATATGTGGATGAAAAGTTGCCTGCAGTGGGTAATGATAGTAAACCTGTCTATATTGATTCAAGTGGCAAGGCAGCAGCAGTCAGCAAAATTGCAACAAGTTTGTTGCCAGTTGCAGAATTTGCTAATACTGATCTGTATGATAACGAAATGGGTTCTGTTGCAGATGCTGGCTTGGTAAAAGGTATAAATTTTTTAACTGAAGCGGATATATACTATGAAGGTGAAAACTTATTAGGTGTCCATTCTTATGGACCTATTATTCAGGATGGTATTATAGGTATTCCTTTTGCGGAAAGCTATGTCTATGACTATCCCGTTCCAGGTGTTGTTTGGGTGGCGGATAATGATGAAACGTATGAAAGTGCGTTAGGTATGAGTGATGAATGGGCGGACGCAGTAGGAGCCGAATTTGCAGGGAGCGTTGTTCCAAGTGTTGCATATATGCAAAACGAGATTGCGGCGAATAAACCGAATGTTGATACTGCATTGTCCACAACCAGTACCAACCCGGTTCAGAACAAGGTTGTAACAAGTGCGTTGAATAGCAAACAAAATAAGATTCCTGCAGTGGTATCAGATGAAGAAGATGGTGCCGATGTTTCGGGGTTTGTTGTGATT
>SUUL01000006.1 GCA_015062545.1 Alphaproteobacteria bacterium | reverse complement strand
GCTAATCGTATGTTGGGTGGTGCGACCATGGCAGCGACCGGTGCAGGTGGTCAGATGTTGGCGACAGGTCTGGCGGAAAAGAAAGCAGATGCGGATGCGGAACGCCAAATGACGGCTTATTTACAGACAATGCATTGTGATTACGCGGATGGGAAACAGGTTTCTGGTGGGCTGAAAAGTGTAATGTTGCCTGGTGGGAATGAATTAATCAATTTGTACAGTCAGTATGTTAATTTGGCGAACGATTTGAAGTCGCGCAAATTGGCCTTGGGGATGCGTCCTGGTATTGAGTCTGAACCCATACTGGATGGAGCTACAAGTGGTTTATATGATGATGTATCGTTGGGCAAGACGGGTGGTGCGTATGTATCATTAGCGCGCGCCTTGATGAATCCTGATGGTGCGGATGCGGTTGCATGGGCGGCGCAGAAAGAAGAAAGCCAAAAGGATATTAAGACAGGTGCAATCGTTGCAGGTGTCGGTGCGGCGGTCGGAATTGCCGGAAATATGATTATTAACTCAGAAAAAGCTGTGGAACAACGTAATGCAGAACGTCATTGTACGGATGCAGGTGGAAAGTGGAATAAAACAAATAAAACGTGTGTCGGCGCGAATTGTGGTGCCGATATGAAGTGGGATGATAATAAGAATACGTGTATATATACTGACCCCAGCAGGTATGAAAAAGGTATTGTAACATCTGAAACAGAGGCGGCAACGGATGATAAAACAGAAATGACGGGTGAACGTGTGGGTGATGCGGGGGTGGTAAATACCCAAGAAAACGTGGCAGAACAAAAATGTGCAGATGTTGGTGGGGTGTGGAATGTGGAAACAAAAAAATGTGATAATCCACAGTGCCCCGGTGTAGAAGAATGGGATGATGAAAAATATAAGTGTGTAAAAAAGAACGCAGAATGTACAGAAGAAGAGACAAAAGGGATGCTAAATGCATCGCTGATTAAACGTGATAAAGAAAATGGAAAATGCTTTATACAAAAATGTGCGTGTGGATATGACTTGGTTAATGGCGAGTGTATAGAATGGCAAGATAAATCGTGTACCAGTACAACAAATCCGCCCGTGCCTGAACATGCAAAAACAGCCTTGATGAAGTGTGACGGTAAAAAGGCATATTGTCATGTTATGGACTGTGAAGGTGATTATAAACCAAATGATAACAATAAAAAATGTGTGCCAATAAAGTGTACAGAAGATGCTTTGGCGGAACTGAAAGCCAGAACAGGCAGTTTTGAAAATGGTAAATGTGTACCAAAGACATGCATTAAAGATTGGCATCTGGTAGATGGTGAATGTATGGGGCCGGCAACATACAGCGCAAAAAAACGTTGCGAGAAGGTTGGTGGTACGTGGGCGGATGATGAATGTAATAACCCGCAATGTGATGCAGATAAAAGATGGGTTGGTGGCGTGTTGAATCATTGTATATGCAAGTCGGGTAAGGAAAACAAAAAGGGGGTTTGTGTCAAAGCAGAAGAAGATATCTTAGAGGGTGGTGGTTTAGATGGTGGTGTGTCGGCGGTGTCGGCGGATGATTTATCAATTCCAACAGATGAAGTTAGACGGTCTGGGGCATCAGTAATAGAGTCTGAATCAAGTACTGGGCCAGTTCAGAAAAGTGCTGCACAACAGGGGTGTGAAAATACTGGTGGAAGATGGAATGATACGAATAATGATTGTACGTGTTCTGGGGTTGGTAAAATCTGGTATTCCGAATGGAATGAATGTTCTTGTGATAGGACAAAGTATATGACAGATTCGGATGGCGGTTGTTTAACACTTGAAGAATACGAAAAGGAGAAAAAAGATAATGTGGCAAACAATTATGTCAAAATGGATGATTGGAAAATTGTAGTTCAAGGTAACCAGGGGATAGTGTATTTGAAAAAAGATTTTGCAGAACTTATAAATGTGTTTGTTAATGCGTGTGGCAAATTTGGTGGAAAAGTAATAAAGGATGATAAACCAGAAAGAGTTTCGTCACTGCATGAATGGGTAGACCGCGGCTTTAATTATGGGGCAGAAATAAAATATCAATGTGAAGTAACTGCGGATGATGTTATGAAAAAATTTGATGCGGAAATATCCAAGAATCCTGTTTTGGCAAAAGCAAAAGATGAATATCCTGATCGATATCCACAGGTGCTTTTATATTTTCTTGATGATCTTGATGGCGCTGGGAACCCTTATGCAGTGTTGATTTTGAATGTTCAGATAGGGTTTGATTAAAGATAGGGTGGTGGATTAATTATGCTTGTTGGGATAATATTTGGTGCAAAATCCAAACGCGAATCGCAGATGATAGGTTTGTGTCGTGCGCGCGCGATGTGTCAATTTCATTTATAACTGATGCCACAGATTTGCCGGCACGTGTGGCCAATGTATGCAGCACATCAATGAATTCTGGTTCCAGGGTAATACTGGTTTGATGACCCGATAAAGATACAGATATTTTCTTCATTCTTTATATTTTCCCCGCGATTAAGCAATCTGTCATTGCACGATATGGATCGTCATACTTGCGTAATGGTTTCAAGCTTAGGTTATCTAGCATATAAAATGTTCCAAATGCATCAAACGAAAACCAAAATAAATCGTTGCGCCCAAATATTGTCATGCCATTGGTTTTTGCGTATGGCGCAATAGAGTTATTTATAGTCAAAATATCCGGGATTGGAAATGTGCCCAATCGTTCAATTTCAACAGGACCAAATATGTATCCTGTGTCCAGATTAATGCAGCCCGTGGTGCCATATACATCAACCAATGCACGGGGTAACATGGCAATACGATTCTGACGCAGCGATGCATTGATTAATGTAATCTGTTTGTCAGATACAGGCGGGAAAAAACGCGCGCCACGTGATTTTATTGTAGATAAAAATTCTTGACTGGTCATGGGTGTTAATCCTGATTTTGGTTCTTGGGTTACATGTCACGATTTGCTGCGATTTGCGATGCGATTGTTTCGGTAAGTCGGTCTTCGGTGCCGTTGCCACCTTCGCCACCGCCCAATGTGTGTGCCGGCAGATAGATTTTTTGGACAGGGGCAGGTAACCATACCGTGGAACTGCCCGATTGTGATAGTATAAATATATCCATGTTATGCGAATGTGGAAATGTTTTACACATAAATAAATTATCCACACTTAATTCGCCACCCCATGCCAGCGGAATACGAAAACGAATAGATAAATTTTCTGGTATCGAACGGCCCATAATTAAATTCATAAAATCATTTTCAGGCAAATTCATCATCGCCAATGTTTCAACACTGTCTGTCAAAGATGCCATAAATTGATGACAGATTTGTTTATACTGTGTAAACCAATCGGGGGAAATGGTTGCAGATTTAGGCTGAAACGCAACCAATGGTAAATCGTTCATCCCAAGTTCTGATATAAGCTTTTCAGCAGTACTGGCGGTTAATTGCATTAAATCTTCCTTAGGTAATCAATTACGGTTGATATGTAACTTGAAAACGCTTCGAAATTTTCGGCATCTTCTGCACCAATCGGTGGATTGGGGTTCGCAGATATATAAGAGCGCAATTCTTCGTTATTTGCAAATGTTAATATGTCTGGTGCCTTTGGTGCAGGGGCATCATACGCATCAACCACAAACCCGTGAATGGTAATAGGGATGTCTTCAAGGGTTTCTTGGAATATTTGTGCCATAACTGCCAGTGCACTTTGCAGGGTGGATGTTTCAATGCCAATAGCACCAACCCATACAGTTTCGCCAGAACCAAGCGCCATCAATGATGTCTGCAGGCCAGAAATGCGCGGGGATGGTTTTGTCGTATATCCTGCATCTTGGAATATCGCAGTTAATTCGGGGTCGTCTGCCTTTTGTGGGGCAGGGGTTATGTTGGTGCCGGCAGTTGGGGACACAGGGGCAATCACAGGTGCCGTTATGTGTGATGTTGCAAGGGTGTCCGAGGTCGCGGGCAAAATGGCCGGGGATGCGACTTTTAATCTTTTTGGACGTGTCAAGGTTGATGTCGTTTGTTCTGATTGTTGCGGTACAGATGGTGCAGATGCATTTGCGTCTGTTTTTTTTGTGTCCAGATTTATCTTGCGAAAGTGGGGACGTACCAACATGTATAATCCGCCAATAACAAGTATGATTGCAAATGTGACGGATATGTAAAAAGATGTTTTGACGGGTGTTTGTGTTGCTTGCATATATGCCAAGTGCCGCCAATGTGCATCGGAAAATATGTTAAATCCATATTGTATGTTAAACCAAAAGCATATAGTCAACGTAGATGCCAAAAACCATAACAATGACAGTAAAAATTTATCAAATTTATTCTTCATTACGTTTTTAATTGTATCATATTTGTGATAAAGTAAAAAGCATAATGATGGAAAGAGATACTATTTTTGATGAATTTTCAAATAATACTGCACTGTGGTGTGGTGCAGATTTAGATGCAGGGGAACTGGCGCGGGCAACAGAATTGGTTGTGTCGCGCAATATTCCAATGATGTCTGTGCCTGAAGATGATATTGTTGTTGTGTGGCCGTGGCTGGAAAACAAGGGTGTTGAAATTGTGTCGCGATTTTATTTCGCAGATAAAGATATAGCAGATGGTCAGATTTCTGATGTGACAATGCAAATAAACAAGGCGTTTAAACATGGTGCAAAGGGGGCGCAAGTGTTCTTGCCGTATGCAGCATTGGAAGATTTGGTTAATCAAACGCATGTTATTCGTGATGATTTATTTTTTAATCGTGATTTGTCTATTGGGATAGATTTGATGGAAATCGATTCGTATGATTGGCAAAATTTATTCCAAAATTTGCAAAAAATTAATGCGTCTTCGGTTGTATTGGTGTTAACAAAAGATATAGGCAAAAAATCTGATTTTGTGGGGCGTATATATGGGTTGCTAAATGCGTGGGATGATAATAATAAATTTGATTTGCATTTTGCATTAGGCCCGAATTTCATGCGTATAGAGCAGGTTGTAAGACTAATAGAATCTATGAAACCGGACTTGTTACAGGGGACAAAATTCTGGGTTAATTTTTAGTGGTGTAATATTAAATATTTTGGCGCGATTGTACCGGCTTTGTTCTTGTGCTGATATCGGGTTTGTATAATTTCCATATCTGGTATTGTTGCCGTCAGGTTTGTTTGTTTTATCTGTTCCAAAATCCAATCAAAATATTCCCAATGGTCTGTGCCAATAATTATTTCGCCGTTTGCCGATAAATACTGGGATAATGTGTTTAAGAATTCCGCATTTAGCAGGCGGCGTTTTTCGTGCCTTGCCTTGGGCCATGGGTCGGGGTGCAGTACCCAAATTTGATTAAATTGCGAATCGGTTGTGCGCAGGAAATCACGAACGTCATCTGCCCAAATGCGAATATTTTTGTATTCGTCCAATACCCGATTCGTTTTTGGGTCTGTTATCGCAGACAGCAGGGATGCCACGCCGTTCATAAATGGTTCGGCACCAATGATTGTTTTATCTGGATTGGAAAGTGCCAAATCACGTACGTGTTCGCCCGCGCCAAAGCCAATTTCCAAAATGTCCCCATTTTCTGGGCATAGTTTAGGCAACAGTTCGTCAATCAATGTTTGTTGGCGTGCAGATAATTTTTTGCCATGACGGCGTCCAAATGTTCTTATTTCTTGTTTTTCCATAGTTTTAGTATAGAATTGACTTATTAAAAACACAAGGAATATATAGACATGGCAGAGTTTCCAAAACGAATCGATTGTGGTGATTTTGAATTGGTTAAACCAGAGGCAACCTTTGAACGTGCAAGGGAGTTGTTCGAAATGGTGGATAAAAATCGTGCGCAATTGTATCCGTGGTTAGGATGGGTGGATTTTGTAAAAACACCAGAAGATGAGTTTCGTGTTGTTCAATCTGTGGCCCAGGCAGATACAGGAAAATATTTTATTTCTGTAAATGCGGCTATCCGTGGAATGGTTGGTTTTGTGCAGGAATATAAGTCTAAACAGACTGTGGAGATTGGATATTGGTTGGACAAGGATGTTAATGGTCGTGGTATTATGACGCGTGCAGTGGAAAAATTAACCGGATTGGCGTTTGAGATTTGGGGTGCAAATCGGGTTGAAATTCAGGCTGCGGTTGAAAATAAAAAGTCTTGGTCTGTTCCAGAACGATTGGGCTTTAATAGAGATGGTATGTTGCGTCAACGTGAAATTGTACGCGAAGGCGTTGTTCAAGATGTGTTTATGTATTCAAAATTAAAATCAGAATGGGAAAAGGGTAAAGTAAAATGAGAAATGGTTTATCAAAAGATTTAATCGCACGTGTTTTGGGCGGTGCACCAAAATATACTTTGGATGAATTAGAAGCAAAGTTTCCACCACGCAATCTGGGGGAAGGTGCATTGGTGACACGATTCGCCCCCAGTCCAACGGGCTATATGCATATTGGCGGTTTGTATGGCGCATTGATAGACTGTAAATTGGCCCAGCAATCAGGTGGGGTTTTTATGTTGCGTATCGAAGATACGGATACAAAACGTGAAGTAGCAGATGCTGTTAAAATTATTGAAGAATCGATGAATAAATTTGGTTTAACGTATGATAATAATACGGTGTATGGACCATATTATCAGTCTCAGCGCAAAGATATTTATCATTCTGTTGTGGCAGATTTATTGGCGTCTGGTCGTGCATACCCGTGTTTTTTAAGTGCAGATGATATGGAAAAAATTCGTGAAAATCAAAAGTCTGCGGGGTTTGCAACCGGTATTTATGGGGAATTTGCGCGTGACCGTGATTTGACCGAAGGTGAAATTATTGCATATCTGGATAAAGGGTTGGTGCCGTCAATTCGTTTGTATTCAATGGGGAACCCAGAACAGCGTATTTTCTGTAAAGATGCGGTGCGTGGTTCAATCGGTTTTCCAGAAAACAACGAAGATATCGTTTTGATTAAATCAAATGATGGTTTGCCGACATATCATTTTGCACATTTGTGTGATGATCACTTTATGCGCACAACACATGTTATACGTGGTGAAGAATGGTTGCCATCATTGCCATTGCATGCACAATTATTTCGTATGATGGGGTGGAATGCGCCGTTGTATATTCACACATCAACGATTGATAAAATTGATGAAGAAACAGGCAAGCAAAGAAAATTATCAAAACGTAAAGACCCAGAGGCAAATGTTGCGTTCTTTATAGAGGCAGGTTGGCCGGTGGAATCTGTGATTGAATATCTGGGAAATATTGCGGCATCAGGATATGAAGAAGCAAAAATGAAGGGGCAGGTTAAATCGTTTTGGGATTATGAAATGCGGCCAAAGAAAATTCCAATGTCGGGCGCGTTGTTTGATATGAAAAAACTGGAATGGTGGGCAAAGGAATTTATCGGGTCGCTGCCGGTGCCAGAGTTGGTTAATCGTGTGGTCGCGTGGGCAAATGAATATGGTACAGATGTTAACAAAATGCAGGTTGCAGATGTTAAATACCTGACGGGTGTGTTGGGGATTGAACGCGATAATCCAAAGCGTGTCCGTAAAGACTTTATCACGTGGTCCCAGACGTTGGAAAATGTTGCGTTCTTTTGGGATGAACTGTTTGTTCCAAATGCCGAATATGAATTTAATAATGATGCGTTGAGTGCGTTTTTGGAAACGTATAATCCGGCGGATGATAAAGATACTTGGTGGGCAAAAATCGTTGCGGTTGCCGAATCGTTGGGCATAAAAAATGGTGATGTGGCGATGAATTTGCGCGTGGCATTATCGGGGCGCACAAATACCCCAGACCTGTATTCAATTATGTCTGTTATGGGTGGCGAACGTGTAATTAATAGAATCAAGGGGGCAATTAAATGACACAGACAAAACGTGCCAGAATTCGGGCGGTCAAGAAAGATGAACATGCGTCAAAACTGTTAAAGGTTTTGCGTGCAACGGGGCTGTTTCGTTGGGAAAAGCCATCAACACATGCCGAAGAAATTGTAAATATTTTAACGCATGGTATTGGTATCGGGTTGGCAATCGCGGCATTGACTTTGTTGGTTGTGTTTGCGGGTATCAAGGGTGATCCATGGGCGATTGTATCTTGTGCAATTTTTGGTGTGACAATGATAACGTTGTATTTTGGTTCAACAATGTGTCATGCAACAATTGGCAAAAAGCACGAGTGTTTCTTTGAGGTTTGGGATAGTGTTGCAATCTATGCATTAATTGCGGGAACATATACGCCGTTTTTATTGGTGAATTTGCGCGGATTGGTGGGTTGGCTTGTGTTTGGAATACTGTGGTCAATCGTGCTGTTCGGGTCATATATGAAAATCCGTAATCCAAAGCAACAGCCGCGTTGGATGGTGGCGCTGTATGTTGCGATGGGGTGGACGTTGTTGTTCATATTGCCTGCGATGATACGTAATATTCCGGTGCGTGGCCTGTGGTTTATTTTGGCAGGTGGTTTGTCGTATACGATTGGGGTGATATTCTATCTGTGGCGGAAAATGAAATTTTCGCATGCGGTATGGCACCTGTTTGTAATTGGGGGCAGTGTGTGTTTCTTTTTTGCCGTTCTGTTCGGATGTATTTTGGATTTGTAAAAAAAGCAGTGTGTTATGCCGTATGAATATAAAAAAAATGCCAACGTGGATGAAAGTCAGATTATACAAAATCCGTTTAGAGAAATTAAATTTGATTTTCCATACGTTTGTGATGGGTGTGCGGAAAAATGTGCTGTTTCTGTTAATTTGCGTACTGAGTCGATGACTGCAAGTTTTACAGGTGGTGTTCAAAGAATGCTTTTTAGGGTGCAACCTGAAATGTATGCGGGGGACAAGAAGTTATTTGATTTCCCTGTGAACAGACGAAATGTGTACTACCCACATGGAAGTAACCTGTCGGTTCTTTATACCTTGGGTGATTCTATTTTGAGTTTGAACGAGGTGTATGATAGATATAAAAGTGCGCTGGTGTGGTGTCGCAAAACATGTCGGCATAGTAAGTTGAGATAAAATTCCCCTCCGTTGGGGGAATTAGTATTAGTGGCATAATAATCGCCCCCGCCGTAAGGCGGTTTTTTATCGTTGGTTTTCTTTGCGTTTTGCAGCAGCTAATCCGGCAGCACCAAGAAATATTGCGCCGGCCAAACCTGCGCCACACAATGCGCCATACGTTGCATACGGTGACGCAAGATATTTTTCTTGGACTATTCCTTGTGAATATCCATTTATCATAGGCGTAGAGTGATAATATTTATGTGCATCTGGTGTTTTGAAGGAATATGCAGTTTCAAAACGATTTTTTAACGAATAGTCGGGATGCATATAGTCATCGCTAAGAAATTCTCTGGCACCGTGCGCAAATAACCCGCCAACAGGAATTACAGCAGCCATTATGACTGTGTTTACAACTGCACCAATGGAACCCCATTTGATTGTTTGTACGGCACGATTAAATTTATTCTTTATTGTCATTTTTTTCTATCCCTTTGGTTCTCTGTCAGACTGACCCGTCACACTTATATGTAGTACAAAAATAACAAATGTCAAGTATAGAAGGGGTATTGATAATAAATCTTGATTTTGTCAAGAAATGGGCGTATGATACAAATCATGAATTTGTTTAAGTGTTTCTTTACTACAACTACTACAACCCCGTTGGGGGTGTAATTTCTATGTTGCGGATATCCGCGTAAATTCTTATAATCAAACAGTTAATCAAATATATATAAAGTAAAAAGGTTTTTATTATGTCTTATGATATTGAAATCGTTCGTCATTCGTTGGCACACGTTATGGCGGCTGCAGTCAAAAAATTACACCCAGATGTAAAATTCGCGGGTGGGCCGGCAATCGAAAATGGATTCTATTATGACTTTGATACAGATTATCGTTTTTCCGAAGAAGACTTTGCAAAAATTGAAAAGGAAATGTGCGATTTAATCAAATCTAATGGTCGCTTTGAACAGCGTAATGTTTCACTGGCCGAGGCCAAAGAAATATTCGCGTCCCAGCCATATAAAATGGAATGGTTAAATGAATATGATGCAGCAGGCGAAGCCTTGTCTATTTATTCGTTCCGTGACTTTGTAGATTTGTGTCGTGGGCCACATGTGGAATCTTCCAAAGATTTGCCAAGGGATAGTTTCAAGATTCGCAGTGTTGCCGGTGCATACTGGAAAGGTGATGCAAAAAATAAAATGTTACAACGTATCTATGTTGATGCGTTTGCAACAAAAGAAGAATTAGAACAGTTCCTGAAAATGCAGGAAGAGGCCGCCGCGCGCGATAATCGTAAACTGGGTAAAGAAATGGATTTGTTCCATTTTGAACCAGAATATGCGCCGGGGTCTGTGTTCTGGCATGACAAGGGGTATAAGATTTACCGTCGTTTAATTGAATATGTGCGCCATCGTCAGGAAATGGCGGGGTATCAGGAAATTTCAACGCCTGCGGTTATGGACAGATGTTTGTGGGAACGGTCTGGACACTGGGCAAAATATGGTGAACACAATTATTCGGGTAAAACCCAAGACGGTAAAGTATTCTGTATAAAGCCAATGTCATGTCCGGGTGGTATGTTAGTATTCGGTCATGGGTTGCGTTCATATAAAGATTTGCCATTATATATGGCAGAATTTGGCAAAGTGCATCGTTATGAGGCTGCCGGTGGCCTGTCGGGGTTGATGCGTGTTCGTGAATTTACCCAGGACGATGCGCATATATTCTGTACCGAAGAACAATTAGAAGCAGAAGTTGTTAAAATTTTGCGTTTTATCAAAGATATTTACGGCAAGTTCGGATTTGATAAAATAACAATGAAATTGGCAACGCGTAAAGAATCTGAATTCCGTATCGGGTCTGATGAAATTTGGGACCGGGCCGAAGGGGCATTAAAACATGCACTGGATGCCAATGGCATTGAATACGAAATCGCCGAAGGTGATGCTGCATTCTATGGACCAAAGATTGATAACTATTTGAAAGATTCAATGGGGCGCGTATGGCAATGCGGTACGGTACAGTTGGATATGAATTTGCCAGAAAGATTTGATTTGTCTTATGTTGGCGAAGATGGTGAAAAACATCGTCCGATTATGTTGCATCGTGCAATGTTGGGATCAATCGAAAGATTTATGGGAATATTGCTGGAATCAACAGGTGGAAATTTACCTTTGTGGTTAAGTCCAGAACCGGTTGTGGTTGCACCAATTTCTGAAAAGCATGCAGAATATGCAAATGAAGTTGTCAGTGCATTACGTGCAGCGGGTGTAAATGCACGCGCAGATTTGCGTGATGAAAAGGTAAACTATAAAATCCGCGAACTGTCATTGGCAAAAACGCCAATTATCGCAGTTGTCGGCGAAAAAGAAATGGCAGACAAAATGGTAACTTTGCGTCGTTTGGGCGTGGAAAAACAGGAATCCATGCCATTGGCCGAATTTGTGCAAATGATGCAAGATAGCATTAAGATGCCATTGTAATAAATGTCAAAGGTTCATAGTGCAAAGTTCAATTTTTGCACTATGATTCTTGAAAAAGGGGGAAAGTATGAAAAAGATTTTGTTTTTAATTGCGATTGTAATCGCGCCGTGTGTGTTGGGGGCGTGTTCACAAAAATGCGAAGTAGAACCAATCGTTGAAGAAAATCATAAATTAATTGTGCCGCCAAATTTTGGAAAGATGCCAAAATAACATTTTATGCCAAAGCATTTTGTCTTTGGCTTTTTTTGTGATATAATATTCATAACGAAATTAGGGGGAAGAATCATGAATGATGATAACTTGGATTTATTAGATTTGGATGATGCAGATTCTGTGGATACGTTGCCAGAGGCACCTGTGTTTGCCGCGCCACGTCCGAAAAAACCTTGGTTGTTGTTGACGGTTGGGTTGGTCGCGATTGTGTTGGCAACCTATGTGATTATCCGTACGGTCAGTGATGATTCTTCGTCAATGGATGTAAATTTAGATGTACCTGTTGCAGTTGTTGATGCAAATGGTGTGCCTGTGGATATGAATGTTATGCCACAGCCAAAACCACAACCTGTGGCGACACCACAACCTGCACCTGTACCTGTGCAACCTGTTGCGGCACAACCAAAACCACAACCTGTGGCGCAGCCTGTACAAGAAACCCCAGGGGTGCCAGTGCGTGTGATTGAAGAACGTAAAGAGGTGAAATTTGAACCTGCCAAGGCACAGCCGGCTGCAAAACCTGTGGCAAAGGCACAGCCAAAACCACAACCAAAGCCTGTGGCCAAGCCAGTGGCAAAACCTGCAACGTACAGTTGGTATGTTCAATTCGGTTCATACAGCACACGCGCCTTGGCGGAAAGTGCACAGAAAAAAATTGCAAATGCGCATCGCAGCCTGTTTGAAGGTAAACAGTTTGTTATCTTGGCGGCACAGTTGCAAAATGGAACAACAACATACAGATTACGTGTTGGGTTTAATTCTGCATCGGATGCAAATGGATTCTGTCGTAACGCAAAGTCTGATGGGCTTGACTGTTACGTGGCCAAATAATATAATTATTATATAAACAAAGGATTAAAGATGTTTGGACGATTCGGTTGGGCAGAAATTCTGGTTATCGTTGTTTTGGTTGTAATCTTGTTCGGTCATAACAAGGTGCCAGGTATGATGAAGAATTTGGCTGATGGGCTGAATATCTTTAAGAAGGAATTAAAAGATGGTGCGCCCAAGGCCGAAGAAAAGGTGGCAGAGGTACAAAAGAAACCAACAGTAAAGAAGAAGCCTGTGAAGAAAGCACCTGTTAAAGTTACAAAGAAAAAAGCAGTAAGCAAAAAATAAAAATATCCCCCGCAAGGGGGATTTTTTATAGCAAAAATAATGATAACAAAAGGAGTGTCCATGAAGCGAGTCTTGCATAAGTTACCATTTATGGGGTTGGTGTTGTTAACGTTTGGGGGGTGTTGTCGTCATAATTCAAATGGTGCAGATATTGAAACAATACGCGATACGGTTACGGTTGTACGTTATGTGAAACCATCACAACGAACAGGGCAAAAAATATGGGTGAAAGACAACGGTGGAAATGAAATTTATTATAACAATATGTCTTTGGGAAACAGACCAGATTTATCGCCCAAGCCAGGTGACAGGTTGTTTGTTCGGCGTGGAATTAATTGCTATGGGTCGGAATATATGATGGTGTTGAAGAATCTGGACGCACAAAAAGAATATGCATATATGAATGAAAGATAATGAAAATCCCCCATGCGGGGGGATTTTTTAATTTTTTCGTTGTTCGTATTCTTCTTGTTCTTCTATTGTCATGGTCGCCAATGGGCGTGCCAACATGCGTTGCAGTCCAATTTCATCGCCCGAGACAATACTGTATCCAAAGTCGCCAGAATCCATTCTGTCCAAGGCCGCATTTATTTTTGCCAATAATTTGTTGTTGCGTTCAGATATGCGTAAATCTAATGTGATATCTTGGTTGTATGTAGCATTGTCAGATTCATCACCAACCCCAACCGATTCGGTCTTGTCGGCCAAACGAACCGCATTCAAAACAGAATCCCTTTCGCTGAGCAGTTCTTCTTTTTGTGCAGTTAAAATATTATAGAAATATGCCAGTTGCATCGGACACATGTATGGTTCCGATTTTTTTGGTTTGTAATTTTTGGGAATTTCTAAAGTCTTAAAATTCTCTTTGGTCATGTTTTTATCCCTTTAATTCTTGTATCCATGCCATCAGGGTTTCTTCGTCCATTAAACCTGTGCGCGCTTCGATTAATTCGCCGTCCTTGAACGCCAATATCGCAGGAATACTGCGGATGCCATATTTTGCAGGTGTGCGGCGATTCGCTTCGTCAATTTCAAACTTTACAAATGTTGCGTCTGATGTTTGATCTGATACAGATTCAAATATTGGACCAAACATACGGCATGGGCCACACCATGATGCCCAAAAGTCAACCAATGTTATGCCTGAACCAATCATGCTGTCAAAGGTTGCGTCAGTTGCGTGTGATATTGCCATATTTTTTCTCCTTTCTGTTATTGATATTTGGCAGAAGTGTATTATAATCACGCCAAAATGCAAGAGAAATCATAAATGAATAAAATCATATACTTAGATGCCGCTGCAACATATCAAAAGTCACAGGTGGTTGTTGAAGCACAGGTGGATTTTGTGAAAAATCATTATGCGAATTCAGGACGTGGAATTTGTGCAAAATCTGCGTGGGTAGATGATATGTTGATACAGACACGAACACGAATTGCGGATTTTATGGGGGCGGAAAATGCAAATCAAATTATTTTTACGTCTGGAACAACAGGCGCAATGAATATGATTGCACGTATGTTGAATATAAATTCGTCCAAAATTGTGGCTGTGTCTGATTTAGACCATCACAGTGCCAGATTGCCTTTTATACAAAATGGGGCACAGGTGGAAATCTGCCAATTAAATGAATGTTATGATTTTGATACAGATAATATCCCATTTGCAGATGTTATGGTTGTTACTGCAATGTCAAATGTGTTGGGCAGGGCGCAGGATGTGGCAAAAATTATTACGGCCGCAAAACAAAAAAATCCAAATGTTATTACCGTGGTAGATGCCGCGCAATATGTCGTACATAATCCGATAGATGCAAAAAAATGGGGGGCGGATTTTGTTTGTTGGTCTGGACACAAAATTGGCGCAGATACAGGATTGGGAATTTTATATATGAAAAATCCAAATCGATTCGCACCTGTGAATTTTGGTGGGGGGATGGTTAATAAAATTGTTGGTGATAAAATTATCTTTAATAATCCCCCTGATGTCTTTGAAGCGGGCACATTGCCGTTAACACAAATTTCGGGTATGATAGATGCAATAGATGAATTGGAAAAACACAGACCAAATCTGAATTTGATAAAATATGTGTTTGATGAACTGGCAAATATTGGACGGGTGCATATTTTAACAGAACGCGATTCGGCAATTTGTTCGTTTGTGGTTGATGGTATGCATGCGCTGGATTTTGGGGCGTTGTTGGGTGCGCGGGGTGTATGTGTGCGTGTTGGAAATATGTGCGCGTCTTGGGTGCATAAATTGTTGGGGATAGATGCGTCTGTCAGAATTTCTGTCGGGGCATATAATACAATGGATGATGTAAAAACCGCAGTACAATATATAAAAGACATATTAAAATGACATTAAGTAAAGAAAATATTATTGCTGCATTAAAGACGGTTTTTGACCCGGAAATCCCTGTTAATGTGTGGGATATGGGGTTGATTTATGATATTGAAATTAGTGAAAGTACGGTTGTTATAAAAATGACTTTTACCAGTCCTACGTGCCCAATGATGGAAGAAATATTAGAGCAAGTACGTATGGCAGTTCAAAATGTGGCGGGTGATGTGCCTGTGCGTGTGGACCTGGTGTGGAATCCGCCATGGGATTTATCGCGTATGTCTGATGCAGCACGGCTAGAATTAGATTTGACCAATGAAGGATGGTGATTGTATGACATATTCAGATATGAAAAATCTGGTGCAAATAACAGATGACCCTGTGCAGAAATTGGAACTGGTTATGGATTTTGGAAAAAATTTACAGAGTGTGCCAGAGTCTGCAGTATGTACAGAAATACAGGGGTGTTCTTCGTTTGTTCAAATTTGCCGGGACGGTAATAAATTTTATGCAAATGCTGATTCGGCACTGGTGCGTGGAATCGTTGCAATTATTATCGCAATGGTTGATGGAAAAACAGCAGATGAAATTCATAATTTAGATATCGCAGGTGAATTTGCAACATTAAGGTTGAATTTAGGAACCGCCAGATTGGCAGGTGTTAATTCTATGATTCGATTTTTGCATAATTTATGATAAAATATACGCAGGTGAAATGTGGGAGTGTGGGGATGCGTGATGATGAAAAAATGTTTCAAATAGGTGGATGGTCACTGGTAATAGTCTTGATGTTAAGCGTGACCTTGCAGGTGGCATTTCGTACCCAGGGACGACAAATAAATCGTGTGCATCGTGAAATTGTACATACGCAACAAAAAATTGCCGTGGCAGAAGCAAACTTTGCGTCTTATGTGCGCCCAGAAATTTTGCGAAATTCGGTAACAAGTATTGCACCAAAGTCAGAAGTGATAAGCTTTAACAAAGCTGTGTCGATTAATGATTTGAAAGATAGGAATGATTCATAGTGTTCGAAGTTGGCAAGGATATTTTTCGTCATGGATTTATAGGCGTGCAAGGGGATGGGGTCGCGCGTAAAAGATTAAAAATTTTGAATACCGTATTCTTGGCGGCTTTTGTGTTGTTTATTGGGCGTACATTACAACTGGGGATTCAAGGAACAGACAGGTTACGCAGGGCAGGGGCAGATGGACAATGGATGGTGCAACGCGCAGATATCGTTGATAGAAATGGCGATATATTGGCAAAAAATGTCGAATCAGGTCATATCGTTTTGCGTAACAAGGCCGTACGCGATAAAGATAGGGATGCTGTCGCACAGACAATACATGCAGCGTTGCCTTATGAATATTCATTGGCGGATGCAATTAAACTGGTTAATTCTGATAAAAGATTTATTCGATTAAAAAAATATGCCAGTGATGAACAGCGTGAAATTATTCAGCGGGCAAAATTAGAAGGCTTGGAAATAGAAAAAATTCAGACACGTAAATATCCAAAACGCAGATTGTTTTCGCATGTCGTGGGGTTTGTTGGCGAAGAAGGGGTTGGACTGGAAGGGGCAGAACGTGTATATGATAAATATCTGCGCGAAAATAAAGCCCCGCTTAGGTTGTCTGTCGATTCGCGAATCCAAGCCGTTTTTTACGAGCAGTTGTCATTCGCGATGCAAAAATATCAAACCAAGGCTGCGATGGGAATGTTGATGAATTCGCGTACAGGTGAAATTATTGCAATGGTGTCGTTACCAGATTTTGACCCAGAAAACTTGCGCGGCGATTCGGCGGCAAACAGGTTGTTCAAACCAATGCGCAGCGTGTATGAATTGGGGTCTATCTTTAAGATATTTAATACTGCGTTGGCATTGGAAAATGGTATAGATGTTAAAAAAGAATACTATGTGGCAAAACCTTTTCCGATTTATGATAAGCATGGCAGATTGGCAAAAAATATTACCGATATTCGCAGCTTTAAGCCGCCGCGCCCAAGTATTAATGTAGAAGAAATTATGGTACATTCTTGTAATGTTGGCAGTGCGCAAATTGCGTTGGAATTACCAGATGGCGCGCAAAAAGAATTCTTTGAAAGATTGCATATGGACAAGGCTTTGAATCTGGAATTTGGAAAAACAGAAAACAGTATTCCGCAACGTAAATGGGGGCCGGTGGAACGTGCAACGGTCGCGTATGGTCAGGGATATGCTGTTACACCAATGCATCTGATGTTGGCGGTTAATGCGGTTACTAATGGTGGAATCTATATTTACCCAACATTACAAAAACGTGGAATTGGTGTGGTAACGGGTGAACGTGTCTTGGCAGATGAAATTTCTGCAAAACTGCGTCCGATTATGTTGCGTGTTGCCGAAGAAACCAGTGGAAAGCAGGCGCGTGTTGCAGGTATTCAAATCGGAGGTAAGACCGCAACTGCGGAAAAATACACAAATGGAAAAATTGATACGAAACGTAATGTTACCGCGTTTGTAGGTATCTTTCCGGTAGATGCGCCACAATATACAATATTGGTTGTATTAGATGAACCACAGGGAACCAAGGAATCTTGGGGGTGGCGGACGGCCGCGTGGAATGCAGTGCCAACAACAGGGAAAATTTTAGATAGTATCCTGCCGTTGCTATTTGAATAATTTTTGATTATAATACGCTTGATAATAAAAAAAAGAGCAGAAGTTGAGAAAGATAGTAGAAAAATCCATGCTGGGTAAAGCATGGGTGGTGGCGTATGATAATCTGGAAACAAATAACGACTTGGTGAAAATAATATTGGCCAGTCGGGGTGTTGATGATACAGAAAAATTCTTGAACCCCAGTATCAAAGAATATATGCCAAACCCATCGGTGTTAATGGGGATTGATGATGCTGCACGTATTGTGGCGGATGCGGTGCAAAATAATGATAAAATCGCAATTTATGGTGATTATGATGTTGATGGAATTACGTCAACTGCGATATTTGTGAAATATTTGCGCACTTTGGGGGCGGATGTTATTTGGCATTTGCCAACACGTGAAGGCGAAGGATATGGATTGAATAATGATGCCGTAGATGAAATTTATAATGCGGGTGTAAAATTATTGGTTACTGTGGATTGTGGTATCAGTGGTGTGGATGAAGTCGCACATGCACGTAATCTGGGGATGCGTGTTGTGGTAACAGACCATCATTCGCCAGATGTTGTAATCCCAGATGCGGATGCAGTGGTGAACCCAAAACGGGTGGATGATACGTCTGGACTTACGTATCTGGCAGGGGTCGGTGTTGCGTTCTTGACATTGGTTGCAATTAATCGCGAACTGAAATCGCGCGGGGCAGGGTTGGATAATGCAGAACTGATGAATTATATGGACTTGGTTGCGTTGGGGACAATTTGCGACACAATGCCATTGGTTGGGTTAAATCGTGCCTTGGTTGCAACGGGGCTGAAGGTTATGGGGTTGCGACAGAATTTGGGATTGCGTGTGTTGATGGATGTCGCAGGAATAAAAAAGCCGTCTGTGTATGCCGCCGGATTTGCATTGGGGCCGCGCTTGAATGCAGCAGGACGATTGGATTCTGCCGCGCCGGCATTGGATTTGTTGTTGACAGATAATCCGTTGATTGCACATGATTTAGCAAACAAATTGCATCAGATGAATCAAGAACGTATCGATATTCAAAATGCAATTATGTTGCGCGCAACCGAAATGGCAGAACAATATTGTGCAGATGGGCGGTGCAGCTTGTTCGTTTGTGGTGACGGTTGGCATGGCGGTGTTATGGGAATTATTGCTGGACGATTGAAAGATAAGTATAATTTGCCATCTTGTGTCGCCACCAAAGCAGATGGGGTAATTAATGGATCAGGCCGTTCAATCGCAGGAATTGATTTGGGAAAAATAATACATGACGCATTATCTGCCGGTATCGTCAGCGAAGGTGGGGGACATGCCGCAGCAGCAGGCTTTTCTTTGCTGGAAGCAAATGAAAAGGCATTTGGTGATTTCTTGGAAAATGCCGTCAGAGAACAGTTAAACGGTCATATACCGGCACCGGAAATTGTGGTGGACGCAGAATTGGATGCGGGTGGTGCAACAATGAAGTTGGTCAAAAAATTGTCGGCCTTGGAACCTTTTGGTCAGGGAAATCCAGAACCTACATTGGTGTTACATGGCGGGGTGTTGCGACATGCGACAACAATGGGAAATGGCGCACATCTGCGGGGCAGTATCAGTACCAGTGCGGGAACACAACTGGCGTTTGTGGGCTTTAATTTGGTTGGAACACCATTGGGTGACTTTTTACTGGACGATGCAAATACAAATACTAAAATAACATTGTTGGGCAAGTTAAAAGAAAACGAATATAACGGACGTGTAAGCGCCCAATTCGTAATAGAAGATGCGACAATATAAAAGTGGAACCAAATGGAACAAAAAGTACAGGATTTTTTTAGTAGATTACGTCAGGCAAAGTCAATCGCAATAATGGGACATAAAAATCCAGATGGTGATTCTTTGTGCAGTGTATTGGCATTGGCGCATATCATAGAAGAAAATTTTGGGGTTGTGCCTGTGTGTGTGTATGATGGAAATATTCCAGATTGTTTGGATGGGGTGCCACTGCGCAGTCGTATAAAGTATTTTGAACGTGTAGATATGTCGCAACCATTTGATTTGGCCATTGTTTTGGATTATGGAAATCCTGTGCATGTCGGTGGGGCGCAACCAATTGTTGACAAGGCTAAATTTATCGTAGAGATAGATCATCATAAAAATGAAAATAATATCGCACAGTTGTGTATCAATGATGACAAAGCCGCTGCAACGGCAATGATAATATATAAAATTGTGCGTATGGGAAATTTAACCATTGATGCGCATACGGCGGATTTGTTGGCGTTGGCAATATTAACAGATACAGGTGGTTTTAAGTTCGTGCGTAATGGTGATGCTTTGCGGGTGATGGCTGATTTGGTTGATGGTGGGGTTAATATCAGAAATTTGATAGAACTGATGAATAATAAGCCCAGAAAGGCAGTTCAACTGGAGGCGCGTACTGTGGCAGCGGCAGAGTTTTTATACCGTGGACGTTTGGCTGTGGCAACAATATGTAAAAAAGATTATAAATATTTGGATGGACGTGGTGAAACTGTGCTGAACTTGTTGGGACAAATCCAAGGTGTTGATTATATTGTTTTGCTAAAAGAACAAAAACCAGAGCAAATAGGCCTGTCTATTCGTAGTCGTAAAAAACCAATAGATCATATTGCCGTGGCATTGGGGGGCGGCGGACATGAACGGGCGGCAGGTGCCGTTGTACATGATACGTTGGACAATGTTCGCGCACGTGTGGTGGAACTTTTCAAGGGAGAATAACGGATGAGAAAGCTTTGTATGATACTGATGTTGGTGTGCTGTTGTGGTGGTGCGGGTGCGGCGGTGGACGGTGCGCTGGTGGAAAATACAGAAAAATACTTGAATTCTATTACGGGTTTGTCGGGGACGTTTGTGCAAACGGCAAATGGTAAACAAGAACGTGGCGATTTCGCAATGCTGCGCCCGGGACGCGTCAGGTTAGATTATGACAATATGCCAGTGCAGTTAATATCTGATGGTGAAGATTTATATTTTTTTGATCGGTCTTTGGACCAAATAACAACTGTGCCTTTGACCAGTACGCCGGCAGGGATATTGGTGCGAAAAAATATAGATTTGGTTAATGCAGATATTAATGTTGTGGAAACTGTGGATAATAATAATACATACGCGTTGCGTATGAATCTGAAGGGGCAAGAAGGATTGGGGTATATGACGGTGGTGTTCGATAAAAAACCGATGAAGTTGAATTCTTGGTCTGTGGTGGATGCAACAGGGGCAACAACAGATGTGGCTTTTCAGAATTTGAAAGAAAAAAACAAGTTTGATAAAGACTTTTTTCAAATCCATAGGCACAAAACAATCAGCACCAGTGGTGGTGACGATTATTACGATTAAAAATGTTCGGAATCAGTTGGACAGAATTTTTAGTAATTATCTTGGTGGCGGTATTGGTAATACCGGCACGTATGTGGCCAGATGTGATGCGATGGGTTGCGCGTATGATAAATATGGTGCGCCGAATCGTTTGGAAAATAACTGATGTGTCGGAAAATATAAAGCATCAAATTGACTTGGAAAAACCAATCGATGATTTAATACGTACAACAACAAATGATGTCTTGGATGGCATTTCGACACGGTTGCCGAAAAAGAAAAAGACAAAAAATACGCAACCTAAAAAAAGGTCTGTATAATGAAAAATATGACTTTGTTACAGCATTTTTCTGAACTGCGCAGACGTATTTTATGGGTTGTGTTAATCTTTGTAATCGCATTGATTTGCGGTTGGTATCTGTCGCCGTATGTGCAAGGTTTTTTGACACAGCCTTTATTGGCAGTGTGGCCAGATGGAACATTGCTTTATACCGGATTGTCTGATGGATTGATGATTCGGTTTTCTTTGTCTGTATTGTTTGCAATGTTGATAATTATGCCCGTGGGACTGTGGCACGTGTGGGCATTTGTGGCACCAGGGCTAAAGAAAAATGAACGCAAGTTTATTTGGCCGGTGTTGATTTTGTCGCCTGTTTTGTTTGTGATTGGTGCGGGTTTTGCGTTTTATTTCTTGTTCCCAATGGTATTTAGGTTTTTTGTTGAATTAAATCAAAGCGCAATGATACCAAATTTGATGTTACCGGCGGCGCGTGATTATTTATCTTTTGCCATAGGTATGCTAAAAATTTTTGGAATCGCATTTCAGTTGCCTTTGGTGTTGGTACTGTTAAACAGATTGGGGGTTGTGTCCAAATCAAGTTTGATAAAAGTTCGCAGATATGTGTTGGTCTTGATTGTAATTATTGCGGCAGTGCTGACACCACCTGATGTTGTGTCGCAGATTTTGTTGGCGTTGCCGTTATGGTTTTTATTTGAAATCAGTATTTTATTTATGCGCCGTGATTGATTTTATGATATAATGTGTGCATGAAAAAAATCATCTGGATTTTTGCAGGGGTTTTGCTGTCGCAATCCGCATGTGATTTGCAACCCAAGATTTTGTCGTTTCCCGATTCGGTCGGGGACTTTATTTCTGCCAGGTATCCAGCATTGTTGGCAGACCCAAATGTTAATCCAGAAATATATAATTCCGCGGCAACAGACTATGGTGTGTATGCGGCACCAGACTTGAGTATTTATGGCACACATCAAGATGACGAGTATGTTACGTATGCATCTATAAATGATTATGAAATGCCGGTTCAGATTAGTGCCGATAAAGGTGATGAAATTGTTGTTGCTGCGTCAGATGATTATTTGTCTGTGCCGATGTATGGCGGACAAGGGGGAGGGGCATCTGTACAAGAATCCAAGAAAATAGCAGATGATGTGTTGATTATAAAAAAACCGGTTGTTGGTACAAAAAAATCTGTACGTGTACAGGTTCAGGAAGTTGTCATTGCACCTGGGGATACTTTGTATTCTGTGTCGCGTAAATATGCCGTGCCGGTTAATGATTTGGCGGTGATGAATAATTTGACTGCGCCGTTTAATCTGCGTGTGGGGCAAAAGTTGCGTGTTCCAAAATTAGCATCAGAAACAGGTGAACAAAAACAACAGGTGGTTGTTTCAAATGCAAAAACATCATCCGATTCGACAAAGACGGATGTTGCAGTAACGGCAACACAGCCCGTAAAAAAGATTTCTTCGGATCCAACCAAGAAGTTGCCGACCATTGGGGCACGTTCTTCGTCTAAGTTTTCATGGCCGGTGCGTGGAAAAATTCTGTCTGGTTATGGTGCAAAAAATAACGGACTGTTTAATGATGGTATAAATATCGGTGCAAAACGTGGAACATCGGTTAATGCCGCGGAAAATGGTGTTGTGGCATATGCCGGGAACGAGGTAAAAGGTATGGGGAACTTGATAATTATTCAACATTCTGATGGGTGGATGACTGTGTATGCACATATGGATACCATGAATGTGCGCCGTGGTGTACGTGTCAAAGTTGGACAACAAATTGGCACCGTTGGCGAAACAGGCAAGGTTGATACCCCCCAGTTGCATTTTGAAGTACGCAAAGGGACCAAGGCGTACAATCCATCTAGTTACCTTAAAAAATAATTATGGGTCGCCAAAGTGCGACCTTTTTATGAATACTGTCAAATCAGAATTCTTGATTCCCTGTGGTAATATAAAAATATATGCAAGGGGGATTTTGATGAAAAAAATTATCTTTATATTATCGGTTATTTTAGTGTTTCTGTTGGTTGTTTGGTTGGTCACTTATATGCGCAGACCAAATGCAGGCTATCAGGCATCTGTATTGGATAATGAAATTGTCATATATGACATAGATGAATTAGAGGAGTTAGCATCCGAGATTATCCCACAGGGTGGTTTTGACTATATCCGTGGTGGCGCAGAAACAGAAAATACAATGCACAGAAATATTTCTGCTTTTGATGATGTTGATATTTATCCGCGCGTTTTAACCGGGGTTGATAACCCAGATATAAATACCAAAATACTGGGGATAGATATATCTGTACCCGTAATTGTTGCACCCGCTGCGGCACATGGGCTGGCGCATGTGTCTGCCGAGGCAGGTACCGCACGTGGCGCAGCAGCAGCAGGTACGATAATGAGTGTCAGTAACTATGCCAGTTCTACGTTGGCAGAAATTGCCAAAGCAGGAAAAGGGGCACCACAGTGGTTCCAATTATATCTTAGTAAAGATAATGACTTTAATAAACAAATTGTAAAGCGTGCAGAAGAATTGGGGTATCGGGCAATTATTTTAACAGTGGATGCACCTGTGGGTGGAAATCGTGTGGCTGATGCGCGAAATAACTTTAAGTTTCCGTTGGCATTGCCAAATGTTGCACAAAAAAGTGGCAAAACAAAAGGGCAGGGAATTGGTAAAATATTCGCAGCAGCCCAAAACCGGTTAACCCCGTATGATATTATGCGGGTCAAAGCAATGACAGATTTGCCAGTAATTGTAAAAGGAATACAACATCCAGATGATGCAGAAATTGCGATACTGGCGGGGGCAGACGCTATTTGGGTGTCTAATCATGGGGGCAGACAACTGGATGGTGCGCCGGGGGCGTTTGAAGTTTTGTCAGAAATTGCACAACGTGTTAATAAACGTGTGCCAATAATCTTTGATAGCGGTATCAGACGTGGACAGCATGTTTTCAAAGCAATCGCCAGTGGCGCAGATGTTGTTGCCATTGGACGGCCTGTTATTTATGGGTTGGCATTGGGTGGATGGCGCGGTGTTGTTTCTGTTTTTGATTATATAAAACAAGATTTGCGGCGGGTTATGATGCTGGCAGGTACCCAGACGATTGCAGATATAAAAGATGTAAAACTGCGACCACGTGCTGCAATAATTATGTGTGAAGAATTATAAAAACTTGATTTTTTTATAAATATGTCTATAATAAGCCCCGCTGAGTAAGAAAATGTTCAGTTCTGGATGCGTAGCTCAGTTGGTAGAGCAACTGACTCTTAATCAGTGGGTCCAGGGTTCGAGTCCCTGCGCGTCCACCAGAAATAACGGTCACAATAGTGGCCGTTTTTTATGGTATGGACAAAGCGGACGAGAACCCAGAAAGGGTTCGGAACGCCAGTTGACGAAAACAAGCAATGCGTAGTTTGAGTCTTACGTAGTGAATGGGGCCCATAGAGCGATAGCGAATATGGGGATTTACAGTCCCTGCGCGTCCACCAGAAATAATAACCGCCATTTGTGGCGGTTTTATTTTTGTGTTGTGGGGGTATGTGTGCTTGTAACGAATCGTCTTGTTGACTTTGTTTCCCAGGGATTCATACCTATGTAAATATTTAATTAACACTGATAGAATTAAATTGTTGACATGAAACTTTGAAACACACAAAAACAAAAAAGGAGAGAAAATGAAAAAGTTAGCAATTTCAACATTGGCTGTGCTGATTGCGTGCCCGGCGTTTGCAGGTATCAATCATCCAGATCAAGGTAGCTCTTGGACAATGTGGGGGATGGACCCATATGTAGGACTGCGTGGCGGTATGAGCTATACCAATTTGAATTATAAGTATGCAGGTAATAAAGAATCTATTACAGACTATATCTTTCAGGGTCGTGCGGCACTGGGGTTAGAAGTTTGTGATACAGTTCGTTCCGAAATTGAATGGTCCTATCTGGGTAAAACGTCAGACCAAGAAAATTTTGGTGCCGCAGGTGGTATTGATGTAGAAGCAAAAATGCAGACCTTGTTGTGGAACAACTATTTAGAATTCGGACATTATAAAATTGTTCGCCCATTCGCAGGTTTTGGTGTCGGTATGGCATTTACAGATGTTAAACGTCATGGTGACTTAGTCCCACGTCACAGCGAAAATAAAAACCGTTTTGCAGGTATGGGAACGTTGGGTGTAACATTTGATATGGAACGTTTTGCAGTTGATTTGGCTGCACGCTATACTTATATCGATATCCAATCTGGATTACATAATTTTGGCGGCGACGTTGGTATCAGATTTATGTTCTAAAAAAAATCCCCCGAATGGGGGATTTTTTTGTGCCCAAAAAAAATTAAAAATTTATAATGCCTTGGTATTTTTAGAAAGTACATAATAAAACGATGTGCAGTGTATATCACATAAGTCCAGCGGATTGCGTTACTTTTTTTATGGGGAAAGAAATATGTTAAATCTTAAGATTTCTTTGTTGTTGGACAGTTGGTTGTGTGTATTGTAAAACGAATCGGAATTTGTAAGTTAATGCCGTGGTTACGTGTTGGAGCGGTATAAATTGTCCAAGGCCAAGGTTAATGTTGTGAAATAGTAAAACCCGCATTTGCGGGTTTTGTTATACTAATTTGGCCAATGCTAATTTATTCAAAAAACCTTCTTCTATACCGCTTAGCAGGGAATTTAGGCCTTCGTTTGTTTCGTTGTCATTTTGTAATTCTTCCAGATGAGAAATAATTGTTTCGCAAGCCTTGATTAAATCGCGATTAACAAATTTTGGATTCAAAATATTTTCTTTGAATACCTTTTTATTGTCGCCAGCCATAAAATATGTTTCGGCAATACTGTCAACCCATGTGTCTAGGTCCGCGGTTAATCTGTCATACAGCAAGTGTTTAGAATATTCGTCTGTGGACCAATGATTTATTTTGCATGCGTATTTGAACGCAATCAGGTGTTGTATTAATTCATACATTTTTTCTCTCTCCTGTGGTTAGTGTTTTTTCAGGTTATCATATATTGTGGTGGTGTGTTAATAGGATGCAAATCAAAACGCGCTGTACGCATGAAAACTGGGGATTCCTAGGGAATCAAACCTGGGGAAAAGTAATAAAAAATATATTACACTGATATGCGTAACCACAAGAAACAAAAGGAGACCTTGTATGCAAAACTTAACAAAGAAAATGTACACAGTTGCATCTGTTTTGGGTGTGGCTGTATTGTTGTCTGGATGTGTGGGTGGATGCCCAACAAAAAAGCATCATGCACCTGTGCATGCAAAGCATTATGCGCAACCGGTTGAAGTAATCGAATCGGATACGATTGTTGTATATCAGACATACGAAGATGCAGATGTAAATCATTTATATGCAAAAATGTATACACACAGCAGTAATGGTGGCGAATCAAAAATGGGACATATCAAATTCAAAGAAACAGACAGTGGCTTGAAAATGGTTGTTGATTTGAAAGATTTGCGTCCAGGTGTGCCATATACTGTAAAATTATATCAATGTGATATGTGCTATAACGATGCAAAATGCTGTAATAATTCACGTGCGCTGAATGTTAAATTGCCTGTGTTGCAGACTGGCACTTCTCGTCATTTGAATCAGACTTATATGATTCAAGGCTTGAATGCAGCACAATTACAGGGTGCAAATATATATCTGGAACGTGATGGCGGATATAAGGCCGGATGGGGTAAATTGGAAAAATAATATTGTTGTCTGATAAATGATAATCCCCCAAATATGTGGGGGATTTTTATATGTTTGTGCTTTAAGAATATTTTCCTGTGTGCTAGGATGTGCACAAGGAATATATCTTGAAAAGACTGTTGTTTATTTTGTTCGGTTTCACAACAAGTGCAAATGCAATGTTGCTTGCAGGGAATACGGTGTTTTCTGTTGATAATACGATGTTGGATAATGACGATATTTATGTAACCAGGTCGGTTGTTATCGAAAATTATGCAACCATAAATACAGATATGTATGTGTGTTCTGATTGTGATGTATATATCAGAAATTCTGGGAAATTTAACGCAAATGTCCATATGTCAGATGGTGCCAGAATTATTCAAGTTGTTTCAAATCCAGATGAAGTAAAATCAATAGATGTAAATGTTGCTTATTCTGTTGTCTTGGATAATGTCACAGATGTGAACTTTTCAGATGTTCTGGATTTATCCGCGCGTGGTGCCAAAAAGTTAACGGTTAAAAATTCAAAAATCGTTATCAATGAGAATCTGCCAAAAGTATATGTGCCGTTGGAAATACAAGGCGAGGTATCTTTTGTTATGGATAATGTGGATTTGGTTGATAATAAAGTCATTGTTGAAAATGTGTTTGGTGATGGGGTTGTGCGGGTCTTGGTAAATAATGCAGGAACAATGCATACGTATGACACATATATTCGTGGTGGTAACTTGTACTTGGATGTGGAACGGGAAACAGATTATAACAAGGTGTTTGATAGTACAAATGTGGATACAAAGGCGGAAAACAAAGTTTATGAAAATACTGGGGATTTTATTAATGGATTGCGTGATGATAAAAACGCAGACAAATTGTTGGATAGTTTGGATTCTGCCCAGAACACAGAAGATTTGATAAATATAATGCAGAAATCTGTTCGCTTTAATCCAAATGTGTTGCATGAAATTCCACGTGCGATTCATGCGTTGGATATGGTTCATTTACATGATGATGCAAATACAGGTGTTAATGTCAGACCGTGGGGAATCAAAGGTGGTAATTTTTGGGGATATGGTGCTGATTTTGGTGTAACAATGGAAAATAACGATTCGTTTGCTTTATCAATTACAGGGCGTGTCGGGCATGTGGAATATGATAATGATATAGATGTATTTAATGCAAAATTGTACGGTGCAAATCTTTATGCCAAGTACGCGTTTGAAAATAATGTTGTGTTGGATATGTCTGTGGGTGCAATGAAGACAAAATTTGATGTTGGGAATGTGCTGTATGGTGGTGTTCAGTTTGCTAACCCAAGTACTTTATCTGGATATGGGGTTATAAATATTGGGTATGGTTTTGATATAGAAAAAGATTTGGTGTTGATGCCCTTTGTTGGAATTATGGCGGAATCTTATAAAACAGAAAATATTGATGATTTTGATGCAAATATTCGTACGGGGCTTAGGGCAGGGTACACTTATGATATTTTTGGAATTGTGTATAAATATGATATAAATCTGGCGGTTGATACATCCGGTGGATTAAGTGCCGAAGGGCGCATTGGTGCCTGGGCAGATATAGATGCGTTGGGTGGTGATATTACAGTTGGTGTGGCACGTGTTATGGATATAACAACGTATAAAATATCTGTTGCTGCAAAAATCTGGTTTTAATCAATAAATTTTCCGCGCAGTGATGCCTTGTTGGCGGCTGTAATTTGTATTTTAGTCAATACTGGCGCATTGTCGCGATGTTCGACAATACATTGTTGCATGTATGGTGTGCGGTATATCAAATGTTTGCCTGTTTTGTCGGGGCCGTCTAGCAGGCATGATAGTGTTTTATCAACGCATGACAGATTAAATTCACGTTGAATTTCGTTCAGTAATGAATCCAACTTGGCCAGGCGCGTGGCCTTGATATTCTCTGGAATTTGATCAGGCATCAGTGCCGCCGCAGTATGTGGCCGCGGTGAATATTTGAAAGAATAAGAATTTATGTATTTTATTTGTTCTGCGATTTTCATCGTTTGGTCAAAATCTTCGTCTGTTTCGCCTGGGAACCCAACAATAAAATCAGATGATATTTGAATATCTGGACGGGCGATTCGCAATTTGCGAATAATGTCGCAATATAATTCCAAAGTGTATGGTCTGTTCATACGAGTTAATACGTTTTGTGAGCCACTTTGGATTGGCATGTTCAAAAATGGTAATAATTTTGGCTCGCTTGCAAACATATCAATCAAGTCATCTGTCATTTCTGTTGGATAACTGGATGTAAAGCGTATGCGCATGATTTCTGGGATTTTTGCAGTTTCGCGTATCAGGTCAGAAAGACGATATGTTTTACCATTTTCATCGGTGTATTTATAGCCGTTTACATTTTGCCCCAAGAAACATATTTCAACCGCGCCCGTTTTTGCAGCATGAATTGTGTCACGCATACAGTCAGCAAAACTGCGTGATAATTCACGGCCACGTGTGTATGGAACAATGCAATATGTGCATACATGATTGCAACCTTCTTGGATTGGAATATATGACACAGTTGGCGCGCGTTCCATTTGTGGCAGTTCATCAAATTTTTCCAAACCACCCAAGTCAATGTTTAATAGACGTGCATCTGGATTTTCCAGAATCTGGGGCAGTTTATGATAAGATTGTGGCCCCAGTACAAAGTTCAAATCGGGGATTCTGCGAAATGCATCTGCACCCGATTCGCGTGCAACACAACCAACAATCCCAAATAGGGCAGTTGGCTTTTTTGCACGTCTGATGCGCCCCAATGCAGAAAATACTTTATCCGTTGCCTTGGCGCGAACAGCGCATGTGTTCAATATGATGATGTCGGCATCTGCAACATCTTCTGTACGCACCATTCCGCGGTGTTCCAGCATTGCAGCGATTCGCCATCCGTCATAAACATTCATCTGACAACCAAAGGTTTGGATAAAGAATTTTTTCATTTGTTTTTCCGTTTATGATTTTACCTGGGAACGCATGTTGTGAAAACTGCGCATGATATTGCGTTGTCTTATTTGTTGGGCGCGTTTGCAATGCTCTTGCCTATGTTTCCAATCGCGATGGGTTATTTTTGATTGTGATTCACTGTGTTTCATTTCACGAACAAGCTTGTTAAAATCACGCATAACATTATCGTCCAACAGACTTTCTAGGAAGTCTTCATAGTGTCCCATATTATTTTACCTTTTGGCGTGTGCGTTGTT
The DNA here is from genome assembly GCA_015062545.1 of Alphaproteobacteria bacterium. Taxonomy (GTDB): domain Bacteria; phylum Pseudomonadota; class Alphaproteobacteria; order Rs-D84; family Rs-D84; genus Enterousia. Next base: position 29,103 of record SUUL01000006.1, on the reverse strand, counting down.
TGTGTTTCTTAATTTTTGCGGTTTTTGCTTTGTACGCAGCAGATGCATGTTGAATTGTTGTTACAGATTCTTTTACCTCTTGTAATCCGTATTTTACCCCGGTAAATGGGTTTTCTTCGATAATAGCAATAACTTTTACCATGTTTTATTCCTTTTGTTTTTTTATGATAATTTTTTACGCAAGATTTCGTTTACAACGGCCGGATTTGCAGTGCCAGCAGTTTTCTTCATAACATTACCAACAAAGAAGCCCAACAGTCCAACCTTGCCAGATTTATATTGTTCAACCTGGGCGGGGTTTGCAGCAATTACTTCGTCAATAATCGATTCGATTGCGCCTGTGTCTGTCATTTGTTTCATGCCATGTTTGTCGGCAATTTCACGTGGTGTGCCAATTTCCCCATCCAACATTTTGATAAAGATTTCTTTGGCCTGTTTGCCGTTAATTGTGTTTTCAGAAATCATATCAACCAGTTCTGATAAATCAGATGGTGTGATGATACGCATGCTGTCCACAATGCCAGATTTTTCATTTTTTACATCCCAGTTTTCTGGGTGTGCAAACAGTTCAGAAATCATCCAATTTGCGATGCCCTTGGCACGTTTTTTGTCGCCATTTACCGCAGTATCAAACCAGTGTGATATATCTGTGGTTTCGGTTAAGCGCGCCGTGTCATATTCAGACAGCCCAAATTCCGCCGTATAGCGCGCGCGGGTTGCGGATGGTAATTCCGGCATGGTTGAACGGATGCGTTCAATGGTTTCGGCGGAAATTTCCACAGGTAATAAATCAGGGTCTGGAAAATAACGATAATCCAATGCGTCTTCTTTGCTGCGCATTACAGATGTTGTTCCTTCGCCTTGGTTGAAACGCATTGTATCTTGGGTGACGGTGCCACCGTTTTCATAGATTTCTATTTGACGGCGTGCTTCGTATTCAATGGCGGTTTTAATAAATTTGAATGATACCATGTTTTTGGTTTCTGTACGTGTGCGGAATGTTGTTTCGCCAACGCGGCGAACAGATACATTTACATCAGCACGCATAGAGCCTTCTTCCATGTTTGCCTTGGATACGCCCAAAGCACGTGCAATTTCACGAATTTCGCGCAGATAGCGTTCTGCTTCGTCTGGGGATGAAATATAAGAATTGTTTTCCGGGTTTTTTGTGTCCAGGAATGTAACGATTTCTAATAAGGCAACACCTGTGCGGTTATAGTCTGCAAAGGATTTGGTCGGATGTACATCATGTTTTAATTTGCCGGCATCTTGTTCCAGGTGTGCGCGTTCAATAAATATTTTCTTTGGATTGCCATCATCGCCAATAATTTCAACCCATCCACGACCAACAACCGGTGGTTCGTCTGCGGGTTGTGAAATCTGATAGCCTTGGGGCAGGTCAGGGTAGAAGTATTGTTTACGGGCAAAACGACTGACCTTGGATATTTCTGCATTTATGCCCAGCCCAAATTTAATTGCCTGTTCAACACAGTGTTCGTTTAATACCGGCAACATTCCAGGCATCGCAACGTCAACCATTGATACCTGGGTGTTGGGTGAAACGGTCGGATTATAGTCAGCAGATGCGCCGCTGAATAATTTCGATTCAGACAGTACCTCGATATGGGTTTCCAGTCCAATTACCAGTTCCCAATCGCCTGTTTTGCCTTTTATTGTAAACATTTTGTCTTTTTCCCTTGCTTTTTTGTTTTTTGTATCTTAATATTCGTTCCGCAGTTGGCTAGGTAGCTCAGTTGGTAGAGCAAGGGACTGAAAATCCCTGTGTCGGCGGTTCGATTCCGTCCCTAGCCACCATCTCCTTTCTTGCGACCATTGCGGTCGTTTTTTTGTTGTCCAAGGAGATGTCGCGGTTATTCATTTTTATTTCCCCATAATTTTTGTTGGGCGGTTGTCTATGTTCGCTGCGGTTTCAATGTGTTTGGCCAGTTGTAAAACACGCATATCGTCAAAACGCGCACCAACCACCTGCATCCCCAGTGGCAGACCGTTTTGTGCCAAACCGCATGGAACGCTGCATGCAGGTATGCCCGCCAGATTCATTGCAACCGTGAATAAATCCAGTGCATAGAATTCCAATGGTGATAAACCTGTATTCAATGGCATGGCGGTGCCTGCGCTTGATGGACATACAATTAAGTCGCATTGTTCAAATGCTGTATTAAAACTGTCTGCAATCATGCGGCGAACACGTGCGGCTTGCATGAAATATACATCGTACGATTCGCTGCTTAATACTGCGGTGCCGATAATCATACGGCGTTTTACTTCGTCACCAAAACCGGCGGCGCGTGATTTTTTGAATGTGTCATAAATATCGGCACCTTCTACGCGCAGACCATAACGCATACCATCATAACGTGCCAGGTTTGATGATGCTTCGGCTGGGGCGATTATATAATATGCCGCCAGTGCATCCAATATATTGGGTATAGAAATTTCAACAATTTCTGCACCCATGGATTTTAAATCTGCAATACGTTTTTCAAATAGTGTTTTCATGTCGTTTGAAATTTTCACATCGCCCAATTCACGGATAATACCAACGCGTAATTTTTTGCCATTGCCCAGAATTGGTTCCAGTGGCGCATTGCAAGTGAAACCTTGTGTGGCACTGGTAGAGTCTTTTGGATCGTGTCCTGCCATCGCAGACAACATTAATGCGGTATCATCAACTGTGCGCGCAATAGGGCCCGGTGTGTCCAAGGATGATGCGAATGCGACACAACCCCAACGTGAACACAGACCGTATGTTGGTTTCATTCCGACCAATCCTGTAATTGCCGCAGGGAAACGAATCGAACCGCCCGTGTCTGTTCCGGTTGCTGCAATCGCCAAACCGCCTGCCACAGCAGATGTAGAACCGCCAGATGAGCCACCGGCTGTTAAACGTTTTTCCATTTGCCATGGATTTATTGGTGCGCCAAAGTAACTGGTCTTGCTGAACGTGCCCATTGCAAATTCGTCCAGATTGGCCTTGCCAAGTAAAACAGTGCCCGCATCAATAAATTTTTGTGAGACGGTTGATTCATACTCTGGAATAAAGTTTTCCAACATACGTGATGCAGCAGTTGTGCGAATGCCACGTGTTGCAAATAAATCCTTCATCGCGATTGGCGCGCCGTCCAAGAATTTAGCATCGCCCGCTGCGCGTCTGGCATCTGATGCGGCCGCATCCGCCAAGGCACGTTCTGGGGTTGTTGTGATATAGCAATTCAAATCGCCACCAAACCGTTCAATTCTGTCCAGATAGGCGCGTGTTAATTCAACCGCGGAAATCTTGCCGCTGTTTAATTTATGTAATGCTTCGGTTAATGTTAAATCAATCATCTTTCACTTCTTTTACTTTTGTTTTGTGTATTTGTTAGCAAAAAATTTTGCTGCGATATTATCGCGAACGAATGGGTCAATACAGCGACCAGACTTGATGTTGTCTAAACACTTGTTTGAATCGCATTTGCGATCGTTTTTCATCATGGACAATGAAATGTCCATTGTGGCATCTGAACTGTTGTTTCTGAACATGCCGCTGCCTTCATAATCCAAATGGGCATGAACCTGTATTTTCTGTTGGCATCCACAGAAACTTTATATACACATGAATCAACAGGAATTTTCAAGCTTGTTATATTTTTCATAAATTCACAAACTTCTTCTTTTGTAAGTTTTCCACAAAAGAGTTTTGTGTTGAGCGGTAATGTGTATCTTATTAGGTTTACTGTGAATAAATCTGTTTGATTTTTAGCCATGGGTTACCTTCGTTTATTTTTGTTTTTTATTTGCGTAAAATAGCGGAAACAGAATACGACCGATTGTGTTGCGCACATACCAGTCTGTACACAGACCACCAGCCAGACAGGTCATGCATGTGTTTAATTTTTCTGCCTCGGATAATGTGCTGGCAGTTTTTCTGTCTTTGCCACATAGACATTTGAAAGTTATTGGCATGTTGTAGTCGGGGATAATGCGAAAATCGTATTCTGATTTGGGTGCTTCACCGCGAGATACATATGCGCCAGTATCAAGAGAACACGTGATTTTTCCCAAGCAGGAATTTGCGGGCATTGGTGTTGTTGCAATGCTTTTTACCAGTTGTGCAGCCTGGGTAACAGAAATAAAAGTCCCCTTGAATGGAACACGCCCAGCATCACGATGGTATATGTATGGTTGTGTGTACATATTTTTATTCCCCGTCCATAACCTTGGGTACAGCAAAGTAGCCACGAGATGTTCCGGCATTGTCTGGTGTGTTTGCCAATACCAAATCGCGTATATTGCCATCTGTTACAACGTCTGCACGCAGTGGTAATTTGTGTTCTGCCGGGCTAAGCATTGGTTCAACATCGGTTGTGTCGATTTTCTGAAGTTTATCCAACCATTCAACCACAGAATCAATGTTCATTTCGGCTAACTTTTCATCCGATATTTCTATTTTGATTAAGTCTGCAAATTTTTGTAATTGTTGCTTGCTAAATGCCATTTTCAATCCTATATTTATAAAAGTAAAGGAATTATACAATGATTTTGCCAGATTTCAAGGCTTTTCCGCGTGCGGGACGTATTTTGGGGATTGATTGGGGATTGCGAAGGATTGGGGTCGCGGTGTCCAGTCCAGACAGGGAATTTGTGTTTGTTCGTGACACGATTTGCATGTCGCGTGGGGATGTGAATCATGCAGAACGTATCGCAAAATTGGCAGAAGACGAAAAGGTTGTCGGAATTATTGTTGGGTTGCCATTGTATGCCGATGGTCGCGAATCGGATACGACAAAAATGGTGCGCGCATTTGTGGCAGATTTGGCAATGCAAACAGATTTGCCGATTTGTATGATTGAAGAAAACTTGACTTCGGTTGTTGCACAAGAAAACATGGGACGTGTACGTGTGCGTGATTTGAAAGAAAAATTGGATTCTGAATCTGCGCGTGTGATTTTGGAAAATGCGATTGCAATAATAAACCGGGCTTAAAAAAGCCCGATTTTTATGCGTATAGCTATTTTTATTCTTCGTTTTTGTCTGGTATAATGCCGTCTTCGGATAGCAATATTGCAATCCAACGGGTTGAATCAAATTGTGCTGTTACAATTAATGCAGCAACCAAGATAGGAACACTGAAGAACATGCCCGCAATTCCCCAAATCATTCCCCAAAAGACCAAATTAATTAATATCGCAAGTGTTGACAGGTTTAATGTTTTGCCGGTTAATTTTGGTTCAATAATATTGCCCAATAAAATTTGTATGCCAATCAAGCCCGCCGCAGTTAAAATGGGTTGTTGTAATGTCGGGGCGGTTACCAATGTATATAATATAGGCAGACCACACGCAACAATGGCACCAATTGTTGGTATGTAATTTGCCACGAAAACAATAAATGCCCATACGCCCGCAAATTCAACACCAATTAATTGTAGCCAGATAAATGATGCAATACCTGTAACCGCGGATATCATCGTTTTTATAAACAGATATTTTTTCATGTTGGTGTCAATGCTGTCCAATATATAACGTAATTTTTTGGATTGGCGTTTGTTTGGGAACATTGCAGAAAATTTTTCGTTAAATGTACTTTGTTCAACAAACATAAATACCAGGTACACCAGTACCATGCCCATTGATGTGGCGACACTGGCGATGGATGAACCAATATTTGCAGCAATTTTGGTTATGTTTGGTAACATCTTGGCATCAAATGTTATACCAACAGAATCGGATAAATATTTACTGAATTCGGTCAGCTTGACCTGCAGGCCAGGTAAAGCATTTAGTAATTCAGAAAACATTGGGCGTATTTGTGTGATAAATAAAATAATCACTGCAAATACAGTTAACAGCGATGCAAAATTGGATGTTATATCAAATATTCTGGATTTAATGCGATTTGTGGTTGATGGAAATACGCGGCGATAGTAATCAGATATGGCGTTTATCAAATACCATAAAAACGCGGCGATTAATAATGGTATCAATATAGAACGTCCCAACCATAACAATAATAATGAGCCCAAAAAAATAATTATTTTATTCATAGTGCAATATCCTGTTTCTGCTTAATAAATCATGCGTATATAGCAACTTTATTGTGTTATTATTTCGTGTGTTTCGTTTATGTTTATTTCTACGTTTTGTGTAGTATGTGAAACAGCTGTGCTGTACAGTGCCAGTGTTAATATTATTGCCCAGTTAACAATAACCGCAAATGTAGAATATTTGCTGCCAATATTTTTGATGAACTTCTTTGGTGTTGTCTGGATTGCCCATATTCCGCATATCAATGCAAAGATAAATGTTAATAATACAGGCTTTGTTCCACTGTAAAGACAACATAATGTCATGATTGCAAATGCCACTGCGGTGTGTGTTGGACGCGCGACAATCCAGTTTGTCATAGATGTGTACCATTTTGATTGTGAAATGCTTGTGCTGGATTTTTTGTCGGTGTCATGTAAGATATAACCGGGTACCCATAATGCAGTGAAACCAAATGGGATGGATAAACACACCTTCCACATTGGTATGTTCATGGTATGCATGCGTGATATTTTTGCGTATATGTTGGCAATTAATATGCCAATCATATACATGTAGAATAACAAAAATATCAAAAATAAGAAAATTGTTAGTAATGGATGTGTTTGTGATAAAGATATTGTATGCAATATAATTGCGTGTTGGAACTTGATAAGTAATGCCCAAGAAAATACAAAAAATATAGATGTTAGTACTGTCTGTGCGTTTTGTATTTCAATAAAGGAACGCTGAGTTATTTTATCGTGTGGCAATGCACGTATTTGTAAAGCAGCACCGATTATAAATACTATGCATGATAATGCACTTAGGTATGTAAGTGGTGGAACGGTTTTTATGCCGATTATATTTAATCCCAAGCCGTATATTAACATTGTTACAATTAGTAATAATGTGGTTGTTAATGCGAATTTTAACGGTGACCAAAATGTCCATATAGATAATTTGCTGAATCCAGATTTGTGCATAATTTGCCTTCCTTGGTTGTGTTGGTTTTATTTTATCATAATTTTACCGTTGGATAAAGTAGTTGTATCAGTCAGTGATATCATATCTGTGAAATCTGATTGGTGACTGATAACCAAAAATGTTGTGTCTGTCATAGACAGAATAGTGTCAGCAATCAACCGTTTCGTTTCAAAGTCGGCACCAGAATCAGGCTCGTCTAGTATGGCCAGTTTTGGTTTTGTCATTAGCAGTTGTAATAGCATTAGTTTTTTGCGTTCGCCGCCAGAAAAACCAAGATTAACACTGCGATTTAACCATTCGCGTGGAATTTGTAATTTGTCACATGCGGATTCTAGGCTTTGTAGAAATTCGCCCATGGACAAATCTTTGCCGGTTTGAAAGTGTGTGTGTGCAGCACATGAATATTTGAGAAAGCTGATGACTGTTAAGCCAGGTATCTCGGGCACATTTTGTGCACCTAAGAATATTCCCAATAATGCGCGTGTTGTTGTGTTTTCGTTGGTTATGTCTTGGGTGTTAAAAACTATATTGCCTGATGTGACGGTAAATTCAGGGTTGCCCATTATTGTTTGTGCCAGTGTTGACTTGCCAGATCCGTTGTGGCCGGATAATAAATGCCGTGCGCCAGGCTGTAAGTTTAATGATATGTTATTTAATAATTCTTTGTCTTGATAAGATACGGACAGATTCTTTATTTGCAGCATTTGTTAATCCTTTGATAATGCCATTTTAATTAATTGTTTGGATTCCACCAGAAATTCCATTGGCAGACGTGACAGAACGGGGGTTGCGGCGGCACCGATAATCAAGGCCGTTGCACTGTCGGTGTCAATGCCTGCTGTGTTCAAATAGTGTAGTGTTGCTGCATCAATGGTTCCTGTGGTCGCTTCGTGTGATTGGTCGTTGTTGCTGCCGTTGTGTATGATGCGGGGCAGGGTATTGGCGGTTGCGTGATTGCCGATTATGCGACTGTCACATTTTGATGCGTTTTTACAGTTGTTGCCACTGAATGAAACCAGGCTGCGAAATGTTTGTGATGATGCATCTGTTGCAACACCGTATGATACGATATTTGATGTTGTGTTGTCGCCGATGTGAATCATCTTAGTGCCCGTGTCGGCCATCTGTGCGCCACGTGTAATTGATAGTGAAAAAAAGTCGCTATACGCATTGTTTCCGGCTAAAATTGTGGATGGGTATTTCCATGTTAGGGCTGATCCAACCTCTAGCTGTGTCCATAATAACTGGGCATTATCGTCACATCTGCCACGCTTGGTTACAAAGTTTAATATGCCACCGTGATTTTTTTTGCCGTCAAAGTCACCTGCATACCAATTTTGTACAGTTGCATATTTTACGATTGCGTCTTGGTGTGCGATGATTTCAACCACACCACTGTGCAGTTGGTGGTTTGGACGGCGTGGTGCGCTGCAACCTTCCATATAAGTTAATTCGGCACCGCAATCTGCGATAATTAGTGTGCGTTCAAATTGACCAATTTTTGCGGTTTCAATCCTGAAGTAACTGGCCAAATCAATCGGGCATTTTGTATTCTTGGGGATGTAAACAAAAGTGCCGTCTGAAAATGTTGCTGCATTTAATGCTGCAAAAAAGTTATCTGTTGCAGGAACGACCGTGCCAAGATATTTTTGTACCAAGTCTGGATGTTTTCTGACGGCTTCGGAAAATGGCAAGAATATAATTCCGTGCTGTTCCAATTCTGTCATGTATGACGTGTGGACAGAACGACTGTCGATTACAGTGTCGGTTGCCATGCCCAACAATGCTTTTTTTTCACTGGGTGGCAGCCCCATTTTGTCATACGCGGATTCTAAATCGGAATTATCCAAGGGTTTTTGTGTGGCATAATAATCAAATGAATCATAGTCAATGGGCGAGTAATCTATTTCGCCCCAGTGTGGTTCAGTCATTTGTTGCCATTGTTTGAATGCGTTCAAGCGCCATTGCAACAGCCAGTCTGGTTCATTGCGTTTTGCAGATATTTCATGAATAAGATGTTCTGATAATTTTTGCATTAATTATTTTGTGTCGCCAGTTGTTTTGCTTGGGCAAAAAAGGTTAATGATTGTCCTAGCAGGCCGTCTGTGAATGTTGTGGATAAGATGCCGTCTGGTTCTGTGGTGTTCAGGTGGTGTAAGAATGTGTCTGCGCGGTGCATATAGTTGTCTATGCTGCGGGCAACTTCGGAATCAAGTTTAATGGCGCGGCGCAACTTTTCCAATGCAAATGGATTTTTTGCATATTCGTCCATTATGCCGCCCAGTGCGCGCCATAATGCGTGTTCGGGGGTGTTGCGTGGCATAATGTCAATCGCCGCCATAATTGGAATTAGGTTTTGCAACAGGTCTTGATAAATCATCTCGGCATTTTCGGCAACGGCATTTGTGGCGGACTTGTTTTTTAGTATTGATTGAATTTTTACAATCAGATTGTATTGGTGTTCCAGTGTTTTTGTAATACAACCAATACGAGAATTTATGCGGTAAATATATATAAATACGATAATATTTAATATCGTTACTATGCCAAATGTTGTCAAAATTACTGCGTTTTGCATCTGTGTCCCCTTGGTAAATATTAGAAATCCGAAGTTTAGTATAACATCTTTTTGCGATTCGTGCGATTTTATCTTGGAAGAATTTTTTGATTGATTTATGTGTGTTTTAAGTCTTGCACAGATTCGGTCAAATTGTTATAATAAGTATTAAATGAAGGAAATATATCAAGGGAAAGGACGCATATATGTTTCGCAAGATTTTTATTGTCGCAATGTTCATAACGGCGGCGGGCTATTGCTTTGCTGCGGAAACGATGCCCCAGGTGGTTACATCCCAGGTCTTTTTTGAACAGGAAAAGATTGTTCAGGAGTCTGGTGATGAACAGGTGGAAATGTTTTATGCCGATGTGCCTGCGTGGCCGTTGGTGGGATCTGATGCGGACGTGGAAATTACGTGTGATGGCGGTGCGTGTGCGAAAAAAGCGCAGTCTGATAATATAAAAATTGTTTCCAAGGTTGGTGCAGATTTGGTTGTTGAAAATAACTTTAACTTGGGGGCGCGTGGTGATTTTGGCGGTTGGTCTGGTGGTGCAAATATGTTGCATGGTGACCAGATTCCGGTTGGCTTTGATGACGAATGTAATATGACATCAGAAATGCCTTTGTTGCATCGTGAAGTCTTGGAAGACGATGGTGGGAATGTGTTGGCGGTATCTCGCAGTGGACGTAAGGTTTGTGGTAAGTATGCGGATGGATACGAAGCTTTTGCGGCGCGTGTTGGTATGGTTGCCCAAGAAGAAGGGGAAACTGTTGCCCAGGAAGAAGAAATTGCGGTTGATGTTTCTGCAGATGCCGAAGCGCCGGTGCAGTTGACAGATCAGGTTCGTTCATGGGTTGTTGCAAATGGTCAAACCCTGCGCGAAGTTTTACAAAACTGGTGTGATAAAGAGGGGTGGGATTTGGTTTGGACGACACCGCGTGAATATCCGATAGAGGCCAGTGCGGTATTCAAAGGACGTTTTGTTGATGTGGCATCTGCGTTGGTGCGTAACTTTGGACGTGCGATGCCTGTTCCATACGCCAAGTTCTATAAGGGAAATCGCGTGTTGGTAATATCAACAGTAGAAGAATAAAATAAATATCGGTAGGAGATATAGATATGATGAAATCAATGAAACTGTTTGTGGTCATGGGGGTTGTTCTGGCGGCGGTCGCCGGATGTGCCAAGCGCGAATCTGCCAAGGTGGCGGCATCTGTTGATCAGGATTTTATCAATGCTTATGATGCGTTTGAAATGGCAAAAAATCCACGTGCCAAGGTGGCCAGCGGTGATACTGTGTCTATGTCCGAAGGTGTTTGGTTGGGAAACAAGTCGGTGGTTTTGGAACATCGTAATAATTTGCCGGCCAAGTTTGAAACAGATACAGGTGTGACAATTTTGCTGAACGAACCTGTGTCTTTGCAGGTTTTGGCAAATGATATTTATTCCATTACGGGTATTCCTGTTAAAATTGACGGACAGGTGTCCGCAGATAAATTAAAGAAGTTGGTAAATGTGGCATATACTGGCAAGTTGTCTGGGTTATTAAGTCAGGTGGCAACAGATTTAGATTTGCTGTGGTATTATGACAAGAATTCTATTGTGTTTTATGAAACGGAAACACGTACGTTTACATTATATGCCCTGGGAACCGAGGTGGCATATCAGACATCTGTTTCAACGGATGATGCAAACGAGGTTTCGTTGGAATCTACATTAAAAGAATGGGATGAAGTAGAAAGTGCAATATCATCTATTATTGGTAAAAACAGTAATGCTGACTTTACCGTATCGCGCAGTTTAGGGACAATAACTGTTACTGCATCACCATCGGTGTTGGCGCGTGTTGGTGAATATATTGATCGCCAAAATAAACGTCTGTCTCAGTTGATAACGATTGATGTCAAGGTGTTACAAGTCACAATTTCAAATGATTCTGCATTTGGGTTGAATTTAGCGGCGGCGATTAATTCTACATCTGGGTTGAATATCGTTGCAAATCCAAAGAATAATCTGGCTTCGACCGAGGCTAGTTCTATGAACATCGCGGTGTTGTCGAATGCGGCATCTGCATTGACCGGTGCAACGCATTTGGAGAATGGTACCGTGGTAGAAGGGGCATATACTAATGATCAAATTATGAATGGTTCATTGGCGGGGGCTGCGGGCAGTACTGCGTTAATTGAATCTTTGGCAAAGCAGGGTAAAGTCTCTTTGGTAACTAATGTTGGTGTGACAACGCGTTCTAATCGTGTTGCGCCGGTCAGCAATACGCGCACCACGGGTTATATCAAACGTTTTGAATCGCGTAACTTTACAACCGTAGAATCCAGTACCGTTGACCAAGATGATTTGGAAACCGGTTTTACGATGCAGTTGTTGCCAAATGTTTTGGAAAATGGAAAAATTCTGTTGTTGTTCCGTATGTCTGTGCGTGAATTGTTGCGTATGTCCACCCAGACAATCGGCGAAGTGACGTTGCAATTACCAGAAGTAGAAGAACGTAGTTTTATGCAGGAAGTTATTATGGAGTCGGGGCAAATGTTGGTTGTGTCGGGCTTTGAAAAACAGACCAGTGAAGATACACGTTATGGTTTGGGTGATCCGGACTTTATGGCATTGTCTGGTTCGCGTGAAACGTCCGCCACACGTGAAGTGTTGGTTGTTATCTTGACACCACAGGTTTTGGTCAGTCCAATGGATGCCGAGAGGTCGATACAGCAACACTGGGGTGCACCACTAAATTAAATATAATAATTCATCTACGAGCAAACCCGATGGCTTATGTAACGTCATGTACACTGCGCCATCGGGTTTGTTCGTATCTAAATCATTCTATTTAATTTCTGCGCATTTCTAGGGGTTAGGGGGTAGCTTATGTAACGTCAAGTACACTACGATTCCCGATTTGCTTTTATCTAAATCATTATCTTTAATTTCTTACCATCGCAAGGAGTTGTTGGACGATGGCTTATGTAACGTCATGTACACTGCGCCATCGGGTTTGTTCGTATCTGAATCATTCTATTTAATTTCTTATGCGAATATCGTGATAAATAACAGTTTAATTTACCGCCTGCGCGGTAATGACAATTTTCTTGGCAGAAAATTGTAAAAAATACTTCGCTAAACTTTTATTTATCAATGTAATTTATGTTAAAAACGCTATTCACTAAATATTTTTTTTGTGATATAATTGACAAAAGAGAATGAAAAAACTGTTACTGTGTTTTTTCACAATTATGTTTTTTGCGCCGTCCGCATTTGCGGCAGATGGCGCTGTTTCGCGTGCAATACCGGCAGGCACATCTGTGTCGGATACAAGTGCGGCGGCCATGCGTGTGGGTACAACTGTATCGCGCGTGGCAAAGACAAATACCACAGAAACGCCATCCACAGGTACGGCAAGTGCGGTGCGTGGTACTGTGTCACGTGTTTTTGCCGGCAGTAGTACATCGGGGGCTGCCGCATCCGCAACGCGTGGTAATGTTGTATCGCGTGTCGGGGTCAGTGCTGCGCGAACAAATCTGAATAATGCAGTGAATACTGTTGGACGTAATTCACGTGTGTCTGATGCCAGTATAAACAACAACCCCGCAGTTAGAAGGGCAGGGGTGGTTTTGCGTCCATCTACGGCCGAAGTGGGGGGACGTGCCACAATCGGTGATACGGGTGTGCAAACAGGGTCTAATATAGACGAGGCTGTACGCAATATTGGTTCGCGTGCCGCAAAAACAATTACAGCAGAATCTTTGGCCGAGGCAACAGAACGTTTGGAACAGACGGCGGCACTGAATAAGTCGTGCCAGGAACAATATAATGAATGTATGGATCAATTCTGCAAGGTGGTTGATGTTAATCAGGGACGTTGTTCATGTTCATCAAATTTGTCACGATATACCAAGGTAGAGGACGCAGTTAAAGATGCAAATACCCAGTTGAACGAGGTTGCACAGCGTATCAGATATGTTGGGCTGTCTGCAGATGAAATCCGTGCAATTATGAATGCAACCGAGGCAGAAGAGGCACTGTCTGGAACCAAAGACGTTTCAGAAACACGCAACATGTTAGAGGAAATTGAAGAATTAATTCGTAATCCTGTGGCCGGTTCTTCGTCATATTCGTCAGGGGCGTATGCAGATTTAGATATTGATTTGGATTTTTCTGTGGACAGCGGGGATTTGTTTAGTCTGGATTTCTTGGATGTTAATACCACGGGTAATTTTTCAAATCTGCGCGGGTCTGAATTATATAATGCCGCCAAGGGACGTTGTAATTCTGTGCTGAAACAGTGCAAGTCTGCGGGGGCAACTGTTACGCAGATTACAGGTAATTATGATTTGGCGATTGACAAGGACTGTGTTGCGTATGAACAGGGCTTGACCAAAATGAATGAAACATTGGTGTCAAATGTGCGCAGTGCAAACCGTATGTTACAAAAGGCGCGCTTGGCGGTGTTACAAAATAAAAATCAATATGATGCCAAGGGGTGTATTGGTGCGTTGGAAACATGTATGAAAGACGATATGGTATGTGGCGAAGATTACTTCAAATGTGTTGACCCAACAAAAATGTATATTGATGAAAATGGTGAAGTTGTCTTGGGACAAAATATTTCACACATTCTGGATTTTATGAAAGATTATAATAATGCAGCAATAAATGCAGATAGTTTACAAGCCCTAGCAACCTTATCTATTACCCCAGAAAATTGTAAGGGAAGTAAGCCAGGTGCGAATGGTAATTGTATTGTGAAATATTTGCTGACCAAAATTGGTACAGGGCAAGAAGTGGTAGAGAATGGTTTGTGTCGTGCAGTGTTGGAAAAATGTCAAAGCTATACATACGAATCAAATGCCGCGAATGCCAAATACAAGCCATATAATGACATCGTTGTGAATTATATTCAACGTGCAATGGTAAATATTCGTGCGGCGCAACAGAATATTATATCGAAATATGCGTCCAGTTGTATGGTTGATGTGGCGGACTGCTATAACAAACAGGTTACACAGGTGAACAGTTGGTCGTCCAGTGCCAATGTAGAAAGTGTTGCAATGGTTATGAGGGGGGCATGCAAAAATGTGGCGCTGACATGTGCTTATGCGATTGATAGTGGTTGTGCTAAGCCAACAGGTGGGGCAACAGATGAAGATACTAATAAATGTATAGAGATTGTATCAAAAATGTTCTATCAGTCTTTGTTATGTCCAGAAAATTCGCAGTATCAACAGACACCGAAGGCAAGCGCGACAGAGGGCGGAGACTTATATGTTAATGAATATTGCAAATGCGTGACTGGATATGAACCGTATGGTAATGCATGTTTGGTTGCGTGCGATAAAGACAATAACATGACCCGTAACGCGTATGGCACATGTGTGTGTGAAACCAATTATGAATTAATCAGTGGCGCGTGTGTTTATGATTGTCCAGGAGATCTAGATGTAAATGAAGATGGGAATGGGTGTGTTTGTCTAGATGGGGAAACATGGAATGGCGATAAAAGAACATGTGATGCCGCCGAAACACCTCAGGGTTCGTAGTAACACAAGATGTGTTGTTATTATAAGTTAATTATGTAATTGAAATAAAAAAATCCCCCGATTGGGGGATTTTATTTTTGAATATTGGTTTTATGCCATTTTTGCAATTTTCTTGGCCAGACGTGAAATCTTGCGCGCAGCGCGTTTCTTTGGCATGATTTTGCCTGCAGATTTCATAATCTTGCTTTCTGCGCTGCGTGCAGCAGTTGTTGCAGCAGCCAAATCCCCAGATTCAATGGCGACCAATGCTTTCTTGGTTGCTGTTTTAACCGCGCTGCGGCGGGCAGTGTTGATTGCATTTTTCTTGGCAGTTACCAAAATTCTTTTTTCAGATGACTTATGATTTGCCACGTTATTTTCCTTTTATTTTTGTTTTGATTTTGGTATTTTATAAAAAACAAACATAAAATCAAGGAAAAATAACATGATTAACTTAATTGTCTTAATTATTTCATATTTATTGGGGTCAATTCCAATGGGATTGCTGTTGACGCGCATCATGGGCAAGGGCGACCTGCGCAAGGTGGGCAGTGGTAATATCGGTGCCACAAATGTTATGCGTGTCGGGGGATTGCGTATGGCAGGCTTGACGTGGCTGTTGGATATGGCCAAGGCAATTCTGGCCGTTTTAATCGGACGATATGTCGCGGGTGATGCCTTTGCCGCATGGTGTGGGTTTGTGGCGATTGTTGGGCATTGTTATCCTGTATGGTTGCGTTTCAAGGGGGGAAAGGGGATTTCTTCGATGTTTGGGGTGCTGTTGGCGGTCAGCCCTTTGTCTTTTGTTGTGTGTGCGATTGAATGGTTGACGGTGGCATTAACAACGGGGATTTCGTCCATGGGGGCAACGATTGTCTTTTGCTTGATTCCTGTTTTGGGATTCGCAATCAGTGCAAGTGTTGGTTGGGCATTTCTGGCAATCGGTTTGCTGTGCATGTGGCGACATCGTGAAAATATTAAACGACTGATTGCGGGTACAGAATCAAAAATAGAATGGAAGTGGAAAAAATAAGAATATACGGCACATTTGGATGTGCCGTTTTTATATTTGTACTTTATTTTTTTACGATTTTATGATATAATACGTACATGTGTTATAAGGGGAAAGAGAAATGCTTAAGTTTTTGACAGCTGTATCAGTTTGTTTGGCAACGGGGGCATCTGCGTTGGCATTACAATCACCTGCGGGGCGCGGACGTGCGTCAATGTCAAATCAAATGATGGCTGCCCCACGTGCAGCAGGGGTCGTGTCAACTGCACAGATTGCAGCGGCACCTGTTTTGGGGGTTGCGCCAACAGCGGTCACGTCACAAGCAGCAACAGAAGTGCAAGAAGTTGTTGCACAAGCAACACCCGAGGCTGCATTGGCAGTCACGCCAGAGGTTATGCAACCTGCAGAAAAAGTTGATATGAGAGAGGCTGAGAAAGCTGCGTGTATCGGTAATAATATTGGTGTGGGAAATACATTTGTTTGGGCATCCAGATACAGCAATACAAACAATTATGCATCTATGGTAGAGGATGTTGAAAATCCAGAAAATAATGTTTGTTTCGTCAAAGTTGCATTGAAATCAAATGACCCCAGAATTACAGTTGATGATATCCCAACACAATATTTTGATTGGGGACGTACAATTACATGTGGGTCTTGGGCGGATGCAGATATGCTGAAACAACGTATCTTGGATGCCAAGAAAAAGAATCGTACATTGGCAACTGTTGGTGCGGCGGTCGGTGGTGCAGGCCTGGGGGTCGGTATCATGGAATTGGGTGGTAACAAGTTAATTGGTGGCAAAGTTATGGGCCAGAAAAATGAAAACTTGTCCGAAGCCCAGGTGTTGCGTTCACAGATGTTGACCTTGAAAAACAAGGGCAGTGCAGAATACAGTAAATATGTGGAACATTTGAAGACATTGAAAGATATGTGCACCAGTGAAGCGCGTGAAGATGAAGAAATCGCTAAAATGTGTGATGAATATTCGTCTTTGTTTGATTTGGCAGAATAGTATATCTGTTATAAGGACAAGGGGTTCGCGTTTGGGCGAACCCTTTATTTGTATAAAATGGCTTTATTTATAATGTATATTTTCTTATTATATGGACATGTCAGATTTGTTTGAAAAATTATTGATTATTCGTACCCCGGGTGTCGGGCCTGTCAGGTATGCTGAATTGATTAGAAAGTTTGGTAATGTCACAGATGCGGCCGCATCACTGGGGGGCGATGTGGCTTTGCGTGATAGCGTCTTGCGCGAAATGGATGCTGCACAGCAGTTGGGAATACATTATATATCTGATACAGATGAATTATATCCGCCACGTTTGCGGGAATTGAAAAATCATCCGCCCGTGATTTGTGTGCGTGGAAATCTGGATGTGTTGCGCAGGCCTGCGATTGCAATGGTGGGAACACGTCATGCAACCGCTGCGGGGATGGGATTGATTGCGGATGTTGCAGAAAAATTGGCCGCCCAGGGTAATGCCATTGTGTCTGGAATGGCGATTGGTACAGATACGGCGGCGCATCGTGGTGCGTTGCGTGCGTGTGGTGATGCCGTGACGATTGCGGTTCTGGCGGGTGGTGCGGATTATATATGGCCAACAGAAAACGAATCGCTGTATTGGGATATTGTGGCGCGTGGTGCCATTATCAGTGAAATGCCTGTGGGCTTTGTACCGGTGGCACAGAACTTTGTGCAAAGAAATCGTTGGGTTGCGGGAATTTGTGATTCGTTAATCCTGGGCGAAGCCGATATGAAATCTGGATCAATGACAACAGCGCGATTCGCCATCGATTATGGGCGTGATGTTTGGGCAATTCCATCGCACCCCACGGATTTGCGGGCGTTGGGGCCAAATTCATTGATTCGGTCAGGGGATGCCAGGTTATGCATGGGGGTGTCTGATTTTGAAAATAAGACAGAAAAAAATCAGAAAAAAATAAAAAATGAAAAAAAATTCGAATCGGAAAATAGTCTTATTGATGCCTTGGGGACGATTCCAGTGTCAGAATCTGTATTGACGGAACTTGTCAAAAAATCGATTTCGGAAATTAAAAGTGAATTGGTGGTCTTGGAATTGCAAGGTTTAGTGCGAAAAGTTGATGGTGGTTATGTTCGTGTGTGATTCTTGTCATGTATATACAGTGTATATACAAACGGCAGAAAACAGGCAAAAAAACGAATCGTTGTCAAAAAATAAATGTTAAAAAATTGTTTAATATTTGGTTGTAAATTGAATTTTATCTTATAACTTATTTGACGTATCCAAAACAATAAACAAGCAAGAGAGAGTGAAAGGTAGGACAAAGTAAGATCATTGTTTCTGAAAGAAAATGGAAATGATGATTAAAAACAAAAATATCATGATTCTGGTTGAAAGGGACAGAAAACATGATTTTTTGTGGGTGGTTTTTATAACCTTGTTCGGGCAGGAAACTCTTTTGAAAGGAAGGAAAAGGAGAAAACGGCATGCAGACAGCGGCAACAACAAATCAGATGACAAACTTGGAAACAATCAAGGGGGCCATTGCCGCAAAAATGGATGCTGCGAATTTCTCTAGTTGGATTTCACCATTACAATTTAATATCGTTGACGGCACATTGGTGTTGGGGGCGCAAAATCAATTTTCTGCTGATTTTATTAACAGTGTACATTTTGGAACTTTGTCTGCGGTGGCGGCTGAATTTGGGTTGGCGGTTCGCGTTGTTGTTGCAAATTCGGCGGCACGCGTGGCGGCACCAGTTGCAAATGACAACAATACCCAGGTTTACACGCCAATGGCAGAAACATCTGCCAATACTGCGGCATTTGATTCTTTCGTTACATGTGATGAAAATTTATTCGTAGTATCTGCATGTAAAAAATTAGCAGCGGGTTCGGTTCACTTCAGCCCGCTGTTTATTTATGGTGCATCTGGTTGTGGCAAGACTTTGTTGGCAGAATGTATTTCAGGCGCGGTATCGGGGCGCGTTGTTAAAATGACAGGCGCGCAATTTGTTTCTGAATTCACACGCAGCTTGAAAGAACATAATATTTTTGCATTCAAGGACTTTTGCCGTAATTGCGATACTTTTATCTTGGATGATGTTCAAAATTTGTCTGGCAAGAAGGCATCAACCGAAGAATTCTTGCAGTTGGTTGTTGATTTGCGTAATGCGGGCAAGAATGTTGTTTTGACATCAGATGTTGCACCAAATAATTTAACAGGTTTTGATCGTCATGCACAGGGCTTGTTGGCATCTGGGTTGGTGGCGGATGTTGTTGCGCCAAACGCGTATGTAAAATCAACAATGTTGATGCGCGCAGGTGTCAAGTCTGATGTTGCAAATGCATTGGCAACACGCATTGCAAATGATGGTCACTTGGTTTCGGGGATTGCAACAAAAATTAAAACATATTCAGATTTGATGGGTGCGGCAGTGGATATGGATGTTGCATCACGTTTGTTGGCGGATACATTACAGACGGCGAAAACACCAAACGCAATGGTAAAATCTATGTGTGAAAAGTTGGGTGTTTCATTTGATGCAGTATGCGGAACAGGACGCAGCCGTAATTTGGTTTTGGCACGTCAGATTATGATGGTTGTATTAAAGAATGCAACAGGTTTGTCTTTGTCTGAAATTGGTAACTTTGTTGGTGGTCGTGATCATGCAACAGTATTGTATGCAATCAAACAGATTGAAAAATTACAGGCATCAGATTTGGTTTTGGCATCACAGATTCAACAGCTGATTGCCGAATGTAAATAAAATAAAATATAAATTAAATATAATAATTCATCTAAAAGCGGGGCGGGAATCTCATGTAGCCTTTGTACACTACGATTCCCGCCCCTCTTTTATCTAAATCATTATATTTAATTTCTTTGCATTTCTAGGGGGTTGGGGATTTTTTTGTTGTTGTAAGCGGTCGGACAATGTGATAAAATTAATATAATGATAATATGTTATATCTTAACCAATGGAAGGGAGTGTAGGATATGAAAAAATTGATATATTCTGGTTTTTTGTTTGCGTTGATGTTGGCGGCACCTGGTGTGGCGATGGCCAAGATTGATAATGGTGTTGTTAATTTGACTAATGGTAAGTCGTATGGTTGTGGAGATGAGGATGGTGTGACTGTAGATTATGCAGATGGAACTTATTTGCAGGTTGTTGGTGATTCTGAGATGAATGGTACACATTGGTCAATACATCAGCGTTATCTGTGTTCTGCATCAACAGGTAATCCGTTTTATGATGATTACTGGAAACGTGTTGGTACAAATTGGTGTCCAGATTCTGAGTTAAGGCAGCCGGGAATTGCAAATGCCGATTACTGCTTGTATGGCAACGGCAGTTTGGTGTCCTGTACATCGGGGGCTGCGCCTGGGGGGTGTATCAAGGCAACTTGTAGTGAGGGGTATGAGGTTGCAAATGGTGTAACGTGTGTTAAGAAAAGCGCAGGTTCTGATGGTGGCTCCGGTGGTGGTTCTGGTGGTGGTTCCGGTGGTGGTTCCGGTGGAGGTTCCGGTCGTGGTTCTGGCGGTGCCAGTGCTGGTGGTTCTGGTGTCGGTAGTTCCAGTAGAAATACGAATGTCAATGCCCAGCGTGAGGCAAGTTGTAAAAACTCGGGTGGTCGGTGGAGTAATAAAAAATGTATCTGTGATGATGCGTTTGGTTTGACAATGGGGGGCGATGATTATACTTGCAGATGTAAGAATGGTTATGAATGGAAAAATTCTGCAGACAAGGCACAGGGTTGTCAAATGACAAGTATAGAGGTAAATAAGAAAAAATGCGAAAGTGCCGCTGCGCAATATAAGACATCTTGGACAGGAACAGATTGTCTTTGTCCAAATGATGCACAGGGCCGACCACAGGAATTTGATTATACATTGGTAAAGTGCGTGATGGGTGCCAAGATTGCACAGTGCGAAAAAGTGCAGGGCGCGGTGTGGAATAACTTGTCGGGGGAATGTGTTTGTGTTCAGCCAAACTTTGTAATAAATGCGGCTGGGACTGCGTGTGAAGAAAGTTCTGCATCGAAGGAAAAACGCGAAGCGACTGAATTGGCCAAGACCAAAGGAAAAATAAAAACCGCGTATGATGCGATTGGTGCTTTGTCTAATGCAAAAAAGACAGTGTGGCGTGACGAAGAAGGTGAATTTAATACCGCGCGTTTGGCATCTGATTCCATTGCAGGGGTTGTATTGGGTACCACAGGTGCATTGGTAACCAGTCACTTGGTAAAGAAAAAACAGACAGAAGATGGTTTCGAAGATATTCAATGTACCATTGGCGGTCAGACTGTGGCCGGATGGGGTGATGAATTTAGTGTAGGTATTAATAAGTAAAAAAAATCGCCCAGTCGGGCGATTTTTTATATCCGGTGTTAGTCATTACAAAACATTGACATGGTTTGAAAACTTGAAAACCATTGTCATCCTGTGATTTGACCACAGGACCCAGGTGATGTTTCATTTTTATTTGTACGCGTTGCACGCGCATTACCTGGGGGCTGACCTGTGTTCAGAATGACAGAATTTTTTCGTAAAAATTCTGTTTATGTTTATTTGGTGTAATTATTTTTACAATTTTTGTAAAAAAATATAAATTAAAAACCCGCCGTTTGGCGGGGGTAATGTGTTTGCCTGATTTATTTGGCCTGTTTCTGTTCGTACAGGGCGGTAAAATCAACCGGTTGCATCGCAAATGTTGGGAAGCCTGATTCACTGGTCAAACGTGTGATTAACGCACGTACCGCAGGGAACAATAATGTTGGTACATCAATCAACAATGTACGTTTTTTCTTTTCTTCATCTTTTTCTTCTTCCATCTGAACCAAGCCGGAATATGTTGATTCAATCAAGAATATAGATTTATCGTCTTTTTCCAATTTTGAGTGCACTTTAGTAATCAAGTCAACCATGAACAAATTGTTTTCTGCACCCTTGATTTGAATGTCGATGTTGATTTCCAGTTTTGCCTGACCGTTGTCGTTCTTGAAGAATAATTCTGGTACGTTTGGACTTTCAAATGAAATGTCTTTCAAAAACTGAGATATAATATTAAATTTTGCCATCGTCTGTTTCTCCTTCTTGTTTTGGACGGTGTGTTAAGGTCTGGACTCGGGTCCTGCTTTTATGATAATATAATATCATCAGAAACGTTTTACAAGTGGGGGATGGATAAAATGTTGAAAATATTTTTTCATGTGTTTTTTATTGTGGGGGCCTTGGCCTTGGCGGGGTGTGACTTGTCCGCGCCAACGGTGTCGGGGGATAATTCTGTTTTGCCATCTAATTTCAAACGTGTTTCTTATGCTGAAATGCCAGGTTGGCGCGATGATGATGTGCGATATGCTTTACAGGCGTTCCGTAATTCTTGCAAGGCCAAAATTCAATATACTGGGCGTGTAATTCCAGACAGGGAATTATTTGCAGAAAAATGCCGTATGTTACCAAGTGCATCCGCAGATGTTGCAACCGTACGTGCATGGTTTGAATCTCATTTCCAACCGTATCAAATTTATAACGAAAATGGCGGTGACAAGGGGACTTATACCGGATATTATTCCCCAATTATACCTGCGTGCCGTACAAAGACCGCACAATGTAATGAACCGCTGATGGGTGTGCCAACAGATGGACACCAATATAAAGGGATTGCCAAAAAAGATATTGTGGAAAAGAAAATTGGCCGCGTGTTGTACTGGGCGAATATTGTTGATGTCCAAAATATTCAAATCCAAGGTTCTGGAAATCTGCGACTGGAAGATGGGACAGATGTTAAGTTGAACTTTGCCGCCGTAAATGATATGCCATTCAAATCAATTGGTGAAGAATTGCGTAATCGTGGAATTAGACCTGTAGGTGGATATTCCTCTGAAGCCGTGTGGCAACATCTGAAGGCAAATCCGTCTTTGGCAAAAGACGTGATTTACAAAAATCCACGTTATGTATATTTCTATGAATCAACACCACCAGATGTTATTGGAAAATTGGGGACACCTTTGTCCAAGATTCGCAGTGTCGCGATGGATGATGATTTGTATACTTTGGGGTTGCCAGTGTATGTTAATACTAATTTATCAGACGGTCGTCCGTTCCGCAGACTGATGATTGCCCAAGATACAGGCAGTGCAATTCGTGGGTGGATTCGTGCAGATATTTTCTTTGGTAAAGGGGATGAAGCGTACAAATTTGCCCAAGGACAACATGCACAAGGTCAGATGTTTATTTTGATGCCAAAAGAATACAGTTATGTCAAACCACGATAACAAATTCAATGTTCGTACCGCGCGCCCCCAGACAATCGGTGGGGCGTTGGGGGGCTTGATTAAAATATTCGGGGTGCGGGCATCCGATTCGGATTTGGTCGCGCGGTGGGATGAGATTATGGGTGCAGATATTGCATCTGTGGCGCGGTTGGCGGCAATTAAAAAAAATCGTGATAATACATTTAATGTTGTTTTGCGTCCGGCGGTTCCAGCATACGCATTACAATTATCATATCGGTCCGAAGAAATTATTCAGAAGATAAATAAGTACTTTGGATATAACGCAGTCAGTAAAATAAGTTTCAGAAAATAATAAGGATAAATGATGGATTTTTGGTTAATGGTTGCTGGATTTGTGGGATTGATAATTTTGATTCTATTGTTAAACCGTTGGTATTGTATGGCGACAATATCAAATGAAACAATAACTGTGTCTGACAAGGGAATTGTGGTTGACAGTGTTGGTACGGGGGATGGTGCATATACTGTATCCCATCATATGATTTATACAACCAATGGTCAGGCATTAAAAAATACCAATAATATATGGTTCTGGAAATTCCATAGTGATGAATTACAGGGGAAACTAAAAAAAGGGAAAAAATATAGAATCAAAACATGGGGTGTTCGTGTAGCGTGGTTGGGAATGTATAAGCATATTATTTCTGCAACAGAAGTAAAAGTGTCAAGTCGTAAGAAAAATGTGAAAAAATCAAAATGACAAAACGTGTGTTGGGGATAGACCCTGGACTTTTGCATACCGGGTGGGCGATTGTTGAAGCCTCGGGTCAGTCACGCAAGTATGTTGCCAGCGGTGTTATATTGCCCAAACCAAAGTGGGAAATGGCTGAACGTTTGGCGTTTATTTTTCGCGAAGTCACAAAACTGTGTGAAGTGTTTGGGCCGGATGAATGTAGTATTGAAATTATTTTTGTGAATAAAAATCCGAAAACAACACTTATCTTGGGGCAGGCGCGTGCGAGTGCGATTGTTGCCGTGGCAAACCAAGATATTCCCGTGTTTGAATACGAACCAAATCTTATAAAAAAAGCATTAACAGGGGCAGGGCATGCAGATAAGTCTGCGGTTGATAAGATGGTGAAAATCTTGTTGCCGGCGGCGCGTCCGAAATCGCCAGACGAAGCGGATGCGATTGCGATTGCGTTGGCGCATACTAATATGATGCGGATATAAGAAAACGCCCAATCGGGCGTTTTTTATACGAACAAATCTTTTACAAATTGGGCATGTTCTGTTATGAACTTGAAACGGAATTCTGGTTTCTTGCCCATCAGTTCAGAAACGATTGTGCGTGTTTTTTCTGTGTCTTCGGCACCGTCTTCGGTGCGTGGTGGCAGATCAACACGTATCAAACGGCGTGTCTTGGGTGACATGGTGGTTTCTTTTAACTGATTTGGCATCATTTCACCAAGCCCCTTGAATCGCGAAATCTCAATTTTCTTGTTTTTGTATTTGCCGTTCTTTAATGCTTCCAGTTCTTCGTCTGTATCAACATAAATCGATTCGGTGCCACATGTTAATTTATACAGCGGTGGACATGATAAATACAAGTGACCGCCATATATCAACTGGGGCATAAACTGATAGAAAAATGCCATTAACAATGATGCAATATGACTGCCGTCAACGTCAGCATCGGTCATGACAATAATCTTTTCATAACGCAGTTTGTCTTCGTTCCAATCTTTGGCTGTGCCTGCACCAATAATATCAATCAAATCATTCAATTCACGGTTGTTTCCGAATCGTTCATCAGAATTGGATATTACGTTCAGTACCTTGCCGCGCAGGGGCATAATGGCCTGGGTGGCGCGGTCACGTGCCTGTTTCGCAGTACCGCCCGCAGATTCCCCCTCTACAATAAATAATTCTGTGCCGGCGATGCCATGCTTGGAACAATCGGCCAATTTGGCAGGCATACGAATTCGTTTTGTTGGTGTTTTACGTGCAACGTCTTTGACCTGTTTTGTCTTGATGCGCGCGTTTGCCAAATTTATAACAAATTCCAGTAATGCATTTGCGGTTTTTGGATCAGATGCCAAAAACATTTCCCATGGGTCGCGTAATGCGTTTTCTGTATATCGGGCAATTTCTGGATTTGATAATTTTTCCTTGGTCTGACCTAAAAACTGTGGCGTTTTATAAAACACTGATACGATTGCCGCAACAGAATCAAAAACGTCTTCGCCAATAATTGATGCCGCAGCCTTGTTGTTTACTTTTTCGCCGTATGTCTTTAGTCCCTTGGTGATTGCGGATTTGAAGCCTGTTTCGTGGGTGCCACCGTCAATGGTTGCAATCGTATTACAATAAGACGAGAAAAATCCATCGTCAGATGCCGCGCCATTTTCGTCTGTTAAAAATGTTAATGCCCACTCAACACGACCACAGTCATCTGGGAAATCAACCGCGCCGCTGAAAATACGTGGCAAAATGCGCGGTTTGGAATCTGTCTTTTCTGCCAAGAAATCTGCAACACCGTTTGGGTACAAGAATGTCTTGGTTGCAGGAATGTTCATGTCTTCGGTTAATAATTCTGGATTACATGACCATTCTATTTTTACGCCTTTGGACAAGAATGCCTTGGCGCGTGCCATACGATATATTTTGACGGGCTTGAATGTTGCGCCTGCGCCAAATATTTCATCGTCAATAGTGAATCTGATTTTTGTTCCATGTGCCTTGGTTGCATCGCCACGCTGCATCGGTGATGTCGTCAGACCACGTGAAAATGTTTGATGCCAGTTATATCCATCACGCGCAATATCAACAATCATTTCAGATGACAGGGCATTTACAACAGCCGATCCAACACCGTGCAGACCACCACTGGTTTTATATACATTATTATTAAACTTACCCCCAGAATGCAGGGTTGTTAAAATAACCTCTAGTGCGGATTTGCCGGGGTATTTTGGGTGTTCATCCACAGGAATACCGCGTCCATCATCTGCGATTTCAATCGTTTTGGAATCGATTAAGTTAACGGTAATTTTTTTGGCAAAACCAGCCACCGCTTCGTCAATGGAATTGTCCATGATTTCAATCGGCAAATGATGCCATGCCTTTTCATCTGTGCCACCGATATACATCCCAGGGCGCAAGCGTACAGGTTCCAAACCTTCGAGGACTTGGATGTCTGACGCATCGTATGTGTGTGTATTTTTTTCTGTCATGATGCATAATTATTAGAACATTTTTAATTTTTTCGCAAGCCCAAAGAATTTAAGCATATTTATTATTCTGGGCTTGATTTTTTTATCTGGTGACTTATATATTTGTTAACAATAAAAATAGATGGAAAAATAAAATGAATAAAAATCCCTATGAAGTTCTTGGTGTTGCGCGCGATGCGTCAGATGCAGATATTAAAAAGGCGTATCATAAACTGGTTATGAAATATCATCCGGATAGAAATCCTGATAACAAAGATGCCGAAGAAAAGTTCAAAGAAGTAAATAATGCGTTTGATATATTGAAAGATCCGCAAAAACGTGCGGCGTATGATCGCTTTGGGGATGCGGCATTTGCAGGTGGTAATGCATCTGGGGCGGGGTTCGGTGGAAACCCGTTTGGCGATGGTGCGTTTCACTTTAATATGGGCGGTGGCGCAGGTATGGAAGATATATTGCGTGAAGCAATGCGTGGATTTGGATTTGGCGGATTTGGTGATGGACCACAACGTGGCGCGCCACAACGCGGTGGTCGTGATTTGTTGGATGAAGTAGTTATTGATTTGAAAGATGCTTATTTTGGAAAAACGCATACTGTTAAATTTTCCAGTAATGTGACATGTGAAAAATGTCATGGTCACGGTACAGATGATGGCAAGCCTGCACCAGTATGTTCACGCTGTGGGGGCAGTGGGTTTGTGCAAACACGCCAAGGTTTCTTTGTGACAGAAACACCTTGCCCAGAATGTAATGGGTTGGGACGTAAGATTTCCAAAAAGTGTTCCGAATGTGATGGCAGTGGTACAATCCATAAACAACGTACATTGGATGTGAAAATCCCAGCAGGAATTGAAGATGGTGCACGCCTGCGTTTGGCAGGACAGGGCGAGGCAGGCGCAAACGGTGGTCCGGCGGGTGATTTTTATTTAGATGTCAGAATTCGTCCAGATAAACGTTTTGAACGTGCAGGTAACGATTTAATTATGCGTATGGACGTGCCGTTTACTACACTTGCGCTGGGGGGCGAGGTGGAAATCGAAACCATTGATGATAAAAAGTTAGAGGTAAAAATACCGTCTGGTACACAGGTCGGGGAAAAATTGCGTGTGCGTGGACATGGTATGCCTTCGGTTAGACGCAGTGGTTCGTATGGCGATTTGTATATTGATATTGCTGTTAAGATTCCAACCAAACTGACAGACAAACAAAAGAAAATATTGAAAGAATTTGCAGAGGCAAAATCCGATAAAAAAGGATGGTTTTAGAAACAAATCCCTGTGAAGAAAGCAGGGATTTGTTTTTTATGTGTTTGTAATCTAAAAAAACCGGCAATGTGCCGGTTTTTATGCGTATAGCACGTTTTTTATTTTATCTTTTTCAAGTGCCCCAAGAATGTTCTTGTGTATTGCGTTGCAGACCAAACAGACGCAACCAATGCAAACCACAAGCCATAAATACCAATGGGTGGTAATGTGTAAATCAAGAACTTTAACCAACCGCTGTCTGATGTTGGGGTGATGATTGTGCCAATCGCAAAGATTAACAAGAAGGCAGCGATTGAAATCATTTGTAATGTAGTTTTGATTTTGCCCATGGAAAAACGTGCCTTGGGAACAGGCATTTCAATTTTTTGTGTGCCCAAGAATTCGCGCAGACCCGATATGTATAATTCACGTGCAATCATTATGATAACAGGAATAACAACAAACCATACCGGCATCATAATAGATAACATTATAAATGTGTTTACGACCAGTAATTTGTCGCCGATATGATCCATAACGCCACCAATTTTTGTGCAAACATTATATTTTCGTGCCAAATATCCATCAAACCAGTCTGACATTGCGCCCAATGTGTACAGTATAAATGTTGTCCAATACATTTGAGCCATTAACGTTGGTATAATTGCAAATGCCGCAGCAATGCGGAAAGCAGATAAAAAGTTTACAAAAAATTTCATATGTTTCTCCTTTTGGTTAATGAATATATGAATGATGTTATTATATCACTTATGAATGAAAATGGGCATATATTTTTTTTGCGGCACTGTCCCCCAGTCCCGGGACATGTTTTAATGCATTGATATCGGCATCAATAATGGCGCGTACAGAACCAAAATGATGTAACAAGGCGCGTTTGCGTGTTGGTCCAATGCCTTCGATTTCATCTAATACAGATGCGGTCATTTGTTTTGCGCGTACGTTGCGATGATATGTTATAACAAAGCGATGTGCTTCGTCACGTACAGTGCGTAACATTAGAAATAATGGACTGTCTTTTGGCAGGTCGCGTGATACAGTGCCATCTGGTAAGATAAAATGTTCGTCCCCATCGCGAACTTCGCCTTTGGTTACGCCCATGACTGGTGTGCCTGCGGCTGCGCGATTGGCAATATTCCATTGTGCAATTCCGCCGTCCACAATAATCAAATCTAGTTTAGGGCCGCGTTTAATTGCACGTCCAATAAATTCTGACATCATGGCAATATCGTTGCCGGCGCGTGATTTGTCTTGAAGCTTGAAGT
>SUUL01000015.1 GCA_015062545.1 Alphaproteobacteria bacterium | reverse complement strand
TCTGCTGCGAATAATCATCTTAGCAGTACGTTTATTGCTACGGGTACGATATCCCTTGGCTGGGATACCAGTACGTGATACCGGTTCGTGGCCCTTAGAGTGACCATTACCACCACCCATTGGGTGATCTACTGGGTTCATTGCCATACCGCGAACTGATGGACGGATACCCAACCAACGTGCACGACCAGCTTTACCCAAGTTGACATTGCGTTGATCTGGATTAGATACGCTGCCAACTGTTGCCAAACAATCGGAATGAACCTTACGCAACTCACCGCTGTTCAATTTAATCTGTGCATAAACACCGTCTTTACCCATCAACTGTGCATAGCAGCCTGCACTACGTGCCAACTGACCACCTGCGCCTGGTTTCAATTCGATGTTATGAACGATTGTACCGATTGGCATATTTTTCAATGGCATTGTGTTACCTGGTTTAATATCTGCATGTGCAGATGCGATAACAACATCACCCGCTTTCAAATCACGCGGTGCCAAGATATAAGAACGCATACCGTCTGTATATTCAATCAATGCAATAAATGCAGTACGGTTTGGATCGTATTCCAAGCGAACAACAGTTGCAGGAACATCCATCTTTTTGCGCTTAAAATCAATTAAACGATATTTACGTTTGTGACCGCCACCCTGATGTGGAACAGTTACATGACCAAAATTATTACGTCCACCTTTGGACTTCAAACCAACAGTCAATGCCTTTTCTGGCGCACCACGGTGCAATTCACTGCGGTCAACCTGTGTCAAGCCGCGTGTACCTGGTGTTGTTGGCTTATAATGTTTCAATGCCATTTTTTTCTTACCTTTGTTTATACCCTGACACTAGCATCCATGAATTTGGGTTCTCTGCCAGGGCCGTTTATTATACTATATATTTGCTGACAAATCCAGTTTTGCATCTGCCGGCAAAGATACATACGCTTTTTTAACAGTGCGCTGTGTACCTGTGCTGCGACCACGGAAAGTTTTTACTTTACCTTTTACGACCACGATGTTTACCTTTGTTGGTTTAACACCAAAGACCGCTTCTACAGCACGTGCAACATCTTCTTTGGTTGCGCATGGCGCAACTTCAAATGCAACACCATTAGATTCAGACAGTTTTGCTGCCTTTTCCGAGATAATCGGACGACGCAGTATATCATAAATACCAGCGGTCGCAACGATTTTTTTCTCTGCACTTACTTTCTTTTCTGCCATTTTGCTTACCTCAATTTTCTAATTGATTACGCTAATCTTGCTTCAACCGCTTTGACTGCGTCCGCTGTCAAAACTAATTTTTCATGTTTCAAGATATCCAAAACATTCAAGCCAATTGTTGGCAACACATCGATATTTGCAATGTTTGCCGCAGATTTCTTGAAGTTTTCATCCAATTCTGTTGCGCCAACGAACAATGCAGATGCAATATCCAATTTTTTCAACTGTTTTGCAAACGCATTTGTTTTTGCTGTCGCCAATTTTTCAGAATCAATAATGACCAAGCTGCCATCTTTAGCTTTGGAAGACAAAGCCATTTTCAAGCCCAAGGCGCGGATTTTCTTTGGCAAGTCAATAGAATGGTCGCGAACGACTGGTCCATGAACTACACCACCGCCACGCATGTGAACATTGTATCTTTCACCCTGGCGTGCATTACCTGTCTTTTTCTGCTTAAAGGCCTTTTTACCACTTCCCTGAACATCAGACACAGTCTTAACTGCGTGTGTGCCAGCGCGCTGTTTTGCACGTTGCCATGTAACAACGCGATGCAAAATGTCTGCACGTGGTTCTAAACCAAAGATGCTATCTGTCAGTTCAACAGAACCAACTTTCTTTCCATCGAAATTAATAATATCTAATTGCATTTTATTTACCTCACTCTTGCTGCTGTTTTAATTATTCCGCAACAGCTTCTGTTTCGGTTACTGTTTCAGCTACAACTTCTTCTGCTTTTGCAGCAACTGTTGGAACTGGCAAATCTTTGTGTTCTTTTTTGATTGCATCTGTTACCAATACAAATGTGCCATTTGCACCTGGAACTGCACCTTCTACGAAGATCAGATTTTCTGCTTCGTCTGTACCGAACACTTTCAAGTTCTGAACTGTGACAGTTTCGTTACCCATCTGTCCAGCCATCTTTTTACCTTTCAATACGCGGCCTGGCCATTCACGCATACCAGTACCACCGATGGAACGATGTGCTTTCAAAACACCGTGTGTTGCTTCTTTACCGCCAAAGTTATGACGTTTCATAGCCCCCTGGAAGCCTTTACCTTTACTTGTTGCCTGAACGTCAACGAATTGACCTGCAACGAAGTGAGATGCCACCAACTGTGTACCTGCTGGGATAACACAGTCATCCGATACACGGAACTCTACAACTTTGCGATACGGTTTTACACCCGCCTTTTCTGCTGCAACTGCCTGTGGCTTTGCAACGTGTTTTGCCTTGGCTTCGCGCAAACCCAAAATGTTTGCAACATAACCGTTCTTTTCCTGCGTGCGATTTCCAATGACGGTGCAATCCCCAACAGACAAAACTGTTACTGGATGAGCAACACCGGCATCATCATACAGACGCGTCATTCCAATTTTTGTTGTAATTAATCCGCTACGTTTCATTTTTTATGCCTTTTTTTATGTCAGTTGGTTGGATGGGTTCAGAATAATTCCCACCAACACTAACGTTAGTTTTACTTTTACAATTTAATTTTTACATCTACACCTGATGCCAAATCCAACTTCATCAAGGCATCTACTGTCTGAGGGGTTGGATTAACAATATCTACGACCGCTTTATGATTGCGGATTTCGAATTGTTCACGTGATTTTTTATCAACGTGTGGAGAACGGTTGACTGTAAATTTCTGAATCAGTGTTGGCAAACGAACTGGGCCTACAACGTCTGCACCTGTACGTTTTGCTGTTTTTACAATTTCTTCTACTGATTCCATCAAGACGCGATGATCAAACGCTGTCAACTTGATGCGAATTTTAGATGCTGGTACCATTCTTATTTTTCCTTATATTTGTCTGGGCGGTAATCACTGACACTTTTAATTCAGTTACACCGCCCACGACTGTTTAATTATTTAATAATTTTTGATACAACACCGGCACCTACTGTGCGTCCGCCTTCACGGATAGCAAAGCGGCGACCTTCGTCCATAGCAATTGGTGCAATCAACTGCACGCTGATACGAACGTTATCACCTGGCAGAACCATTTCTTTGTCTGCTGGCAATGTGATTGTACCTGTTACGTCTGTTGTGCTGAAGAAGAACTGTGGACGATAGTTTGAGAAGAATGGTGTATGACGACCGCCTTCATCCTTGTTCAAGATATAAACTTCAGCTTCAAAGTCTGTGTGTGGTGTGATAGAACCTGGTTTGCAGATAATCTGACCGCGTTCTACATCTTCTTTCTTTGTACCACGCAGCAACAAACCTACGTTATCACCGGCTTCACCCTGATCCAACAATTTACGGAACATTTCAACGCCTGTAACTGTTGTTTTCTGTGTTGGGCGCAAACCAACGATTTCACATTCGTCACCAACTTTGATAACACCTGATTCTACACGACCTGTTACCACTGTACCACGACCTGTGATAGAGAATACGTCTTCAATTGGCATCAAGAATGGTTTGTCAACTGGACGTTCTGGCATTGGGATGTATTCGTCACAAGCTTTCAACAAAGCATCGATTGCTTCTTTACCCAAACCGTCATTTTTGCCTTCAACAGCAGATACTGCAGAACCGCGGATGATTGGAGCATTGTCACCGTCAAAGTCATTAGCAGACAACAATTCACGGATTTCCATTTCAACCAATTCCAACAATTCAGGATCGTTTGCCAAGTCACATTTGTTCAAGAAAACAACGATTTTTGGAATACCAACCTGACGTGCCAACAAGATGTGTTCACGTGTCTGTGGCATTGGACCGTCTGTAGCAGCCACTACCAAGATCGCGCCGTCCATCTGTGCAGCACCTGTAATCATGTTTTTAACATAGTCAGCGTGCCCTGGGCAGTCAACGTGTGCATAGTGACGTGTTTCTGTTTCATATTCAACGTGTGATGTGTTAATTGTTATACCACGTGCCTTTTCTTCTGGCGCATTGTCAATTTGATCAACACCCTTCTGTGCATCTGCACCTACACCATAATGGCGTACGATAGCAGCTGTCAAAGTTGTTTTACCATGGTCAACGTGACCAATTGTACCAATATTGACATGTGGTTTGCTTCTTACATACTTTTCTTTTGCCATAGTTTTCTCCTTAGGCTTGTTTGTTAAGTTTAAAACTTCTTGTTAATTATTTCGTCAGCTTCTTGATTACTTCGTCAGCAACGTTTGATGGGACTTCGTCATAGTGTGACAATTCCATATATGGGTTTGCACGACCTTGTGACAAAGAACGCAATGTTTTTACGTAACCGAACAAGTTTGCCAATGGAACAAATGCAGAAATTTGCTGATTACCGAATTGTGTTTCGATACCATTGATTTGTCCACGGCGACTGTTCAAGTCCCCAATGATGTCACCGACGTATTCTTCCGGTGTTGTAACCGAAAGCTTCATAATCGGTTCCAGCAATTTTGGCGACGCTTTCTTCATCGCTTCGCGGAAGCAAGCGCGTGCCGCAATTTCAAAGCACAATACATTAGAGTCAACTTCGTGATACTTACCATCTACCAATGTAGCCTTGAAATCTACTGTTGGATAGCCAATCAAAACACCTGTCTGTTGTGCTATCTTCAAACCTTTTTCAACACCTGGGATGTATTCTTTTGGAACAGCACCACCAACAATCTTGTTATCAAATTCATAACCCTGACCTGGTTCCAAAGGTTCAAATTCAATTTTAACCTGTGCATATTGACCAGATCCTCCAGACTGTTTCTTGTGTGTATATTCTTCTGTGATTGGTTTGCGGAATGTTTCACGATATGCAATACGTGGTTCGCCAACATTAACGTCAACTTTGAATTCACGCAGCAAACGATCAACCAAAATTTCCAAATGCAATTCACCAACCCCAGACAAGATTGTTTGACCAGATTCTTCGTCAACAGATACGCGGAAAGAAGGATCTTCTTTTGCCAACGCCTGCAATCCCAAAGACATCTTTTCAATATCAGCCTTGGTTTTTGGTTCAACAGCAATACTCATAACTGGCTCTGGAACATGAATAGATTCCAACAAGATTGGATTAGATTCATCACACAGTGTATCACCAGTAATTGTTTCCTTCATACCAACCAATGTGATAATGTCACCTGCTGATGCTTCTTTGATTTCTTCACGATTATTTGAATGCATCAACAACATACGACCAACGCGTTCACGTTTATCACGGTTAGAATTATAGACATAAGAACCGGAAACCAATTTACCTGAATAAATACGGATAAACATCAAGTTTCCAACGAATGGGTCATTTGCAACCTTAAACGCCAATGCACTGAATGGTTCTTTGGCATCTGGTTTACGTTCGTCTTCTGTTTCGCCATCCATTTTTGTACCCTTAATCGCAGGAACATCCAATGGGCTTGGCAAATAGTCAACAACCGCATCCAACAATGGCTGCACACCCTTGTTCTTAAATGCTGTACCACACAAAACTGGGTTAAAGTTCTGACCGATTGTACCCTTGCGGATTAATTTTTTAATGGTTGCAACATCCGGAATTGTACCTTCCATATATGCTTCCATAATTTCATCATCCAAAGTTACAACTTCTTCAATCAGTTTTTCGTGTAATTCTTCGGCTTTTTCTTTCAAATCTTCTGGGATATCAATAACTTTTGGATCTTTACCCATATCATCTTCCCAAACGATACCCTTCATTTCCACAACGTCAACAACGCCACGGAAATCAGATTCTGCACCAATTGGGAAATTCAGAACCAATGGATTTGCGCCCAAACGTTCACGAATCATATCCACACAGCGGAAGAAATTACCACCAATACGGTCCATCTTGTTAATAAAGCAAATACGTGGAACGGCATAACGGTCGGCCTGCCGCCATACTGTTTCTGTCTGTGGCTGCACACCAGATACAGATTCAAAAACTGCAACTGCGCCGTCCAACACACGCAAAGAACGTTCTACTTCCATTGTAAAGTCAACGTGTCCCGGTGTATCAATCAAATTGATACGATGGTCACGCCAGAAGCATGTTGTTGCCGCAGATGTAATTGTGATACCACGTTCTTGTTCCTGTTCCATCCAGTCCATGGTTGCGCCACCATCGTGCACTTCACCAATTTTGTATGTTTTACCAGTATAGAACAAGATACGTTCTGATGTTGTTGTTTTACCCGCGTCAATATGGGCCATAATCCCAATGTTGCGGTACATATGTAAAGGTGCGGTTTTTCCGACTGACATATTGTCTTTCCTTTGCTTTTGTATTTATTACCAGCGGAAGTGAGCAAACGCCTTGTTCGCTTCTGCCATTTTATGCGTATCAATTTTCTTTTTGAATGCGCCACCCTGACCGTTCAAGGCATCACGCAATTCGCCAAACATTCTGTCTTCCATGCTGCGTTCACCACGTTTACGTGCGAAACCTACCAACCAACGCAACGCCATTGTTTGCTGACGTGCAGGTCTTACTTCTACTGGAACCTGATATGTTGCACCACCGACACGGCGACCCTTTACTTCAACAGATGGTTTCAATGCATCAACCGCTTCCAAGAAAGCAGCCAATTCATCGCCATCTTTTGCGATTTTCTTCAACTTATCTAATGCGCCATATACGATATTTTCGGCAACTTCTTTTTTGCCGTCCCACATAACAACATTAATACATTTTGCAACAACCAGATTATTATACTTGGAATCTGGCAAGATTTCACGTTTTGTTGCAGCTTTACGTCTTGACATTTTACTTTTCCTTTTTCACTTCATCTGCATTTGCAGATTACTCACGCACATTACATGCGTGTGGTTAACTTACTTATTTCTTTGTTTTGGCACCATACAAAGAACGTCCCTGTTTTCTTGCATCAACACCCTTGGTATCCAAGACACCACGAATGATATGATATTTAACACCAGGCAAGTCCTTTACACGACCACCACGAATCATAACAACGCTGTGTTCCTGCAGGTTATGACCTTCGCCAGGGATATAAGCTGTTACTTCGCGGCCGTTTGCCAG
The DNA here is from genome assembly GCA_015062545.1 of Alphaproteobacteria bacterium. Taxonomy (GTDB): domain Bacteria; phylum Pseudomonadota; class Alphaproteobacteria; order Rs-D84; family Rs-D84; genus Enterousia. Next base: position 4,751 of record SUUL01000015.1, on the reverse strand, counting down.
TTTTACACGGGCAACCTTACGCTGCGCCGAGTTAGGTTTTTTCGGAGTTGTCGTATAAACACGTGTGCAAACACCACGTTTCTGTGGGTTTTCCATCATGTCAGGCGCAGTACTTTTTACCACGACTTTCTTACGAGGTTTCCGAATCAGTTGGTTTACTGTTGGCATTCAAAATCTCTTTGTTTTTCTACCTATTTTTAGTCCGCACAAAACCCGCTTATCAGACTTATTTCAACGACTTAGCATCGGATTATAAATCTTAAAACTTAAGCGGCATTTTGTATTTTCATGCTTTCTTTGAATCCGCAGAAAGCGAACATACTATAATATCCACCCCCCGCATTGTCAAGGAAAATCTGGGAAAAAATCATAAGAAAATCACTTGAAATACGCGAAAATTTAGGATTTTAGAGAAACATGCAAAAATGACAAAAAACACATGTGTCTAGCATCAAAAAAATAAATTAGAATGATTTAGATGTGGAACGGTCCCGACAACGTAGTGTACTGACGCTACATGAGTTGTCGGGACCGCCCACAGATGAATTAATATAATTTATTTTTAAAAATCAACCCCAAACACAACCCCTATCTCTGCCGGCCGATGCTGAAAACTATGAACCACATCCTTTTGCACATAAAATCCGATATATTTTGTCGCACCAAGGTTATAGTTCGCCCCAACCTTTAATCGCAAACGTTCCCCATCGTAATATTCATCAAACAGGTCAAAATCAAACATCAGTTCCCCAACCCAATTCCATTTGTCATCAACGATATATTGTCCCTGAATTCCAACCGTCATCGCCCAGGCATCACTATTTTTATAGTCAACATCGTCATTCAAATAGTCCAGTTCAACAACACCTGCAACCGTCCATTTATCTGTCACACGCCCCATACGCGCCCCAATCGTCCAGTTATATGCGATTGTTTCTAAATGCTGGCGCGTGTTATATACCTGCATACCGCGTCCATATATTTCGGCATGGTTTTCACCCTGATTGACAACCGACCAATCCAGCCCCACTTGCAAATGATTCCATGACCACTTGCCAAATTCGGGATTATCCGATGAATCATAAGAACCCGCCGTCTGAACCATCGCAGACAACCGGTCTGTGATACCATATCCAAATTCATCCGCCATAACAAAGCGGTCAAATTCCGAATTTACCTCCAGCGGGGTAAATATGTTATAGAACCGCCCCTGGGCCGGATGATATAACGGATTTCCATTTATAACATTTGCCGCATTGGCCGATGTCATGGTTGCAATAATCGCACCCAATATCAATATACGCTTCATATATTTCTCTCCTCTTTCGCAAGGGAATTGTAAAACACACAAACCCAACAATAAACAGGAACGAATTCAAAAAAACACCCCCGACACCGGGGGTGAATATTAACAGTTGTACGTTTGATTAGAAGTCAATTCCAAATTTAACCCCAAATCCAAATCCATCAAGCATATCCCATTCCCCTTCGGCTGCATGAACCATTTCCTTGGAAATATACGCACCAATGAATTTTGTTTCATCAATATTATAATTTGCACCAAACATGAAATCCCATGTTCCTAAGTCCATTTCCCACATATCTTCATCAATCCATGCGGTATATTCTGCCCCAGCAACCAGATTCCACATATCGCTCAAAAGCAACTGACCATCTACACCAAAGCGCATTGTATGAATACCTTCATCATTCCAATTGAACGATTCAGAATTCACATAATCAAACATCACATGACCTGCGATTGTAAAGCCTTCGCCGACATAACCGCCACGAACACCAACTGTCCAATCATACAATGTTTCATCTTTATCCATAAAGGACTTATGGTCACCCCATACCGGTGCCATAGAATAGCTGGCCATCAAATCAGCCTTCCATGCGCCCTGATCAACCATGCGATAGTTCAATCCAATACCCAATGTATTCCAAGACATTGTGTCAAACCAATCTGCCTGACCCGCACTTGTTTCCATAACCACAGCCAACCGGTCTGTAATACCATACCCGAATTCTTCCGAGATACCAACTTCATCAACCGCCTTGGTATGTGAACCAACAGATGTCACACTATAAAAATGACCTTCGCCCGGGCGATATAATGGATTACCATCAATAATGTTTGCCGCGTGTGCTGAACCTGCTGCCATAACAGCCAACAAAGAAGTCAATGCTATTTTTTTCATAGTCTTTCCTTTCGTTTTTGTTAAACCAAAGCCGAACATAACTATCCGGTTAATACAATTTTATCAGGTCTAAAATCCCACTCGCAACACCAAAGATTTTTGCATTTTTTGGAAAATATGATATGATAACGCGCGATGACGAATCGGAATTTATTCACACATCACAATTCAAACGCCCACCATCCGTGGCGTTTATTTATTTTGTTATAATTTGTTATACTTTTTAATAATTATTATTTTTAATCAAGTGACGGCTTTGCTAAAAAAATTTGCAAAAATATTTTTACAATCTCTGCAGCTGATGTTTTTTTCACATTATCATATAAGAAAATGAAAGATTAGATTTTATTGCTTAGATTTTTTTATTTCCCGCCAATCTGCATGATTTTTTTGATGCGTTGCATAATCGCGTGAAAACTTATGTCCGCCCTGCCCATCTGCAACAAAGAACAAATAATTTGTATCCGCGGGTTTTAATACGGCACGAATCGCATTTTGCCCCACATTAGCGATTGGCGCAGGCGGCAACCCCGCATTTCGATAAGTATTATAAGGGCTGTCTATTTGCAAATGTCCCCGCAACAACGCCGCCCCCTGCATATCACCCAGACCATCCGTCAAGGCATAAACAACTGTTGGATCTGCCTGCAGGCGCATTTTTTTATTCAGTCGATTCAAATAAACACTTGCCACAATCGGCATTTCGCGCACACGTGGCGTTTCTTTTTGCACAATAGATGCCAAAGTTATAACATCATTCCAATTTTTCAATGGTTTGGGTAATTTACGATTTATTTTTTGCCAAGTATCTTTGACCGCCACCATTTTTTTACGCATTAAATCCAAGAACGCCAAACGACTTGTTCCGCGCGCCACGGTATAAGTATCTGGGAACACATCCCCGTCACGCAAATTACATACAGGTGCATTATTTCCCGCTGCACATTCCACCGCCCCCGTCAAACTGGTTGATTGTAATAATAATTGTTTGATTTGTTTTATTGTTAATCCTTCGGGGATAACAATCGTAGTTGATGCCACGCGCCCATTTGCGAACATATCTGCGATTCGCCACGTACTGGTCGCGATTGGTATATCATATTGTCCGGTTTGAATTTTTCCACCATGCAACCGCACAGACATTTTGAACACTTGCGTTGAATCAATCAGCTTTGCTTTTAATAATCTGTTTGCGACCCCAGACACAGTATCGCCACGTGCGATTGTAAATACCACCGGTTTTTGTACAGTTGAATGAATACCAAAGACAAACAGCATGGCAACCAACACAATAATAAATGGTGCCACAATCATTTGAATTACCACACGTTTTGGGAAAAATACTCTCCGCCGAACCATGGGTTAAATTATGCCAGAATAAATTTCATCTGCAAGTACAAAGATACAATTTCACAAATGCACATTACTTTACATTCAAAAGATTTGCATCCAATGCACCAACCTTGCCCCCCATGCCATCGGCAATACCACTGCTAACCTGTTCCAGCAACTCACCAGATACTTCTAACACATCTTCCTCATCTTCCGCTATGATAGTTATAACAACCTTACGACAACGTTCGTCATTGTTCTTAGGATACGTTGCTTTGTCACACTGCGTGTCCGCAACACCACTCGTCTTAATCTTAGACGAATCTAATATCCCACTCATCCCATTCAACAACTCTGTCTTAACAGACAAGGCACGCCTCTCTGATAAAAGCTGATTCGTCATAGAACTGCCACGCTTGAACGGTACTCGATCCGTATGACCCGTAATAACTATCTCGTATTTACCTTCCGTAAATAACGCTTTGTCTTCCATTATCGCTTGCTTCAGCTCGCTCAATATCGTCTTCGCTTTGTCACTCAAGGTAGATGAACCAAGTTTGAACGTCGTGTCAGATGACAGAGACAGTCGCGCAACAACTGTGCGGGGCTTCTCTTCTTTTACACACGAACCTTCTACTTCTTTATAACCATTCGCAACGTCACATGAACATACTTTGTTCGTTTCAATACTATTCGCAATACATGTGCAACTCTCGCTGTTTACAAGACCTGTCTTGTCACATACAGGCGCAGCCTGTTCCGCTTCCTTGTAACAACCCTTGTCCGTACTAAATTCATAACCTTCTTCGGCACATTTACAATTAGGCACATAACCTTCACCTGTCGTACCAGTTATATCTGAACATGGCTGTTCCACAGGTGCAGTGTCCGCTTCTTTCTGTATCTCTTCTACCTTCTCGGTAACACGCTGGTATTTCTTACGGGTACGACTTGAACCCTTGCTGCCGCTGCTGCCCTTCATCGCATCATGATTTATCGCAACATTTCCGATTATTCCGACCGCCGCGCCGACACCTGCAACGATTGCACCTGTCTTAATATCCTTTTGGCTTTCTTCTTTCTGCGCCGCCCATGCAACAGCATCCGCACCATCAGGATTCATCAAGGCGCGCGCTAATGATACATACGCACCACCCGTCTTGCCCAACGATACATCATCATATAAACCACTTGTAGCTCCATCCAGTATGGGTT
>SUUL01000005.1 GCA_015062545.1 Alphaproteobacteria bacterium | reverse complement strand
AACAAACAAGAAAATTGCTGCAAAAAAATCTTCGGTCGCGTGGCTGCAACGTCAGGCGGCTGATCCGTATGTGGCGCGTGCACAAAAAGACGGTTATCGTGCGCGTGCGGCATATAAATTGATTGAAATGAACGAAAAGTTCAAGTTTTTGCGCAATGGTCAGGTTGTTGTTGATTTGGGGGCGGCACCTGGGTCTTGGTCGCAATATATTGCACGTACATATCCAAAATCACGTATATTTGCGATGGACTTGTTGGAAATTTCACCAATCGTTGGTGTGGAAACATATCAAGGTGACTTTACATCTGATGCAGCGTTGCGCTGGCTGGAAGAGAAATTAAATCTGCCCACAGATGAAATGGGGGCGGGGACCGCAGATGTTGTTGTTTCTGATATGGCACCAAACACCGTTGGACATAAAAAAACCGATCATATTCGTCAGATGGTTTTATTGGAATATGCGCTGGATTTTGCCTTGCGTGCATTAAAGCCGGGCGGAACATTTGTTTGTAAATCTTTTACGGGTGGCACTACAAATGACTTGTTAAAGCAGATTAAGCAACATTTTGAATCTGTTCATCATATTAAACCACCATCTTCTCGCAAGGATAGTGTAGAGATGTTCATTGTTGCCACCGGATTCAAAAATTAAATATAATGGCATATCTGCTTGTGGTCGGCTCGCTCGTGTATGTCTAATACACTTCGTTTGCCGACCTCTGCGCATCTAAGCCATTCTATTTAATTTTTACCAATCTTAGTGGGCTGAAAGTTGAAAAGACTTGACATTTTTGTCAATTTAGTCTATAATATTTGTATCACAAGAGCATGGTTTGTATGCTCAAATCTCCACAACAAAGGAAAATTTAATGCATATTAATGAATTGAAGGCGAAGTCGCCCCAACAGTTGCTGAAAATGGCCGAAGACATGGGTATTGAAAATCCGGCCCAATTAAACGTGCAACAATTACGTTTCGCGGTTATGCGCGTGTTTGCCGCAGATAAGAAAGTTACATTGATTGGTGATGGTGTTCTGGAACGCATGCAGGATGGTTTTGGTTTCTTGCGCGCACCGGAATCTAACTATCTGGCGGGGCCAGATGATTTGTATGTGTCACCAAACCTGATAAAAAAGTATGGGTTGAAGACTGGTGATTATGTAGAAGGACAAATCCAAGCACCCGCAGCAGAAACAGAAAGATATTTTGCGTTGGAAACCATTGAACGTGTTAATGGTGACAATCCAGAAAAATTGAAACATCGTGTGTCTTTTGACGATATGACACCATTGTATCCAGACGAAATGCTGAGAATGGAAGTTGAAGATGATAAAGACAAGGGGCGCAGTTTGTCCGCACGTGTTATTGATTTGATTTCCCCAACAGGCAAGGGGCAACGTTCGCTGATTGTTGCGCCACCACGTACCGGTAAAACGGTTATGCTGCAGAATATTGCGCACAGTATTGCAACAAACTATCCAGACGTAAAATTAATCGTGTTATTGATTGATGAACGCCCAGAAGAAGTTACAGATATGCAACGCAGCGTAAAGGGCGAAGTTATTTCTTCAACGTTTGATGAACCGGCTGCACGTCATATTCAGGTCGCAGAAATGGTTATTGAAAAGGCAAAACGTTTGGTAGAGGCAGGACAAGATGTTGTTATCTTGTTAGATTCCATTACACGTTTGGGGCGCGCATACAATACATGTGTCCCATCCAGCGGCAAGGTTTTGACAGGTGGTGTTGATGCATACGCATTACAACGTCCAAAACGTTTCTTTGGTGCCGCACGTAATATTGAAGGGGGGGGCTCGTTAACCATCATTGCAACTGCATTGGTTGATACAGGGTCAAAAATGGACGAAGTTATCTTTGAAGAATTCAAGGGAACAGGTAACAGCGAAATCATTTTGGATCGTAAATTGTCTGATAAACGTGTATATCCTGCGATTGATATTACTAAATCTGGAACACGTAAAGAAGACCTGCTGGTTGGCAAGGAAATATTGTCCAAGATGTATGTCTTGCGCCGCATCATAAATCCAATGGGAACTTTGGAAGCGATGGAATTCTTGTTGGATAAATTGCGCGTAACCAAGACCAATGCAGATTTCTTTAGTTCTATGAACCAATAAAAAATCCCCCGATGTCCACCCACGCAAATAAATATTTGCGCGGGGCCTGGATGGGGGATTTTTTTTGAGACGCGATTGGTTATCATCTTAATAATGGGGAAAATATGAAATTTTATGTTGGAATTGCTGGCTTTGTGTTGGCGATATTTTTTTTAACTTATTTTATCGGTGTGCGTGACGGGAAAAATAAGTGTGTTATGCGTGCATCAGAAAATATTGCACAGCAACAAATTCTTTTAATTGATTTACAGGAGAAAATTCATGCGGAAACTGTACGTAGTAATACTGATGATATTCGTGGTGTCTTGCGCGAAAAATACACCATTGCCGAATGATGTTTGTCTGCAGGTGTCTTGTCAGCCGATATATGGGCGGGCAGGGGACTGGGATGTTATCAGTGATGATTTGGCACGTAATATTTACAAACATAACAGAATGTGCGATGAATACAATAAACAAATTGACAAATAGCAGAATTGTAATATATTTTAGGGCGTATGAAATATTCAACATCCTTTTTGACAAAAGATAGGGATTGTAAGCCTGCGCACAGACCGTTGGCTGGTTTTTTGCGTAAACATTGGTCGCCAAATGTTGGGCGTGTTGTGCAACGCATTATTGAAAATTGTGATGTGTCTTCAACAATTGGTGAATTGCCACCGCAATTACGTGAATTCGTTGAACCGGATCAAATCAGAACAAGCAGGGAAAAATTCTGTGCCGCATTAGGTAATTTTGTTAATAAAAAATACAAATATATTTGCGAAGAATGTTATAAAGACAAGATTTATCCAATGCCAGAAATTGAACAAATATTCGGAACAAAGTGCGTCATAGAGGTTAATGGAAAGCCCGGTCCAAAAGGACTTAGACCTTATGAGGGCAGTTTGGGATTTGTGTGTAAACTGGTCTTTCCAGATGTTGAATTGGAATATGCATTAAAGTTGTTTTATAAAAAATCTTGGGCACCAGAATATGGTCCGTATCATGGTTCGTTTGCAGAAGTGGCAGCGGCTTTTGCAGCAAATAGGGCAGAACCGCGTGATAATAATCCAATATATTTGGCGCGCTTGACAGGTAAAAAAGATTATATGTTATCACAATGGCAGTATGAAGCGAAGGATTTGCCGTTGCAAAGATCTAATCGATATGAAATTTTTCGGACCGGCTTATTAGAGGTAGAACCACGTAATTGGCATGCAGGACGTAGAATTGATTTTGGTGGGACTTATAAAACTGCGTATGGGATGGCAAAATATCCTGTGCGCAAGTTGTATCGTAAAATGCTGGCGGCGGCAGAAAGAAACGATACGGATGCGATGCAAAAAATGAAAGATAATGTGAAAAACTATATCGAAAAACAAAACTTTAATCGTGCGATTGAATGTGTGTGTGTTATGGCACATTATAATTGTGATTTATATAATTTCGTAACACCTTATAGAATCCGCTAAAGGCGTTGTGCCAAGATGTCAATCAAATCATGTACGATTTGGGCGGATTTTTTGTCGCCTTTTGGGGCATATTCTACGAATTCGAAACTGTATGCATCGGAAAAAGCCTGAATTAATTTAACGGCGTATTCAACACCGATGCCGTCTGATTCTGGAACCAATACGTCTGGAAAATACATCGGGTTAATTACATCAAAATCAAACGATACAATAAATTTTCGGTTACCGATTTTGTTGCGAATGTTACTGATTGTTTGTTGTAATTTTTCGGGTGTGTTGATTTCTGATGGTGTGCGAATATAAATGTTTTGTGATTGTGCAAAATTTATTTCTGATGGTTCATAAGAACGGATGCCAATATAAAACAGATTTTCGGGTTTTAATGCGGGGCGTTTTGTTTGTAGACTTAACCATCGCGAATCGCCATCGCCAAGCAGGGCGCGTACGTTTGTGCCATGTGGCGCGCCAGATGCCTCGGCGTGTGATGATTCTGGGGTGTGAATGTCCAAGTGCGCATCGATATAAACTAAACAAATATCTTCGTCTGGATATTGGTCCGCGATTGCGGCAAAATGCCCAAAATTTGTTGAATGGTCCCCACCAATCATTATATGTGGTGTTTTTGGTGTTTGGTTATATATTTTCTTCTGAATTGTCAGATTTTCGCCAAATCTGTCAGATTGACATTCTGATAAATTGAAAACATTTGGTTCCACCATAACCCATTGATTATCAGGGAACATTTTTTGTATTGCGTGCGGTGCCAACGCGGGGCCTGCGTTGGTGATGTGCGCGGTTGCCGCGCGACCGTATGGAACCCCCAGAAACAGAATCATTTGTATGCCTTTACAATGCTGTCGGCAGCATTACGAATGTTTTGTAAATATTGTTCATAAGTTTGACAGTCGCGCGCAATTTCAGAACTGTATGCGTTGCGGATATTGTCCGTCATATAAGAACATCCATGCAAGTGTTGGGAACAATATTCATGTCCTGTGACAAAGGCGTTTTGACCACGCACGCGACTTTCTGTGCTGGCCCAGTCAATATTTAGCGCGTTGTCTAAATTTTCCCAAGAATTCGTATCTGAATACTTGCCAATAGTGGACATCCAGTATTCGTTCATGTCATCATTTGACCATTGATTGACATTCTTTTTCATTATGATTTGGTTTATTAAATCATTTATCTCGGTTTGGTATTTTGAATCAATCTGCGATAATTTTGCACTGCAGTAACAGCGGTTGTATTTTGTTTCTGGACGTTCGCAATATCTGTTCATACATTCAGAATAATCTGCAAGGCAACGTGTCGAAGATGCGCGTTCTGAACCCTGGGTTGATATTGCAGGGCCCGCAGACAAGCTTTGGTATCCAGATGTGGGGTCGGAACGTGTCGTTGCGCGTGCATTTGTGGTGCGTGGATTTGTATATGTCCCGGAACGTGCAACAACACGGCGGTTTGCAGTATTTTGCGCAATACCGGATGTGCCACGTGCACGCACCCTGCGTGTCATTTCCCCGGATGTGGTGCCAACACGCGCGGTGGTTGCAGCACGTGCGCCAGATGTACGTGGTACAACCCGGCGTTCGGTTGTTGATGGTATTTTTATGGTTCTTACCACAGTATTTATTGGGTTTAATGATTGTGATGTTGTTACCCCCGGATTCAGGTTTGTGCGCATCTGATTATTCATATACGGGTACATATAGTTGTAATTGTATGGTGTTGTATTGGTCAGTTGCGCATCACGTGTTATGGCAAAAGCATTGCCACAAATAGCTAAAAACAGGGTGAAAATCAGTATTCTTTTTCTCATTACTTATATGATAGAAAACTTTGTCAAATCAGACAAGCATAAAATTAAAATAAAAATTTGCATTTGTAAAAAATGCTGTTATAATACCTTTCGTTTCGGGGTGTAGCTCAGTCTGGTAGAGTGCTTGGTTTGGGACCAAGATGTCGAAGGTTCGAATCCTTTCGCCCCGACCAGAAATTTCAAACCGTCGCATTCGCGGCGGTTTTAACTTTCTGTTTGGAACGTACGGATTCAAACGACAAAATTCTTTTGTCATGTTCGAATCTTTCCCTCGCTCGACACAATGTGTCGGCTGCGGGGCATTCGTGACAATTTGCCTGCGTGGGACTTGGCAAATTTACTCATTGTCGCCCCGACCAGAAATTTCAAACCGTCGCATTCGCGGCGGTTTTAACTTTCTGTTTGGAACGTACGGATTCAAACGACAAAATTCTTTTGTCATGTTCGAATCTTTCCCTCGCCTCGACACAAAGTGTCGGCTGCGGGGCATTCGTGACAATTTGCCTGCGTGGGACTTGGCAAATTTACTCATTGTCGCCCCGACCAGAGATAAACAAAAAGGTCGCATTTTGTGTGACCTTTTTATTTAGTTGCTGATACAAAATATATGTCTGCGGTTCGGATTGGTAATGCCGGGTTTTGTGAGTCATAAATCCAGCCGTTGTTGTCGTATGTTATTTCTATGTCGCCAATGCCGATGCCTGTTTGTCCATTTGCGCGCGTATCGTTTTTGTGTGGATAGCGCGTAGAATCAATTATACGTAATTGTATTTTATCTTTATCGTTCTTGATAATTTTATCAACAAACATACAGTGACCATTACCATCGGGAAACACAACAACCAGTATGCATCCGTGTGTTGGTGTGTCTGTAAAGTGCCAATGTTTGAATTCGTTTTTGTGTTCGTGTATGAACGTAAAGTCGCGACAATAAAATCTGTTTATTTTTATAAAATCATGTTGTTGTAAAAATTTTCTTAATTCAACCAATGCGCGTTTATACCCCATCTGGGCCATACACCAATTTACAAATCCACTGCAATCCATACGAAAGAATTTTTTACCGTCAATATTATCTATATAATTTGAATGATTGTATTCAGACACAAAGTCTGTGGTAAAAAAATCTTTAAAAAAATCATTGTGTGTATTCATGTTGCGTATTATATCAGAAATATAAAAAATATCAAAATTGCAGTTGTAATATTATGCTTGGTTTTTTCATGGTTGAATATTGAAAAAATTGAATTATAATCGTCAGGTAAATAATGGGGTTTCAAAATGAACGTGTATAAATTTATTTCTGATAATATCAAATCAAAGATTCAGGAAATTGATGAAATCAAAGATGTTTTAACAACAGATGTGGCAAATAATATTGCCGTAGAAGTGCCAAAAATTCGTGATTTTGGTGACTATTCAACCAATGTGGCAATGATGTTGGTGAAGTTGTTGAAAAAGTCACCACGTGATATCGCAGAAATGATTTTGCCAAAATTGGCAGAATTGGATTTCGTGGAAAATGTATCTGTGGCAGGGCCTGGGTTTATTAATCTGAAATTGAAAGATGCGTTCTTGTTAAATCCAGAAAAATATGGTGCGCACAAAAATGATAATGTCACCCCATTGATGGTGGATATTGACTATGGCAGTTATAATATCGGCAAGGCATTACATATCGGACATTTGCGTACAACTGTTGTGGGGGATACTTTTAATCGTATTGCGCGTTTCTTGGGGCATAAAACAAAATCTTATAATCATATGGGCGACTGGGGACTGCCAATGGGGTTAATTATTGCATGGATTTTGGAAAATGGTATGCCAAAAACTGCGGATGATATTAATGCCATGTATCCGGCATCTGCGGCACGCTCTAAACAAGATAAAGATTGGTTGGAACGTGCGCAGAAATGTACGGTGGATTTGCAAAGTGGTAATCCTGAATATTTGAAAATTTATAATCAATTTGCACCACTGTCTTTGGCACAAATTTCTGATATTTTGGTACGTTTAAATATTTTGCCATTTGATGAAAACAAAGGTGAAAGATTGGCGGCAGATTATGTGCCATGTGTTCAGAAAATATTAGATGAAAAAAATTTGATTGTGCATGACGATGGGGCCGATATTATTCCGGTAAAAACAGATGAAGATACCGCGCCAATGCCACCTGTTATGTGGCGTTCCAGCATTGGTGCCCAGACATATGCGGCGGCGGATTTGGCGGCGATTTATTATCGTACAACAACCGATAATCCAACAGATATTGTATATTTTACAGACAATCGTCAGAACTTGCACTTTACCCAGATTTTCCGTGCTGCAAAATTAGCAGGGATGGATTCTGCAAATTTGCAACATATCGGGTTTGGAACAATTACAGGTGCAGATGGCAAGCCGTTCAAAACACGTGACGGCAGTGTGCCAAGTTTAGATGACATGGTTGATATGGTGGCAGAATCTGTGCGTAAACGTGCAGCAGAATCTGGTAAAGAACTGCCAAACGAAACCATTGAAATGATTGCATTAGCGGCATTAAAGTTTAATGACTTGATGCACGATGTAAAATCAGATTATATGTTTGACCCAGATGCGGTAACGCAATTTGAAGGGCGTACTGGTCCATATATTCTGTACACCGCGGTTCGCTTGAATTCTGTGGTAAAGAAAGCCGAAACTTTGGGGGTTGGGGCGATGGAAAATAATTCTGCATTGGATGCCGAAGAACGTAATTTGTTGTTGCGTTTGATGGACTTTGGGCGCGTATTGGAAAATGCATTTGCGCGTCGTGCAACAGACTTGTTGGCAAATTATACTTATGATTTGGCGCAAGATATTAATACGTTCTATCATCATTGTCCAATCTTGCGTGATGATGTTCCAGATACTGTAAAGCAGGGCAGATTGCATATTGTAAATATGGCACGTGAAACGTTATTAAATGCGATTGATTTAATGGGCTTGCGTGTGCCAGATGCCATGTAATAAAATGATTTTTGATGGGCGGTCAGTTGACCGCCTGTTTTTTTATGATGTGAATTCATACCAAGGGTAATCGAGGACGTTTTGTGACATAATTTATATGCCATGACCAAGAAAAAAATTCTTGTTTTATTTGCGTTGTTTCTGACGATGGGGGCGGTTATCGCAATCGTGGTGGGGTATTTTGTGCGCCGCAGACCGTTTTATTATGCAGGAACATTGGAAACAACAAAAGTAATAATATCTGCGCGCGTGCCATCGGATATTGCATCTGTGTTTGTCGCCGAAGGCGATAATGTGTCAGTTGGACAGCCTTTGATGGAACTGGGGTGTGATGCATATAAAATTTTGGCACGACAAATTGATAATGATTTTAATCGTGCAACACAATTAATGGCGCGTGGACATATGTCTGTGGCGGAATATGATATGTTGACACGCAACAAGCAGGATAATGATTTGAAATTAAGTTGGTGTCAGGTAACGGCACCAGTGGATGCAATGGTTGTTACACGATTTCGCGAAGTAGGCGAGGTTGTTTCGCCAGGGATGCCGTTGGTGGCGTTGGCAAACCCGTATGATATTTGGGCGTATTTTTATGTGCCTTATGGAATGTTGCATAAATTACAGGTTGGACAACGTGTAGTAGGTATCTTGCCCGAAACCCGGGATATGCGCTTTGATGGGCGTATTGTGAAAATTAGTGAACAGGCAGAATTTACACCAAAAAATGTGCAAACGCGTGATGAACGTACGCGATTGGTATATGGTATCAAGGTGCAATTCTATAACCCAGATTTAATATTGAAAGCAGGAATGACAATAGAAAGTACATTACAAATAGATGAGTGATATAGAAATTCTTGTTGCAAATGTGTCCAAGAAATTCAAAGAAATCTTGGCTTTGGATGATGTGTCTGTACGGTTCAAAAATGGGAATTTATACGGCATAATTGGTCCTGCCGGTGCGGGTAAAACAACTTTGTTCAGAATAATGTTGGATTTAATGCGCGCCAGTTCTGGACAAGTTATATATCGTTATGATGGACATGATGTACGCTTTGATAGTATGTCTGAACATATTGCGTATATGCCACAAAGTCAAAGTCTGTATTCTGATTTGTCTGTAGATGAACATTTGGATTTCTTTAGAAAATTATATGGAATAAGTGACAAGGATTTTGTACGAAAAAAATCAGAGTTAGTACGTATGGCGCGTCTGGACAAGTTCTTGAATCGTCCTGCTGGCAAGCTGTCGGGGGGAATGTATAAAAAATTAGGATTAATATGTGCGCTGTTACGGTCCCCACAAATTATGTTGTTGGATGAACCAACAAATGGGGTTGATCCAATCAGTCGCCGTGAATTTTGGGATTTATTGCATGATGCGCAAGCCAGAGGAATACTGGTGTTGATGTCAACTGCATATATGGATGAAGCGGAAAGATGTGGCCAAGTTGTTATGATGGAACGGGGACGTATATTGTCTGTGGGGGAACCGTTGGGATTGCTGAAAAAATATAACAGTCATGATTTTGATGAATTGTTTTTGAAACGTGGTGGTGGTTGGTGATGAATAATCCAATCGTTAATGTTCGTAATATGTCTGTCAAATTCGGTGATTTTTATGCCGTAAAAAATGTGTCGTTTGATGTGCATCGTGGAGAAATTTTTGGATTCTTGGGGGCCAATGGTGCGGGTAAAACAACGACTATTCGTGTGCTGTGTGGAATTTTGCCAGCCAGCGCAGGTCGGGTGCAAATAGATGGGCATTTATTTGTGCCAGGCAATCAAAATATTATTAAGCACATGGTTGGATATATGTCACAACGTTTTACGTTATATAATGATTTGTCTGTGCGTGAAAATTTTGATTTTGCCGCCGCATTGCGACAACTGGACAAGACTTTCTATTTGCATCAAAGACAAAAATTATTGGACTTTATCGGCTTTAATCGAAAATTAAATGTGGTGGTCAAAGATTTGCCAAATGGTATAAAGCAAGAGGTGGCATTGTGCGTGGCGTTGTTGCATAATCCAAAAATTATTTTTCTGGATGAACCAACCGCAGGTGTTGCATCGCGTGCCAGACTGCGTTTCTGGCAGCTTATCAGGGAATTGGTAAATGATGGTAAGACAGTGTTTGTCACAACGCATTATATGGATGAAGCAGAAAACTGTAATCGGATTGCGTTAATGCGGGCAGGTGAATTAATTGCGGTGGATTCGCCATCTGAACTGAAATATAAAACATTTGGTGATACGTTGTACAGATTGCAGCCGCGGGTTAAAAAGCCGATGTACCCAATACCAGATGTTGTTGATATGTGGCAACCGTATGGTACCAGTTTCCATTTGCGTTTTCGAGATGGTGTCAGTGCGGCACCGCATTTGCACAGACTGAAAAGAGATTGGCATATTAGGCAAATAACACCGTCTTTGGAAGATGTGTTTATACGTTTGGTCGAGGGGGAAAATAGATGAAAATATTTTCGTGGCAAAGAATCAAGGCGATTTTTTCCAAAGAATTAAAGCATATAATGCGTGATCCTTTTACATTGATGATGGCTTTGATGTTGCCGTTGTTAATCGTATTGATATTGGGCAGTTCGATTGAGTTTAATATAAAATCGATAGATTTAGCGTACGTTGATAACGATAAAACAATGGCATCGCGTAAATTAATAGAAACATTTGGCAGTTCTGATTATTTCAAACCTTATGTTGTGTCACAACCTGATGATGCGTTGGATGATATTATTTCTGGACAGGCGCGGGTCGCGGTTGTTGTGCCAACAGATTTTCAGAAAAATGTTTTGTCAGAACGTGGGGCGCAGATACAGGTGTTGGTTGATGGTACAGAAAGCTCTTCGATATCGTCTGTGTCAAATTATTTGGGAACCGTAAATAAAAATGCGATGTACAAGATTCGTGATGTTCCCATTAATTTAGATTCTGATAACCCCAAATTGAAAATCAGGTATTTGTTTAATCCGGAATTAAATTCGCGGTGGTTCGCGGTGCCAGGATTGTCTGCAGTTATTATTGCGTTGGTTGCAATTATGTTAACTACGTTGACTGTGTGCAAAGAATGGGAACGCGGTTCAATGGAAATGCTGTTATCTACGCCTGCAACACGTTTGGATATTGTGGTTGGAAAAATGGCACCGTATGCCATATTAAGTTTTATTGGCTTTATTTTGGTTTTTGTTGTGGCGCGTGCGGTTTTTGGTGTGCCGTTTGTTGGGGCTTATTGGCAACTGGTGATGGGGACGTTGTTATTTATATTGGGGTATTTGGCCATAGGGTTATTGATTTCTGTGTCAACAAAAAAACAAGAGGTGGCAATTCAATATGCAGCGATAATCGGCCTGTTGCCGACAGTGATATTGTCTGGATTTGTATTTCCGATTGAATATATGTCGCGTGGTTACAGAATAGTTTCTGCAATATTTCCGGCACGATTTTATATGGATGTAACGCGTGACCAATTCCTGAAGGGCAGTTGGTTTGTAGATATATGGTGGTTGTACATGATTCTGGGCGTACAAGCATTGATAATATTTAGTATTGCAGTAATAAGATTCAAAAGGTCTTTGGAATGAAAGTTCTGGTTGGTTTTTTTAGAAAAGAAATTATTGCGCTGTTACGTGATCCTGTGTTGATGATTGCGATTTTAATTATGCCTGTGGTTCAGATGGTATTGTTGTCAGGCGCAATTACTTTTCAGGCAGATAACCTTAGGTTGGTGATGCGACATACACCAAACGATACGATTATGGAAACGATATATCGTAATGCAGTGGGGTCTGGATTTTTTGTGCCGGTGGCGGATAAATATACAAATCCTGTGGATGCGGTACAAAGTGGTGCCGCAGATGTTGCGATTGTTGCCCCAGATGGTGGGTTTACGCGTGCGCTGGTGCGTGGTGATGGGCAGTTGCAAATATTAATAGATTCAATGAATATACTGAAGGCGCACAGCATAGAAGCTTATCTGCGTGGAATTATCACAAAAACATTGTCAGATGTATCTGGGGATAACTTGCAAAATCCGTTGGGTTTTAATGTGCGTATATTATTTAATCCGCAATTAAATACTAAATTTTTTATGGTGCCTTCGATGGTTGCGATATTGGTGTTTTTGGCATTGCTGATATTAATATCTGTATCAATTACCAAAGAAAAAGAAACGGGTACGATGGAAACGTTAATATCGGCACCGATTTCTAAATATCATATTGTGTTCGGCAAGGTTATACCGTATGTGGTGGTGTCGTTTGTTGTGATGTTGGGCATAGTGGTTGCTGGAATGTTACTGTTTCATGTACCTTTTGTGGGGTCGCAGTTTATGTTTCTGTTGTCGTTTCTGGTGTTTTGTGTTCCGGCATGTGGTGTTGGGGTATGGCTGTCAACATATACACATACACAGCAGCAGGCAATGTTGGGGCTGATAATAGTTGCGTTTTTGTCGCTAATGTTATCTGGGGCGATTATATCAACGGAAAATATGCCAGTTGTTTTACGGTGGATAAGTTATATAAATCCATTAAGTCATTATTCGTTTTTGGTGCGAAATATTATGCTGAAAGGGCCCGATTGGGGTTACTTTGTGCGACACGCATCTGCGATGTGTGGTGTTGGGGGCGTAATATGGTTAATCGCATTAAAGCGATTCAAAACAACACTGTAGATAGATGTATGGGGGGAATATGAACAAGCAAATAATAATGTCGGGGGTGTTTTTAATCTGTGTTATAAATGTGGCGCATGCAGATGTTTATGTCGCATTGCAACATGTGTACGACAAGAACCCAGTGATTAATCAAGGACGCACTGGGGTGGATTTGGCTGTTGCAAATGTAAAAACAGCCATGACAAATTGGCAACCGTATGTGGGGGTGTCTGGGAATATTGGGGCGGCAAGAACCAAGGTTGATGAATATACTTTTGATTATTCGCCGCTGCAGTATGGTGTGGAATTTCAACAAAATATATTTCAGGGTGGGGCGAATTTGGCACGAATAAAAAGTTCAAAAAGTGAATTAAATGCAGCCAAGGCCAATTTATCTGCCACACAACAAGAAGTTTTCTTGGATGCAATAAATGCATATATTAATGTTTTGAATACGCGTGAAGTCTTGAATCTGAATAAAAATAATCAAGTGGTATTAACTGAATATTATAATCAGGTTCGTGACAGGCAATCATTGGGTGTGCTGACCCAGACGGATGTATCACAGGCGGCCGCGCGCCTGGAAATGGCAAAATATAGCGTTGCAGATGCGGGTGCGGCGTTTGATAATGCGTTGGAAACCTTCAAGCGAATTTGCAATGAATGTGATATGGATTTTGTTGATATTAATTTGTCGCCTGTGTCAGGATTGTTTCCATACGATATTGATGTGGCCGAAGAATATGCACTGCGTCATCATCCGATATTGATTGCGCTGGGGGAATACGAAGATGCGGCACGGCAAAATATTAATGTGGCGTATCAGTCAATCTTGCCGGATATAGATGTGCGTGGCGCAATTCAACAGATGGATGATGTACCGTACTTGGATGAAATTCGTGACAGTCGTATTGGGGTGTATGTGCGGGTGCCGCTGTACGATAAAGGGACTGCGTTTGCAAATGCGGACAAGGTGCGGGCAAATATTGCAGATATTCAGGATAAAATTATAGATGCGCGGCGGGTTGTAATTGAAAATCTGCGTTCTGCGTGGAATATATATAACGCGCAAGAATATGCAATATCTGCCGCCGCCGCCAGTGTGGATGCAAATCGTCTGGCTTTGGACGGTATGCGTGATGAACAGGCGCGTGGTCGGCGAACGGTACTGGATGTTTTGAATGCGGAACAAGACCTGTTGGATTCACGTGTGGCGCATACCCGTGCAATACATTCGCGCATATCTGCATATTTTGCGATTTTGGCAGCCACGGGTAAATTGACCCCAGAAAATTTGGGATTGGTTGCAGAATAACATAATCTGTATTGTTGCGTGTTTAGTATTGGGTGTGGCTTGGTACTTGAAATTTGAAAAAAAATAGTATAAAATGTACCGTGTTGCGCCCTTAGCTCAGCTGGATAGAGCATCAGATTTCTAATCTGCAGGTCACAGGTTCGAATCCTGTAGGGCGTGCCATACTTCGTTAAAACTTCGTATGGTAAACCAGAAATTCAAACCGCCCATTTGGGCGGTTTTGTTTTATTCTGCCAGTGTGCCAACCGACATGGTTATACGGCGGATGCCACTGCTGATAGATTTTTCTTTGTTAATACGCGCCTTGATTATTTCGCCCGTATGATATACGTGTGTGCCACCGCATAATTCGCACGAAACATCGCCGGCGGTGATAACCTTGACGGTGTCGCCATATTTTTCGCCGAACAATGCCATCGCGCCTTTCTTGACGGCTGCTTCCATTGACATTTCATCATGTTCCACAGGCATATCTGCCGCAATCCATTTGTTTATCAGATCTTCCACAGCTTGTTTTTCTTCTGCGGTCATCGCACGACCAAAACGGAAGTCAAAACGAACAGAATCAGGGCTGACCTTGGATCCGCGTTGTTCAACGTCTTCGTTTAATACGCTGCGCAGTGCCGCCTGTAGCAGGTGGGTTGCAGTATGCGCGCGCGCGGTTTGTTGACGTATAGATGCGTTAATCACAGGTGCGACAGTGTCGCCAACAGACAAGTCAGATGTTAATACGCCTTTGTGAATAACAATATTATCTACGCGTGCTGCTTCGGTAATGTTCATAACTGTTTCGTTGTCGCGTTTTAATTCGCCACTGTCACCAACCTGACCGCCCTGGGTGCCATAGAATACCGTTTTGTCCAGTGCGACTTCTACTTCGTCACCCGCACCGGCGGTTTGTACGAATTCGCCATTACGCAGGATTGATAATACGTGCGATTCCATGTCCATTGGTGCGTATTTTGCGGTGTCGTCTGTGTCTGCCAAATCTGTTTGAGATTCCCAGAATATGCGTGTGCCTTTGGTGTTGGCGCGGGAACGTTCTTTTTGTTCTGTCATTGCCTTCTCGAAACCAGCAACGTCAACATCAATGTTTTTGTCGCGCAAAATCATTTGTGTTAAATCTAATGGAAATCCATACGTATCAAACAATTTGAACGCAACATCCCCAGGTAAAATACCGTTGTTTAACTTTGGTAATTCACTTTCCAATAATTTCATGCCGTTTTGCAACATATCTGCAAATGAATTTTCTTCGTTTTGCAAGATTTCAACAACACGTTTTTCTTCGCGCGCCAATTCTGGATATGCTGCGCCCATTTCTGTAATCAGGGCAGGGTATAATTTAGATAACAATGCCCCCTTGTGCCCCAAGATTTGCCCGTGGCGCATTGCGCGGCGTAAAATGCGGCGAATTACATATCCACGATCGGTATTAGATGGAATTACGCCGTCTGCAATAGCAAAACCAACACTGCGCAGGTGGTCGGTGATAACCTTGAAACTGGCAATGTTTTCGGGTGTTTCGGTAACACCTGTGACATCGCTGACTGCGCGTTTCAAGTTTACAAATAAATCTGTGTCGTAATTGTCTGTGACACCCTGCATAATGGATGCAAAACGTTCCAAACCCGCGCCTGTATCAACGTTTTGTTTTGGCAGTGGGGTCAAGTTGCCGTTTGCATCGCGGTCGTATTGCATAAATACGTCATTCCAAATTTCAACCCAACGACCACCGTCTTCGTCCGCAGAACCAGGCATGCCACCAGGTAAATCATCGCCCATATCATAATGCATTTCTGTACATGGACCACATGGACCTGTTTCACCCGCAGACCACCAATTATCTTTGTCACCCAGACGAATAGCGTCTTTGCCAGTAATCTTTTTCCAGATTGCGGTTGCTTCTTCGTCAGAATAGTGTGTCGTAACAACAATGCGGTTTGGATCAAGTCCGAATACCCGTGTTAATAATTCCCAAGACATTTCAATCGCGCCTTCTTTGAAATAATCGCCAAAAGACCAATTCCCCAACATTTCAAAAAATGTATGGTGACGACCGTCAAAGCCAACGTCTTCCAAGTCGTTGTGTTTGCCACCCGCACGAATGCACTTTTGAACGTCTGCAACACGTGGGGCAAATGCAGGTTCTGTGCCTTGTAAAATTCCCTTCCATGGAACCATGCCCGCAACCGTAAACAACAATGTTGGGTCGTTCGGAATCAGGGATGCAGATGGTACAATTTTATGTCCCTTGGATTCAAAATAATTCAAAAAAGATTTTCTGATGTCATCGTATGTCATTTGTGTTTCCCTTGTTTTTTTCAGGCGCATTGTATAAATATTATCCGCCCGTTTCAATCAATATATTTATAAAAAGTGAATTTTTTCTGGATTTATTGTTGCCCCACAGGGGCGGCAGCAGATAACGCAGCGCGTACAGCCGCATCATATTTGGCAATCGCACGAATAATTTGTTGCTGGGCGTTTTTGCCGGTGGCAATCTTCATGCCGTATTTTGTGGTGACGTTATCCAAATCTGTTGCCAGGTAATTTATGGTGTCCATATAAATTGGTGTCGCCTTGTCGTCTGTGTTGCGTGATATTATATTCAATGCAGACCACATCATTGTATCCACAGGTGGACGATAAGACAAAGATTCATCAATGTCAGAAATTGTCTGGTGTGCATCATTTAGAACTTGCATCATTTTTAGTGCCGCGGTCATTTTTATAACTGTCCCAGACAGACCCATGTGTGGTCGAACAATGTATATGTTTTCGTTGTCTATGGCAAAGTCGTACGGGTTTTTCATTATACGCAATACATCAACCAGTCTGTTTTTGATAACAGCCATGTTTTGTATAATTGCAAAGTGACGTGATGATACATTTGGGATGTTGATGTTTAATAAAGCATCATCATCGTCAACAAAAATAAACCATGTGTTGTTTGTGTGCTTTTTTTGTGCGTATTCCAGTATGCTTAATCTGGCGCGTAACTGTCCAACATTTTTTTGTGTGTTTATTATGTACAGCTTGCCATGATAGCCAAGTTTCCTTATGTCGTGGCGTGTCAGTTTTACATCTGGGTTATCATTATAAATAATTAAAATAATTTTTTTGCTAAATCGCGCCAAAGCCGGCACAGATATCGCCAGATTTTCGGTGTGATATGTGGTTAACCCCACAACAAGATAATCTTTTTTTAAGCACATGTAAAAATTCTAACATAAAATTTTCTAAAAAAGCAATTATTATGATATAATGACCATGTATGTATGGAGGTTTTGCACATGAAGCCCACGATGATGTTTGCGGTTATTATGATAGCGGTCATTATTTTGATGACATCTTTTGATTTGTCTTTGACACCGACCGTGCCGATTAAGTTATCTGAATCTGTTGCACCAAATGCGTTGTTTGTGTGTCCTGCGGCGAATTCTTTTTGGGATAACTTGTCACAAGGATTTCAGATATTAAAGAAACCTGCGTTGATTACGTTTTTATTTTCTTTTATGCTGTTAATTGTTGTTTGGTCGTGGGCGTTATATCAGAATTTATTAAAGGATAAATTTAATCGCGATGCCTTTAAGAAACCGTGGGCATATACCAAATTATTGTTTTGGGCGGGGGCGATAGTTTTGTTGTTGTTATACACACCGAATCATTTTCGCATGGTGCGTATAACGGGTGTCAGTGGCGAATGGGTGTTGTGTGAAAATAACACACCGGGGGCGCGTGCGGTGCGTGCGGCGGCCGTACACCCCTAGGTTTTTCGGGATTTTTTGATATAAGTCGTGTTAAACTGGGGCTTTTCAATTATTGACTTGACTTAAAGTGCGGAATTCTCTACGATTCGGATAAGCAGTACAGGCAATGGCCTTGGAATATAAGAAAGTGTTTCAGGTTGATTATGTCGCTGCGGGACACTATAAAATTTTCTATGAAAGGAGAAACATTATGAATAAACAGCAATTAATTGAAGCAATCGCAAACGAAGTTGATGTTACAAAAGCAACAGCAGCTGCATGCTTGGATGCATTTATCAACACAGTTACAAAAGTTTTGAAAAAGAAAGGCGAAGTTCGCTTGGTAGGTTTCGGTACATTTACATCTGCAAAACGTAAAGCAACAACAGGCCGCAACCCACAGACAGGTGCAGCAATCAAAATCCCTGCATCTACACAGCCTAAGTTCAAACCAGGTAAAGCATTGAAAGAAGCTTTGAACTAAATCGTAAGATTGCAAATAAAAAAGTCCCCATTTGGGGGCTTTTTATTTATCTTGAAAATTTAATGTGGAAGTATTATAATTGCTTTATGTTGAAAAAATTATTTATCTTTTCTGTAAATAAATGTTGGCGCATTGCCGCCTAGTGTGTTTTTTATGCCCGTTGTCCAGGGCTGTATAAATTTGGGCTTTGATTTCAATAAAATTTTCATTAAAATATAAAACAAGAAAAGGTAATTGTTATGACAGATAATAGTAAAGTAGTTTTAACAGGAATTAAGCCAACAGGAACACCGCATTTTGGTAATTATGTTGGTGCGTTGCAACCATTGATTGCACAGTCACAGTTGCAGAAAACTTTTATGTTTATTGCGGATTTACATTCGCTAAATCTAATTCATGATGCGGCTGAAATAAAGCGGCATACGTATGAAATTTCCGCGCTGCTAATCGCGTTGGGGTTGAATTTGGATAATGCGGTGTTGTTCCGTCAATCTGATATTCCAGAAATTTATCAGCTGAATACATTATTGATGAATGTCACACCAAAGGGATTAATGAATCGTGCACATTCTTACAAGGCTGCGATGGATAAAAATACAGATGCGGGTCTGGATATTGATGCGGGTATTAATATGGGATTATATACGTACCCAATATTAATGGCGGCGGATATTTTGCTGTATAATTCTGATATTGTGCCTGTTGGCGCAGATCAAAAGCAGCATGTTGAATTTGCGCGTGATATTGCGGGGCATTTTAACACAATGTATGGTGAAACATTCAAGTTGCCAGAACCAGTTATCGGTCGCGATACTGGTTTGATACCCGGTTTGGATGGCCGTAAGATGAGTAAATCTTATGATAATACAATTCCATTGATGGCACCTGAAAAAGATTTGAAAAAGAAAATCATGCGTATTATCACAGATTCCAAGACCCCGGAAGAGTCCAAGAATCCAGATGAATCCACCATCTTTCAGTTGTACAAACATTTTGCAACAGACGCAGAAATTGCAGAATTTGCCCAAATGTTTCGTGCGGGTGGTATGGGATACGGCACGGCAAAGACGATACTGTTTGAACGTGTAAATTCTGTGTTGTCTGGGCCGCGTGCAGAATATGAACGCTTGATGGCAAATACAGATGAACTGGATGCGATTTTGGCAGATGGCGCGGCGCGTGCAAGACCTGTGGCGATTGAAACGATGGCGCGTGTCAAGCGGGCCATGTTGGGATAATTTTTATAAAGGAGAGAGGATATGAAGAAATCATTTATATGGATTGGTACTGTAATTGGTGCGGCGGCATTTTTGGCGTTGCTGTTTGGCGTAATGGAACGGCGCGCGAATACGATGCGCACAATATCTGTGGTGGGTGAATGTTTGACGACCGCCCCGCGTGACAAGACGGCAATTACATTGCGTGTTACGACATTGGCACCAACAACGGTTGCATCTATGCAGGCGGCAACGGAATTGGCATCTCAAATCACACAAGAATTAAAGCAAATGCCGGTGCAGATGCAAACGACCCAATTCAATTCGTATGAAAAAACCGAATGGAATCGCGAAGAACAAAAGAGTGTCGTTTTAGGTATTGAAACGACAATCGCCATAGAGGTTTCTGGGAATAATATTGAAGTGATAGAAGGCGTATTAAATAAATTTGCGGGCGCAACGAATGTTTATACCGAAGATTTGCGCACATATACCAGTCCCGAAGTCTTGCAACCAATAATGGATAAATGCCTGGGGGTTGCGGTACAAAATGCGCGTGCACGTGCCGATGCGTTGGCGACAGGCGATGGTATGCGCGTGGGGCGCATGGTGTCTGTGACGTATGGTACAAATTCGGATGATGTGGCGCGTCCAACAAATATGCTGATGCGTTCCAAGGTGGCTGCGGCGGGGGTGGCGATGGATACAGGCGGCACCATTGTTACCAAAGACACGGATGTCAGTGTTTCTGTATCTGCGGTATTTGAAATCAAATAAGGTATATAATGAACGAAGTCATTGTGGCATTTACAAAATATCTGAAAGACGTGCGTGGCTATTCTGACCATACGGTTACGGCATACGAGAAAGATATTATTGATTTCGTTCAATTCTTTCAAGAATTTACGGGCGGTGTGCCATTTTTACAAGATTTGTCGCGTGCGGACACGACATGTTTTCGTGCATATTTGGCAAATCGTGGGCGGCGCGGTCTGTCGCACAAGTCAACTGCGCGTGCATTATCGTCTGTGCGTGGATTTTTCAAGTTTTTATCACGTGAATATGGTCTTATAAATGATTCTATTGGTTTGATTTCTTCGCCCAAAGTTCCGCGTAAATTATCCAAAGCGATAGAGCCTGTGGATGTTGAAAATATGCGTGGTGCAATTCATGAAATTGATTCTGAAAATCCATGGCTTGCTGCGCGTGATTGGGCATTGGTCTTGTTACTGTTTGGATGTGGTTTGCGCATATCCGAAGCGTTATCTTTACGTAATATTGACGTTTCTGGACGACCAGAAATTTTGCGTATTATGGGCAAAGGTGGCAAAGAGCGTCTGGTGCCAGTTTTGCCGATTGTCTGGGATGCGATTGATAAGTATGTGAATTTGCGTCCGTTTGGAAATGATGCAAATGATAAATTGTTTCGCAGTGTGCGTGGTTTGCCGATGTCGCCACGTATGGCTGAAAAGGTTATTGAACGTTTGCGCCATTATTTACAGTTGCCAGATTACGTAACGCCCCATGCATTACGTCATACGTTTGCGACTGCATTGTTGGCGGGCGGGGCAGATTTGCGCAGCTTGCAGGAATTATTGGGGCATGTATCATTATCCACGACCCAGTTATATACGCGCGTGAATATGGCGGAAATAGGTGATATATATGCGCATGCGCATCCGCGCGCCGGTGAATAATATTTTTTATTTTTTTGTCATTGGTGTGACTTGACCTTGGGGTGTGTTAAAAAATATGACAAAATGCATTTGTTTTGTCCAAAAATATATAAAATATTGTCACATCCATACATTTAATCAATATGCAAGTATATATTTTTACAAAAATGGGTTTTTTTTACTTGTGTAATACCCCCATTTTTTTCTATGATATGTCCGTATAGAGAAGAAGAAGTGGGAAGAATGTTCAGATTTCTGCGCATTGTGGCGCTTTTACCCGTTTTGTTTTTTACGTCAAATTTGATGGCGGCTGGCTATACATGCTTGGCAGATGGTGTGAATGTTGAATATACTGCTTGTGATTCTGGTTATTATTTGACTGGTACTGGTGTTGGTAACAGTTGTGTTTCCTGTGCGACCCAGCAAAATACTGCTACTTTGCAAACAAAATCGATTGCGAATGGTACATTGTACCAGAAATGTACGGGTAATTACACCGGCGGCGCGACCAGTGATACCGCAACAGGGGTGTCCACGTGTACGGGGTGTTCGGCATCGACATGGACGGTCTTGTGCGATTCGGGTTATGTCAACAAGAGCATTGGTCAGAATTTTGTATGCGAGAAGTCATCTGGTTTTACCTGTGACGAAGAGAAGCAGTATGATTCGTGTTCTGCGGGGTATTATATGGCGGTATTGTCGGGTGGTGTGTGGGTGTATAATGGTACGCCAACACCGGGTAATGCGTGTGTTACATGTCCGGCGGGTAAGTATTGCACGGGTGGCACGGTGGGGCCGGCTGATTGTGCGGCGGGTACATATTCGGGCGTGGGCGCGGCACAGTGCGCGGCGTGCGCGGCGGGTTCATATTCGGGCGTGGGCGCGGCACAGTGTACATTGTGTGCCGCCGGTACCTATCAGCCGAATACAGGTCAGGCATCTTGTATATCGTGTGGTGCGGGCATGGGGGCAAACGGTTCGGATGTTGCCGGTGGGTATTATACTGGTAATGTGTATGGCGAATATGCCACGGGTGCGACATCGTGTACGCCTTGTCCAAAGCCTGGTGTAACAACCAAGGAATATTTGACCCCAACGATAGATAGTAAGGCTTATGTGTATCAGATGGATGCGAATGGTAATTCATCGGTTTATTCGAGTGATGTGACGGTTGCAACTGCCAATGTTCAGGGTTGGGGTGGTTTGGGCACCATTGCGGCGTGTCGTGTTACATATACATATAAAAATGTTGCTGGGAATGTTGTTCATGAAAGTGTACCGTATGATATTGATTCAGGAACATATGATATGACCAAGCAAAGTGGCGGCATATATGTTCGTGGGGTAAACGAAGGGTTTTATGCACGTAATCGCTACAGTGATACATACTGTGACAGGACCACTAATAATCAATTATATAAAACATTTTATGTATGTCCGGCGGGATCATATTGCCCAGGATCAGCTGCATTGGGCGGTTTGCGTTCTTGTTCTGCAACGGGTGCAGATGCGTATTTGAATAATGATACGATATGGTTGGTTCCATGTGCGGCGGGGTCTTATCAGCCGAATATTGGACAATCGTCATGCATGTTGGCGGATCCGGGGTCTTATGTCGGCACAACCGGTCAAACAAAACAAACGGCATGTGGTAATGTATCGCGTACCGAAAATGGTAAAACACTTAGTGTGCCAACATATTCAGAAAATGCCGGCGCAACGTCATGTACAGCGTGTCCACAGGCAAAATCGCATGTGGATGAAATCGAGAGCTATGGTTATGGTGATTATCAAAGGAATTCGTTAAGGAAATGCTATGTTGTGTATGATGGCGGTTCTGTGGATATTGATAACGGCAGTATTATACGATTTGCGTGTTATTGGGCATCTAATGGTACGGATTCTGATTATGGAATCAGCAATAAAACCAGCGGAAATGGATGTGATGGCAGGGTGTATAACCTGTCGTGTGACGAGGGGTACTATAATACAACAAATACCAGTGAAACGTGGTTACGAGGATCGTCTTATGATAACTTTGTTGCAAACGCATGTGGTAAAAATGGTGTGAATACTGGGGTTTATTCACCGGATGGTGATCCGTATGGGTACACTTGCCCGTCTGTGCCAGATGAATTCAGCCAATACAGTCAATACTATGTCGGGGTTCGTGGTGGTGAAGAATGTACTTATGAATACGATAATGTGCCATTCACAAACGGTTCTGGGAAAATCAGCGATGTTACATGTATGTGGGATGATATCTCGGCTATTACCGATCCAGAAATGTCCCCAGGCGAATTGATGTGTTCTGCAAATATTTCGGGTTTGGCACCAAGTAATCTGAAGTGCAGCGCGGGTTATTATTATGCTAATACAGATGAATACAACGATTGGGATTGGGACGGTGTGTATTTGGATGATATCGCCAGTTTGGATCCCTATGGTTCATCAGGTGCGCCATGTCAGCCGGTGGGCAAGGGTTATGCATCCGCGGCAGATGTCTTGACCAGAACCGCATGTTCAACGGTGCGTGCAACAGTTGTTCCGGATGTGTATGGAATGGATATTACCAGTGTGCCAACGTATTCCGATACAACAACCGCGGCATCATGCACCGCATGCCCAGCCGCACAGGAAGATTGGAAAGATATAGTTTCTAATTATGGTTATTGGTCTTCTAATGGGTTGAATGATGACAAGACCAGATGTCATGTCGGATTAAAACCGATTGAACTTGATCATGGTGATATAGAAGCAGGTACTTATTGTTACTGGTCACCAAAGGCAAATGGATATGGTATAAGCGAAACATCATTGGGGTCTGCCGATGCAGAAAATGGTCGTGGTTGTTATCTGCCACAGAGATTGTTGCATTGTGACGATCAATATTACAGTACTGCGGCGGCAACGTCTCAACAGTTCTTTGTAAATTTGGAAAATTTGGAGAATAATGCGTGTGTTGCGGTGACAACACCGGGTAAGTATTCGCCGGCGGGGGATATTGCCTTGATAGATTGCCCAACGGGTACAGATACAAATATTTCACAAAAATATGCGGCCAAACGCGAATGGGTAAATGAAAACTTCTTTGGAACGAATCGCTGTGCACATACGTATGGAAATATTGGTCGTATCGGTAATCCAACAGCAGAAACGGATTATGTTGCGATGAGAAACCTGCGTTGTACATTGTCGGCGGATTATACACACTATGTATGCGGCGCGGACAGTGTGACATGTGGTGGTGGGAAATGGAATAATGATGATTATCTGGTTGGGTACTATGATTATGACATGGGTGAATGTGAAATTAATGGTGAGTATTATGATGGTAGTTGTGATATGACAGTTGGAAACTGTAATGATGGCGGTTGGGGAACCCAGGGGCGTGTATGTAATGGTGATGATAATTGCACAGAAGAATACGACTGGTTTGATTGTGCCGATGTGTGGAATGAAGAAAAACAAATGTATGTAAATCCATATACCGGTGGTGTGTTTACTGCATGTGAGTATTATTGCAGTACGGGGAGCTATGGCGAATATGGTGCAGGATGCACGCGTACAAATCTCTATCTCAGTCACAGAACGTGTGATGCAACAGATACCACCCAACCAGGCTATACGTTGCTGGAGAACGGGTTTTATAGTGACGGGTGTGATTGGTATGAAGAAGATGTTATTTGTGGTGAGGCGTGGAATGGTGAATTCTATGAAAATCCATACAATGGGATGGAATTGGAAGAATGTGCCGATGCGTGTGGTGATGATGGTGATGCCTGTGATTCTTCGCAATGGATTGACGGCGAATATTGTGGTGGAGAAGCGACAAATTATATCGACTGTGATTACCTGTTAAATGGTAATGGTGAATATATGGTTGGCGATACCAAAATAGCCGAATGTTATTCCACGGATAGTCCATGGCCAAGTGCATATCTGTCAACAAATATGGTGCCATATTGGTATGTATATGATGTTGATGCGGTTCAATGTAATACAGAAACAGAACCGGGGTATTATTCGGATATATACAGTTTTAATCAGGAACAGTGTTATGGCGGCAGCGGTTCTTATGCCGAATATCAGGATGAATATGGTGCAGCGTCTTGCAAATATTGTCATGATTTGGCGGGCGGTTTGTTCCCATCGGGCAGTGCATCGCATGCGGGTAATACTGGTCTGATGGATACGCCATACGATTGCTATGGTAATGGTACGGGTGCGTATTCTTCGTCTTGCAGTTCATGTTATGGTGGATGCACGGCTGGATATTATCTGACCTATGCCGATGCAAGTGATCCGGAAACCGCATATTGTGCGGATGTGGGGGCGGGGCATTGGTCCGCCGGTGGGCAGACGGTGTATTATGGTGATTCGGGATCGTATAATTCATGTCCGGCGGGTGAAACAACCGTTGGGTATGGTATTGGTGCGGACGAAGCGGGCGATTGTGGTAAAAAAATGCATGTGGGGAACAGTGAAATGTACCTGCGCAGTACCAAGGTGACAACACCGTCATTGAATGTGTTGCGCAATGGCAAGACATACTATGCCAATATGTCACCAATGTGTCCTTTCACGGTCAGCAAAGATGCCGAACAATCATTCCGTGCGGAATATAATGACCAAGAATACTGGATATATGATCAAAGCGCAGGTGAGTTACAAATCACCGTTCCGAAGAGCTATGGGCAACATGGGTATAATGATTCTACGGGAACTTGGTGGGCGGTTGTTGATGGCGTTAGACTAGAAGGAATTGCTGCCCTTGATTCAACGACCGCTGTAAGCAGCAGGAGTAATGCGGGTAAGATTGCTGCAGATGGTTTTGTGCCAGACGGTAAAAAGAATAGTAGCGGCTATGCGGGTGTTTGGTGTAAGATAACCAGTCCGTTTGAGTCGTCAAATTGGGTCTTCTCGGTTGAAGGAAATCGAGCTACGGGGCGCGCGGCGTATTATTGTGGAGAGAATTGGTGGAGCACAGGTGCTGATTATGAACGTACACAGCGTGCATTATATTCCGTATCTTGTATATCCGAGAAGTGAATTAAACCCCGCGATTGCGGGGTTTTGTTTTTATGTTTTTTTACACAATTTTTTACAAAAAAATTACCCACGGTATGGGGTAGGGCGCGCGTAATCTGGTATGCAATAAATAATAAAATTTTAATTTCCCATTTGTCATTCTGGGGCTTGACCCCAGAACCCAGGTTATTATCAGCATATATTTTACGGGTGATTTTACCCCCACCCCAGAATTCCAACGCCAATAAATTGTCGGGAATTCTGACCCGCCCCACAAGGGGGCAGGGAATATCGGCATATATTTTTACGGGTGATTTTACCCCCACCCCAGAATTCCATCGCCAATAAATTGTCGGGAATTCTGCCCGCCCCACAAGGGGGCAGGGAACAGAGTGCACACACAGGGGCAGGGATAAAAGTGTACCCCTGGGCAGGATGATAATTTAGAGAACTTTATTAGTCTTTTTCTGCAGATTTTTTTGCAAGGTAGTCATTAACACAATATTCATCAAATTTGCGCTGAAATGCACGAGTAATCATGCGTGCCCCAGCACGCGCTTCTTTTTCTTTGGGCCGCCAATGGTATTCTATATTTTGAGTGGCAGCAGAATGTGTGTGTATAAAACGTAATATAGGTGTCGGTATTGATGATGAGTATGCCGCCTGGAGCAAATGAATGTATTCGTGCGCCATTGTATCAATCAATTCGTACACGCTTTCAACGTTTACGCCATGGGGGGTAATGGCAATCAATTTCTGAGATGCATTATAGTAACCGTATGTGTTTTTTTTGCCGGGTCGCGTGTTGTATTCTTGGTCAAATTTTATGGTCGTCAGATATGGGCGTACGTGTGGTAATTCCGCAGATATCTTGCGATGCATTTTCTTTAAGGTGCGATATGCAAAACCATAACGCTGGGCTGGGGTGGCGCGATCAAAGTGCCACAGAACAAAATCGTCTTGATTTTCAATAACTGCATCCATCATGTTGTATAAAATCAATTTGCCCATGTTCTTTATTTTCTTGCCATGAGGTACGTATAAATATGCAAATTTTTGTAACTGTTTCTGGGCATCCGATTCGGATATGTCTTGGGTTCGAATCAGTTTGTGTGTCGTGCGATATAGTTTGCGCCATAATATGGGACGAATAACCTTGCCATGAATAGCCATAATGCCGCGTTCGAATGTGTTGCGTTTCTGCAGGGGTGTTGATGCCATTATTTTACCCCCATCGCAGCATCGCGCGCCAAGGTGTCAACACGTTCGTTCATGTCTTCGCCCGCATGCCCCTGAACCCATACCCAATGCAATTTCTTGGTGGATGCCAATTCATCCAATTTCTGCCACAGATCTTGGTTCTTGACAGGCTTTTTGGTGGATGTGCGCCAGTTGTTCTTCTTCCAGTTTTTCAACCAGACTTGCATGCCGTTCTTGACATACTGACTGTCGGTGTGGATTTCAATTTCGTCATGTTTGTGCGCGGCAGTCAGGGCGCGTATCACAGCCATTAATTCCATGCGATTGTTCGTTGTGTCGCGTTCGCCACCGCTGCGTTCTGCAACGTTCTTGCCGTCTGTCGCAATAAAGCCCCAACCACCTGGGCCGGGGTTGCCAAGACAACTGCCGTCTGTCCAAATTTTTAGCATTTTATATGTTCCCTTTTTATGATATAATATCACACATGAACTATAATTCCAAAGATTTAAAAGAAATGGCAAATGCCGCACGCGCGTGGGCGCTGCATGCAATTCGTATGGCGCACAGTGGACATGTCGGTATCGTCTTGGGCGCGGCAGATGTAATGACCGTTGTGTTTGCAAATTTCTTGCGCCGCGGACGTGATAAATTCGTCTTGTCCGCAGGACATGGCAGCGCGTTGTTGTATGCAATATTGAAACTGTCTGGATATGATGTGGGGGATCTGAATCAATTCCGTAAAATCGGCGGGCTGCCCGGACATCCAGAAATCGGTGTCCCAGGTGTGGATGCAACAACCGGACCGCTGGGACAGGGGGTCGGTAATGCCGTGGGAATGGCGTTGGCGGTAAAAATTAATAAAACCGATTCGCGCGTGTATTGCCTGTGTTCCGATGGCGATTTAATGGAAGGGGTCGCACAAGAATCTGTCGCGTTCGCAGGACGTTATGGGTTGAATAATTTAGTACTGATGTGGGATGATAATGGCATCAGTATTGATGGGGTCGCGCAGACCGATGTTGATGTCGTGGCGCGTATGGTCGCCGCAGGGTGGCATGTGATAAGTGTGCCAGGTAATGATGTTACGCGTGTAAATCGCGCTTTGATGGCGGCACAAAAATCAGATAGGCCCGTATTTATACAATGTAAAACACAAATCGGTTACGAATCGTCTTTGGCGGGGTCAAACAAGGCACACGGATTGGCGTTTAATGATGCGGAACTGATGACGTTGGTGCAGAAGTTCTTGTCACCAATCGGGGAAAATGTTTGGCGTAATGTTGCGATGGAGCAAGTGCCTGTGCTGGGGGGTAATGTTGATGAAAAATTGCCAAATGTTTCATTGCCAATGGAAAAAGAAAAGATTTCTACACGCGAATTGTCCGGACTTTATCTGCAGGCCTTAATCGCCGCTGGGGCGAATGTTGTCGGGGGCAGTGCAGATCTGGGGGGCAGTACAAATGTGCATGTCGCCGGTATGCGCGATATAACGGCATCTGATTATAGTGGAAATTATATAAACTATGGCGTGCGCGAACATGCAATGGGCGCAATTATGAATGGTATGGCGGCAGCGGGCTTGCGTGTGTTTGCATCTACGTTCTTGGTGTTTAGTGATTATATGCGACCAAGTATGCGATTGGCGGCGTTGTCGGGGTTGCCCGTGGTCTATGTCTTGACACATGACAGCATTGCAGTCGGTGAAGATGGGCCAACGCATCAACCAATAGAACAATTACCGTCTTTGCGTTTAATACCAAATATGAACGTGTTTCGCCCTTGTAACGGGCGGGAGGTTATGTATGCGTGGCGGCGCGCATTAACAGAAAAAAATACGCCTTCTTGTATTGTCTTGTCGCGTCAGGCAATTCGGCAAGTGCAAACGCCATTGGGCGCAGATTTGAAACGTGGTGCGTATGTTATTTATCCCGCGCGCGGGCGTGTGCGTGCAACTATCCTGGCAACCGGTGGCGAAGTGCCACTGGCAATAGATGTTGCAAAAAGGTTGGGCGATTGGGTGCAGGTTGTGTCTGTGATTTCTGTGGGTGATTTCCGAAATCAAGATGATAATTATAAAAATCAAATCTTGGTCGGGCGTGTAATCGCAATAGAGGCCGCAGCATCCGCACCGTGGTTTGAATTCGCCGATGCCGTGGTCGGCATTGACCGATTCGGTTTGTCTGGGGATGGGGCAACTGTGTATCAAGAATTGGGATTTGATGCAGATAAAATTGCCGCAGATATCAAAGGTAAAATTAAGTAATATGTCAGAGTATGTTTTTACACTGTCAAATGGCGAAGAAATCCCTGTTGTGATTAATACGCGCCGTGGGGTGCGTAATATTACGTTGCGTCCCAAGGTAAACCCAAAACGCGAAATTCATATTTCTAAGCCTTGGTTGGTGTCGGAAAATGCAGCGATTAAATTCTTGATTTCTAAACAACAGTGGGTGGAATGTGTGTTCCAAAAATGTCCGTCCAAGATTGCGTTGAAGCCTGGGGATGAATTTGAGTTTTTGGGACGTTGTGTAATGCTGCAACATAATCCGAATATTCGTTCTAATAAATTAATGGGTGATGTGCTGGTTGTGGGTGGTGATGCAAGAATGTTTGAACGGCGTGTGCGGGACTTTGTCAAGGCGGAATTCTTAATAGCCGTGAAAGATGTGATTCGTTCTGTGCCGCGTGAATATTGGCCGCGGCGAATCGCGTTGCGTGATACAACCAGTCGCTGGGGCAGTTGTTCCAGTACGGGTACAATGTCTTTTTCATGGCGGTTGGCGTTTGCGCCGGTGGATGTGATGCGTTATGTTGTTATGCATGAATTGGCACATGTAAAGCATATGAATCATTCGCCAGAATTTTGGGCGACTGTACGCGAATTGTATGGAATGGGGGTTGAACGCGCCAAACGATGGCTAAAACAAAATGGTGGAACGCTGCATAGGTATTTCTGAATTGTGAAAACGTACCTGTGGCGTGATGTGCGCTTTTGGGGTATTATGTGTGTGTCTTGATGGGGCGCAATAAACAAAAGCCAACAGCCACAGATGTTTTAAGTAAGAATCTTTTCTTTCGTCATTTGTGTGTCTGCGGGTGTTGCGCCCCGCTTTTTTATGATTTTGCTTGAAAAAACAAAAAAATACCCTAAGATTAAAGAGAAATGTTAGATATAAGTCGTTTCTTTACTGTTTTTCATCACGCCCAGTTGGGTGGGTATTAGCATATTGTATTTTTCTGTGATATAATTGACATTAGTAATGTCGTAGGTTTTCATGTATGAACAATAAGGAATAAAAAATGGACTTGAAACCAACAAAACCATTGTCGGGTTTTATAGAATTATTACCAACACAGCAACGTTGTTTTGACTTTTGCGCAGCGCGCATGTTGAACGTGCTGAAAACGTCCGGGTTTAGTATGTTGGATTTGCCGGCGATTGAACGTGCCGAAGTTTTGACGGATAAAGATAATTGGGATGAAATTGAAACGCAAATGTTCTTGTTCCAAAAGGGTGATACCAAAATGGGATTGCGTTATGATGGAACAGTTGGACTGTCGCGATATGTGGCAGGTCATCTGAATGATTTGGTGTTCCCTTTTCGTGCCAGTCAGTTTTCTAAGCGATACCGTGGGGAACGTGCGCAGCGTGGACGCTATCGTGAATTTTATCAGATGGATATGGATATAATGGGGGTGAATTCACTGTCCACGAATTATGATGCAGAAATTATTTCTGTGATTCAGCGTACATTAAATTCTGTGTCTGAATTCATCGGTGAAAACGAAGTTCGTATCGGGTCACGACCATTCTGGGATGCGTTGTTTGATTATCTGGAAATGAACGAAGAACAAAAGAAACAGGTCTTCGTTTTGATTGATAAAAAAGATAAAATGGGCGATGCGGACTTTGCCGAAGGTCTGCGTGATGCATTAAATGACGAAAATAAAGAAAATCAAATTAAGTCAGTGTTTATAAATGGTTATTCTGATTTCTTAAACAAATCTGATAAGTTGGATTTGGCGATTTCAGAATTGAATGAGTTTATGAAAATATTGGAATTGTTTGGTGTGAAAAATGCCGTAATTGATTTGTCTATTGCGCGCGGGTTGGCATACTATACGGGGCTGGTGTTTGAATTCAAGTCGTTAAAATATCCAGAACTGGGGACGGTGGCCGGTGGTGGTCGTTATGCGGATTTGGCAGAAAAATTCAGCAAGACCAAGATTATTGGTGTTGGTGCGGCGATTGGTTTTTCACGTATTTTTGTTGCGCTGATGGAAGCAGGGGCGATTGATTTGTCGCAATTTGAAACACCGGTTGATGTGGCAGTGCTGTGTATGGGAAAAGAGAATTTGTCGTATGCCGTATCTGTGTTGAACATGTTGCGCGATGCGTCTGTAGCATCTGTGGCGTATTTAGATGCGGATAAAAAGTTCAAAAATCAAATTG
Source organism: Alphaproteobacteria bacterium (assembly GCA_015062545.1). Lineage (GTDB taxonomy): Bacteria > Pseudomonadota > Alphaproteobacteria > Rs-D84 > Rs-D84 > Enterousia. The sequence goes on along the minus strand of SUUL01000005.1, from coordinate 39,310 downwards.
AATATTCTGATAAAATTAATGCTAAATACAGTGTGATAATCGGAGAAGATGAAGCAAAAAATCAAGTTGTGACTTTGAAAAACATGTTGTCTGGTGAACAACAAACTGTGTCTGTGGCAGAAGTAATAAAATTGGTGTTGGGGGCATAATAAAAATGATTATTGAACAAAAATTACGTGATATTCAAACGCGTGCTGCAGATATTGAACTGCAGATGAATTCAGGCGAACTGTCTGGTGAGGCGTTGGCAAAATTATCCAAGGAATATTCGCGATTAAATGAAATTTTGCCACTGATTACGGAATATTTTCAAATTGTGTCTGGGATTGCGGATGCAAATGAAATGCAACATGATCCGGAACTGCGTGATATTGCGGTGGAACAGTTGAATGAATTGAATCATGCGCTGCCAGAAGTAGAAAAGAAGTTGCAAATTGCATTGTTGCCACGTGATGATGCAGACGATAACAGTGTGATTATGGAAATTCGTGCGGGTGTTGGTGGTGAAGAATCCGCCTTGTTTGCAGGGGATTTGTATAATCAATATAAATCTTATGCATTGCGCCAAGGATGGAAGGTAGAAGTTATTGAAGAAAATGCCACATCATTGCGTGGATACAAGGAAATTGTGTTCAAGATTGATGGCGCGGGTGCGTATGGTCGTATGAAATTTGAATCAGGAATTCATCGTGTGCAACGTGTTCCAGAAACCGAGGCAGGCGGTCGTATTCATACCAGTGCGGCATCTGTTGCCGTTATGCCCGAAGCCAAAGATATAGACGTTGTGATTGAAGACAAGGATATTCGTATTGATATTTTCCGCGCATCTGGTGCCGGTGGTCAGCATGTTAATAAAACCGACAGTGCGATTCGTATAACTCACTTTCCAACGGGTATTGTTGTGACGTGTCAAAATGAACGCAGTCAGTTGCAGAATAAGATTGCGGCAATGTCTGTCTTGCGTTCCAAGATATATGAAAAACAGCGTATGGAACAAGAAAATGCCAGTAATGCATCACGTAAATCAATGGTTGGTTCTGGGGACAGAAGTGAAAAAATTCGCACATATAATTTCCCGGAACAGCGCGTAACAGATCATCGTATAAAACTGACTTTGTACAAGTTGGATGATATTCTGGCAGGGGGCGCAGGTTTGGATGAAATGATTGATGCGTTGATTGCGGCAGATCAATTGGAGCAACTGGCAAATATGGAATAAAATAAAAACCGCCATTTGGCGGTTTTTTATCTGTGGCGTTTGATAAGTTTCTTTAATGTACTGCTTTTGTCGCGTGCCAGATACATTATAAAGTTGCGCATTGCAAAAATTGTGTTTTCTTTCCAACATGAACATGACCCTAAATAAACCCACTTGTTTGGTGTAGATACGTATTCATTGCGGCGGCGGTCAAAGAAAATGATGTTGCCTAATAGCCCATAACCTGTTTTGCAATGTGGTGCATTTGCATAATCGCCACGAAGGGTTATTGTGGGGCAGCTGATAGTTTTTACTGCCAATATCACAGGTTCAAGTCCCGTTCCCATATTCATTCGGTTAAAATTGTAAGTCGTCAAATCAAGCCATTCTTGCAATTCGCGTTCAGATAAAATTGTTTGACCGTTATAATAATGCGAACTGAGACGGCCTGTGCGTAAGTTATAGGTTAAAACATCATTATATGTAACCGAACCAGTCATTTGCTTGATGTTGCTGTCGGTTAAATATTTGCATTTATACATAAACAACCCTGTGCGTTAAGGTTGGTGGATGTGATTGGACTCGAACCAACGACCTCTTCGATGTGAACGAAGCGCTCTAACCAACTGAGCTACACATCCGATACCCCGCATATTATACGTAATTATCCCCATCTTGCAAGGAATTTTATTATATGATATAATTTAACCTGATAGCAAGGAAAGGTAAAATGTCTGATTCAGAACAATTATTACAACTGGACATGAAACAGGTTCGCAAAATAATGGACGAATATTACGAACGCGACACGGTTACATATCACGACAACAAAAGGCAACGTGACATTACTGTGTTGCGCCCATCACTTAACGGTGACAATGCACTTTTTGACCCCGAACTTAATCCTGAAACACACATAAAATCAATCATCGCAAAACGTAATCAGGAATATCCTGAATCACTACGGTTGAACATAACAAGTGCGCGCAAATCCATCAGCGACACTAATAATCAAATTAGCGATATAAATAAAAAAATTCAGGACAAACAATCCGAAAAACAAAAATATACAGAAACAGCACAACATTTGGTTCCACAAATCAAGGAAAAAACCAACCAACTGTTGGCAATGTTCCCTGAACGACTGCATGACCTTGTAATGGACTATTTTACTGAATATGATTATTTGTTGAATAAATTGCGCCAAAATATGAACTTTTTCACCAAGACATTTAGCGCAAAATCCCGAGAACAAAAATTCAACCAGTTATATACTGAAATTGCGGATATGTTAAAACAAATAAATCTGACCACGATAAATGACATAGAGGGCGCAACACAACGCAAACAACAATCTATTGACCAAGATATAACCCGTTTAAATTCCAACCTGGCAACGTTAAACACTAAATTACACAGTACACAATCACAGATGGCAGCTTATCAGAAACAACACGATAAATTGTCCAATACATTACAGGAACACATCGCGCAATTCCTGTATACATACGACAATCGCAAGCATCTGCGTAAACGTATTCCTGCCACATTAAATATGCAGGGGTTATCAGAACCCGTATCATTTTTTCAAACAATCAATAACATATCCGCCCACGACCTAAAAAAACTCCTGGAACATGCAGGATTAAAAACAGGGTATGCACCCAACGAATATATAATCCGTGAAACACAAAATATATACCACCAGCCTGTTGTAGAACTAATCACACCTTTTTATTCGCCGGACAAGGCCCGAACAAACATTGAAACATTGCTAAAATATCTGGCCGAACACAATGTTAAATTCGGAGGTGTCACAAAGCCCGCCACATATTCACAAATCAATCCAACACCAGAAAATCACAAATCAAACAAAGAACATGTTTCACAACTGATAAGGAACAAATTGTATTCCCCCAAAAGTATATCCACAGAATTATTCTGCATACAACAATCTGACAGCAATCATCTGTTCCGCGGCCAAACATTTGCGACCAGCGATCCGGCATCATCATACGCCACCCCAACATGGCGCACCGGGCGCAGTGGAATTGTATACGCCACACCAAACCCACGATACGCAATATCATACGCAACAAACGTTGCTGACTCTCCTGGGCCAAACGGCGGCACAATGAATCCAGAATATCTATTCAAACTCGGCAATAATACTGTCGGTGTTGTAACCGTATTTAAAAACAGTAAACGCAATTTGGAATTATCTGACCGTGTCTTGGAAGAGTACGGCGACCGCACCGATAAACAACACAATCTAAAAGACAACGCAGCAAACACAAAGAAGTCTACAATTGAAATGATTGTATCACCACACAACAACCCAATTGTTGCACGGTATCTGGTGGTTCGCGACCGTATGGTGCCAATCGATGAAAACGACCCGCAATGGCATGAAATTTTGGATTTTATGGCACCTGACATGAAAAGGACACATATTCACGGATTGCCCGCCACGGCCAAATATTTTTATACCGAAGGCACGCAATTTATAAAACGCTTAAATGCCTTGGAACAAGACAAAAAACAAAACGGGCACGTCACCACATACGACATTTCCCCAGAAATCCTGGCAAAAATGGGTTATCGCACACCAAGACAGCAATTTTCACATGCGACAAACACTATGCGTAACCATACGCCACCTGTTCTGATTGCTGATAATACCAAAGAATAATAAAACACCGACAAATGTCGGTGTTTTAATCTTCTGGTGGGGATAGTGGGACTTGAACCCACACGGTCGCAATGACCAAAGGATTTTAAGTCCTCAGCGTCTACCATTCCGCCATATCCCCGAAGACTTTGATTTTGGTGGAGCTGATGGGACTCAAACCCACGACCTCTACGATGCGAACGTAGCGCTCTATCAACTGAGCTACAACCCCAAAACTGTATGGTGCGGATAAGAAGACTCGAACTTCCAAGGTATTGCTACCACTAGTACCTGAAACTAGCGCGTCTACCAATTCCGCCATATCCGCAGGCAACGCACATAATATATTAATTTTAATTCCTTTGCAACAAGAAAAATGCATGGGGGCTATCTTGGTATTTATAATGTAAAAATATGATTATTCGCTTGCGCTAAAATCTGTAAATTTGCTAAGATTTTATCAGAGATGAAGAAAATTCTTGTTTTTATTGCAAATCTGCTGTTTTGCATCGGTGTTGCCGATGCTGCTGTGCGTGATGGAACGGCGATTTCACGTGAAAAATCTGGTGGGCAGGTTGTGCAATCGCGTGTGGCAACATCTGCGCCGCGTACAAATGTACGAACGGGAAATCTGATGCCGCGGTCGGCAAGCAGTGTGGCGCGTTCCGTTTCGGGCAAGCAGGTCGCAACACGCGGGGCGGTCACGCAAAAACAGCGGTCGGTGGCTGGAAATGTAAATGCTGTGCGCACTGGACAGGTGGTTGCGCGTGCCACATCTGTGGATGCAGGGGCGTTGATATCTGAAACGCGTACAGGTGCAGAATATGAACGGTGTAAAAACGCTTACTTTTCATGCATGGATCAATTTTGTTCGTTGAAAAATGATGACTATCGCCGTTGTTCCTGTAATGACAGGGTGTTTGAGTTAACACAGCAACGTGAAACTTTGCAGGGCGCAGGTGAAGATTTAACAGTATTTAATGAAAATCTGGATGTGGTGGGGATGACCGCCGCGCAGGCAACCGCAATGCGTACAGAATCCGAAGGGGAACATGCGTTGACATCTGATAATTCGGCATCCAAGGCTTTGTTGCAGGCGATAATGAACTCTATTCGGGGAACAGATGCGACCGTTGGCGGTAAATACACAGATTTGAACAGTGTTAATATATCATTTGATACGGCAAATGCATTTGGTATGACAGATATAGGCCAAGCCATTGGGGCATATAATGGTCAGGCTTTGTACAGTGCTGTTTATCCACAATGTCGTCAAGCAGTGCGAAATGATTGTACAGATGCGTCTTTGCAACGTGCGGTTACTGCGTACTTGATGGCGGTTGAACAAGATTGCAATACGGTGCAATCTGCAATCGCTGACACGCAAAAACAAATGAAGGCGGCCGTTCGGGAAAGTAATGCGATGTTAGACTTGGCACGTATTGAAAATCGTAAAAAGCACAATTCTTCGGATATAACAACCTGTATTAACGAAGTGGAAACAGCCGTGCTAAGTGAAGAGGTTTGTGGCGCAAATTATCATAAATGTTTGGATAATGGTGAATATATTGATATTACCACAGGGCAGCCAATCGCAGGTGTGTCTGATTTCTATAAACTGCAACAAATGTTGTCGTTCAGTGCAGGGGTAGAGATGGCAAATCAAAAGTTGTCCAAGATAACAGATAATCGTGTCTTTGTTCAAAATTTTGAAAATCGTGTTAAAAAATTTGCACAGCCGGCGTTGGATAAATGTGTGGAAAAGGCAGATGTCGTTTGGTCTGAATATCTGGACAAGGCGATGTTGGCAATCTATTATTCGCAACAGGCCAAGGTGTCTGAAATTAAACAGCTATGTTTTGATTATGTGTCATCATGCTATATGAATACTGAAGATGCGGTTGATGTGGCAATGAAAGATTTGGATTCTGATGATACGGTGGTATTGCAACCTAATAAGATTGCGTTGAATTCCAGAATGTGCAGCGATTATATTGATGCGTGTAATAATATGTTCAAGCAGGAAACAGGGCAAGATATTATTGCAGAATATATCGATCAGGTTCAGCAAGAAGATACGTTAACAGCGTGTCGCGCCGTTGTGCAACAATGCTTTGATAAATATGGTGGTACGAATTATGAAAACTTTTATTATCCGTACAGTGGTCTGTTTGACAAGGGGATGGCACCAGATTGGTTTTCGTTATACGAAATTACGGGTTTTGAATCAGATAATACACCGATTAAAGATTATAAATCTGAATGTGCCAAGCGGTTAACAACCATTGATGCGTGTAATGACCCGGATATTATAGAACAGGCATTTGGTGGATTTGATCGTATCGATAATGTTTGCTATGAAACGAATAGTAATGGTTATCAGCTGTTTTATGTGCCTAAAAACAAATGTGAATGTGATGATGGAAAAGAGTGTTTGAGTGCGTATGGTATTATCACTGATACTGCTCCTGTAAAAGTGCAGCATAGAGCATTACGACCAACAGGTGTTGCAACCGAAGTATATAATAGAGTTCTGTCAGGATTGGTTACACAATGTACGAATCTTTATGGTCGTTTTGTGCCACGTCAGTTGGTTAGCCCGCTTGTATATGATACAACAAGCAATTCATGTAAGATGATTTGGGAAAAAGGCAATGATAGTAGCATGGCGGCACTAATAATAAACAGTTATAGTATAGGTTACGAAGAGGATATGTGCCCGAGAGATTATGCAGATAGTGTTGATACATTATCGTGGGGGATGTGTTCGTGTTGGGAAAATGGTGCACGTCGCAGCAAGTGGGGTACGTCTGTTCGTTGTCAGGCCGTATTGCCGACAACAGAACAATCGAAGGATGCCGTGTGTGTAGATACATACTCAAATCCTGCAGAAGATAGTGAGGGCAGAATTATGGACAAATATAGTGAAGACCAATGGTGTACGCAAACGCCAGAGTTAATATCATCCAATGGTTCTGTATGCCCATTAAAAGACAAAAGTGAAAACGAAAGTGGAAACGAAACTGAAAACGAAACTGAAAACAAAAGTGTAAAAGATGAAGATGGTAATTGTGTGATTGGTGGAACCGTTTTATCATTACCGTATGGTATTGATTCACAAGAATAAAAAAAGCATCGGCATGTTGGCCGATGTTTTCTTTTATGGGATTTATACAGATTCTTTTATGTGTGATGCGATAAGTTGGCTGGGGTTGCCGTCTGGCCGCCGCCATAAATCATCAGCAGATTTCAATGTGTTAATCATTTTTGCGCGGACAGATGGGATGGATAATTGTCCAACCGCATTAATAACATTTTCTGTGGTTGCGGCCGGCCCCAAAAATTCTGGATATACACAACGATTTAACAAAATATTAACCAACGATACCCATTTTACGCGAATTATTTGGCGAACAATCCATGTTGTGATTGGGTTCATTTTATAAACGACAATCGTTGGAATGTGTAACATTGCCAGTTCTGCTGACACAGTACCGCTTGCCACGATGGCAATATATGTCTTGTCATATATGTCATACCGTTGGGATGCGGGAACCAATTCTGGTTTTACCGCCCAGCGAGATGTTTCTTGACGTACGTATTCTGCGGTTGTTTCAACAGTTGGTATTACAAATTTATATTTGCTGTATCCGTTTCTGAATAACATGTCCGCAACATCGTGCATTAATGGTAACAGGCGTTTTACTTCGGACATGCGACTGCCCGGGACCAGGGTAATGATTTTTTCAGATGTTTTTTTTGTTGTTGTATTTTTACGTCCAATTAAACCGTCTGAAATTGGGTGACCAACCGCCACCGTGTCCAGGCCATATTTCGTAAAGTAGGGAATTTCAAAGTCAAAAAACGCATATAGTTTATCAAAAATACGCGCATATTTCTTGGCGCGCCTTGGTCGCCATGCCCAGACCTGGGGGGCGACAACATGGTGAAAACGCATGCCGGCATTAATTAATTCACATCCTGCATCATCTTGGCGGATTTTTTTAATAACGCTTTTCGCAAAACCTGGTGCGTCAATAGAAAGAACAATATCAGGTTTTTGTGCAAGTATTTCTTTTGCAGTTTGATTAATACGGCGCGTTAATGTGCGCGCGTGGGCCAAAACCTCAATCGCGCCCATAACTGCCAAATCAGACATGGGAAACAATGATTTTAGACCAACTGCCTGCATGTTTTCGCCACCAATGCCGATGAATTCAACGTCTGGCATGTGTTGCATAATACGTGCGCCCAACACGTCACCAGAAACTTCGCCTGCAATGATAAAAATTTTGATTTTTTTATTCTGCATTTTTTGCCGTACCGATGCCGCGCTTGGAACGATTTTCAATAAAGTCAATCGCATCCATTGCATATTTATTGTTCTTTACTTCCTTGCGAACTTTGGCCAGGCGGTCAGATACAGTCCCTTCGGTGCCACGGAATACCGCCGCATATACAGAATGAATTGCGTGCATATCTTCGTTGGTAAAGCCGTGACGCATCAGACCAACGCGGTTGATTGTCCGATATACCGCACGGTTGCCGTCATAAATTGCGTATGGTAATACATCGTTACCAACGCCAGACATACCACCGATAAACGCGTTGCGACCAATACGTGCAAATTGCAATACCATTGTGCCACCAGACAGAATTGCAAAGTCTTCGATTTCAACGTGGCCTGCAACCTGAACCAAGTTGGACATAACAACACTGTTGCCAACCTTGCAATCGTGGCCAACGTGGGCGTTAACCATAATCTGACAGTCGTCACCAATAGATGTGCCGTCCGATGCCGGTGTGCCAGAATGTATGGTTGCATATTCGCGGATACGGCAACGTTTGCCGATGCGTAAACCCGTCATGGCAGATTCTTCTTGCCATTTCAGGTCTTGGCTCATTACGCCCAACACCGCAAATGGATATACGATTGTGTCGTCACCAATAGATGTTTTACCGTCAATAACAACGTGGGATACCAATTCCACACGATCGCCCAGTTCAACGTTTGGACCAATGATACAGTATGGACCAATTTTGCAGTCCGCGCCCAATTTTGCGCCTTCGTGAATAATTGCAGTTGGATGTATTGCCATAATATTTCTCGCTTCTTTTATACTATTAACGCCCAGAATTCTACATTATCTGGGCGTAAAATGGTATTAAAGAAATATAACAAACTATAACAAACGCCGTGCTGCACCCCAGAAATCAACTGGTGGAATGTTGGTCCAATATAAAATCCCCAGCGCACTGATGGTGGGCATTGTTGTTACTATGCCAAAAGTGGTTAATAATATCGCAAATAATTTGTCGCCAAAGTGTTCGGAAATCGCGGGTGAATGCCATACGGACATTCCAAAAGAAATAAATACTGCAACCAATGTGCCGATGAATACAGGAACACCTTCGGTCAGAATAAACAAGGCAGCCCCCAAGGTACATATTACACGCATTAACCATTTTAATTTGATGTAAATGCCCATGGAGATTTTGCCGCTGGGTTTAATGTTCGTTGTTGCCAATGTCGCAACAGCACTAATCCCGATTAATAATACAAACAGCAAATGCGCAAGGGTCAAGCTGCCCAGTTGGCCAAATCGGAAAAATTCAGGTTGCATAATAATTGCGACAGTGACCATCATTATAATCAGAATTGTGCCTGCAATGGGGCGCATCTTGCCGTGTGAAATGTACCCCAGACCAACACCTAATAAAAATGCACCAACTTGTAACAAAGGTCCCCACCATGCATGAGTATCTGACAATGCCAATGCAGCAATGAATACCATGGTACAAAACCAGAATATACCACGTCTGTGGGGCAGGGAATGTGGTAAAATATGTGACGATACAAATAAAGAACATAAAAAGACTATGGTTGCGGTTACCATGGGTAATACGGATAAATTATCGCGTAATACAGAATAATTACCACCAAACAGTACAACCCATAACATTGTTAATATCGCCGTCCATACTGTGGTGCGCCCCAAGAAGTTTTCGCGATTCCATTTCAAATAAGATGTAATTTGCGGAGCGCAAAAATATACAATGTAAAATAACGGTATTGCCAACAGGGCAGACCATAAAAATGCAGGTGCCAATAATGCGGCATTATTAAATGCGCTTAGTGCGCTTTGTACAACTGTGATGTCATTTAACATAAACTTGCCTTTTGATTTCAATGTTTTATTATAAAGACCTATGAGTACAAAACAAGAAATTTTTACTTTGATGAATGGGCGTGTAAAAATGCGCCGTGGTGTGTATAACCCAACGTCTGATGCCGTGTGGTTGGCGGCCATGGCCCCAGATAATATTAAAACAGTCTTGGATGTGGGAATTGGTTCAGGTGGGGTGTCATTATGCTTGATGGCGAACCGACCAGGGATTCAAGTTACTGGATTGGATGTATCTGATGATATGTTGGATGCATGTCGTGATAATGTGAAATTAAATGGCGCAGATGTTGAACTGATTAAACAAGATATTTATGATTGGCGTACAGACAGAACATTTGATTTGGTGATAACAAATCCGCCTTATTTTTATGGGACACCTGCCAAGCATAATGCACATCATAATGTGGATTTAGCTTTGTGGATTGGGCGATGTATCGCGCGGGTGCGTCCGATGGGGACATTTTGTATGATTACGGATGCCGCCACCGTGGCAGATGCTGTATCTGTTATGGCGCAGAAACTGGGGGATATTAATATCTTGCCTTTGTTTGGCGCGCGTGATGTGGCAGAACGTGTTTTAATATCGGGGCGATTGGGGTCGCGTGGGATTACAGTTATGCATCGTGGGCTGCCGATGAATTACGAGCCTGTGTTGCGTGATGGCTTGACTATTGCGGATTGTTTGTCTAGAATACCCAAGAAATGATAAATTTTATAACAAGATATTTTACGTCCTTGTGGGCGTTTATAACATCGCCTTTCCGTGCCATTTGGCGCGGAATTGTTCGTGTATTCCCGCCACGTCAATTTACAGTTATGGATACACCGCGTGGTAATGTTTACACGTATGGCCAGTCCAGTTTTTGGCGTTTTACACGTTTCTGTGGCAAGTTGGGGTTGATTATCTGGGCATCTTGGTCAACGTATGTGTTTGTATATCATCGCCCATTATTGCAAAAGCGTACACAGCAGTTAGAAGAAGTGCGCGCCACACATACCAGACATATGAGTGATCTGCAGGTTTATTTAACCAAATATAATGAATTGGTGCGTAATTTGAATGTTATTGATGATAAAGTGCTGAATGATAAAGAACTGAAAGATGCGGAAAAAGAAAAATTAATGAACAGTCGTATCAAGACGTGGGGAGAATTGGACTTCTTGCGTACCAGAATTACAGAAATGTTACGCGATGAAGAGTTTACACCAGAATATACAAAAATGTCAGAACTGTCTGCAGAATATGAATTAACACGTGCAGAAAATGAAGAAATTAAACGCCGTAATGCCCAGTTGGTGGATTCTATGGCGCAGATTGTAGAGGCGGATAATATCATTGTTGATACGGTTTCTGCGTTAACAAAAGAAAAAACGGATGAATTGCATCAGAATATCAAGAAAGTTAATGGAACGTTGGCTGCGCTGGGGCTGAGCGAGAATACATTATTGCGTAATGCAAATAAGTATACAAATCCTTTGGTTGGTTCGGCATTTACACCCATTGAATTTGACAAGGATTTAGATGAAAAATATCAGAAGTTGGCCGATGGAATGGAGCGTTGGAATGGCTTGCGCCGCTTGAACGAGATATTGCCATTGGGTAAACCTGTTGATTCACGTATCACATCAAACTATGGTACGCGCAACGATCCGTTTACGGGCAAAGCAAAAAAGCATCGTGGAATTGATTTTGCCGGCAAGATAGGTACAGAATTGATGGCGGTGGCCCCAGGACGTGTTGTGTCTGCGGGTGAACGTGTTGGATATGGTACAACGGTTGAAATTGACCATGGATTGGGCTTTACGACCTTGTATGCGCATTTGTCACAGATTTTGGTGTCGCGTGGTGATTGGGTGCGCCCGGGAACTGTTATTGGTTTGGCGGGGTCTTCGGGACGTTCGACCGGGCCACACTTGCATTATGAAATTAGATACAAGGGATCGCCTTTTGACCCGACAAAATTTATAAAGGAAGAATAAAATGTTGGCATTTACAAACGCGTCTGAAAAACAATCGCCCACAATTATTGGTGCAGGTTGCAAGTTAACAGGTGATATAAAAACAGACCATACTGTGCAAATTCATGGTGAAGTTATTGGTAATATCACCGCAGAAACGGTTGTTATTGGTCGTGGTGGACGGGTCGTAGGCGAAGTCAAAACACCTGTTTTGTTCTTGCATGGTGAACTGGAAGGGCCAGCAACGGTTAATACCGCGAATATTTTTAGCGCAGCACAGATGACAGGTACATTATCATATCGTACATTAAATATTACGGGTAATACCGGTTTGGAATGTAAACTGCAAAGAAGAAAGGACAAGGAAAAATGAATAAAACCGTATCCAAAGTTTATATAGCGGCCGACCATCGTGGTGCAGGCTTGAAATTGTATTTGATAGAAATGTTGGCAGCAGCAGGCTATAACGTTGTAAATTTGGGTGTTGATGATCCAAATGTGTCTGCGGATTATCCGGATGTTGCGGCAACATTGGCAGATGCCATGCGTGATGATAAAAATGCACGTGGTATTATTATATGTGGCACTGGGGCAGGTGTTATGATTGCTGCCAACCGTTATCGTCATATTCGCGCATCGCGCTGTAACACACCGTCACAGGCGCGAGATGACAGATTCCACGATGATATAAATGTTTTGGCATTGGCGGCAGATGATATTGATATCGAAGTTGCATTTTTGTGCGTTCAGACATTCTTGGAAAGTCCGTTCGATGCGATTGAACGCCGTGTTCGCAGGGTTGAAAAAATATCGTAAGTTTTTGACGAAAAAATAAATAATAAAAAAACCGCCATTTGGCGGTTTTTTATTATTTTGCTGCCTTTTCTGCAGATGTTGCTGACAGGTCTTCAACGATACGCGCTTTTTTACCTGACAGGCCACGCAAGAAGAACAACTTTGCACGGCGAACCTTACCGATACGAACTTTTTCAATTTTTTCAATCGCAGGGCTGTACAGTGGGAATTTACGTTCCACACCAACGCCATAAGATTCACGACGTACTGTAAAGGATGCATTATTCCCATTGCCGCCATCGCGTGCGATAACAACACCTTCGAAAACCTGGATACGGAATTTGTCACCGTCTTTAATTTTAACGTGAACTTTCAATGTATCCCCAGCTTTGAAGTTTGGGATTTTTTTGTCGCCCATCAGTTTTGCAACCTGGGCAGCTTCGATTTTTTTAATAATGCTCATTTTTCATTTTCCTTTATTAAGTCCGGTCGACGTTCTTTGGTTATGTCAACCGATTGTTGTTTCCGCCACCTTTCGATATTGCCGTGGTGACCGGACAGCAGGACTTCTGGGACACTTTGTCCACGCCATACTGACGGGCGGGTGTATAACGGCCATTCCAGCCCCCCGATTTCGAAACTTTCATTTTGGGTGGTGTCCAGACCACCGTGGACCACATTATCCATCAGACGAACGCAACTGTCAACAAAAACTTGCGCGGCAATTTCGCCCCCAGACAGTATATAATCGCCAATAGATAGTTCCATTATATCATATTCTGTGATGATTCGTTCATCAATTCCTTCGTATCTGCCACACAACAGGGTATATGTCGCATCTGGGGCATCAACAAATTCATGTACCATTTTTTGGTTTAATGTTGGACCACGTGGTGAAAAGTATATGATTTTACCAGGATTTTTAATTGAATCCAGCGCATCGCCCAATACGTCAGGGCGCATTACCATTCCCGCACCGCCACCAAATTGTGTGTCATCAACACTGCCATAATTATTAATGGCAAAGTCACGAATATTAATAACATCATACGACCATATCTTTTTATCCAGCGCACGTCCAACCACACCACCCGACAGGGTGCCTGGGAACATTTCTGGGAAAATGGTCAATATGTTAAAGTGCATTTATCTGGTCCTGTTTTTCTGGCATTGTGAACAAACCTGTTTCATAACCTCCAGAACTTGTGCTTTACCTTGTGCCACATTATATTCCGAACGATTACGTAAAATGACAACACATTCAAAACTGTGTTTGCCGACTTCGCTGCCGATAACCTTTAAATTTTGCAGTGGTGCAAAAAATGGATACAACAAACAACGTTGACGCGGATTTGTGCAATGTGCCGTCACACTGTTTTCTGCCATCCGATATTGTACAGTATTTTCATTACTCATTTTATCTTTCTCTTGCTCTCAGTGATTCTGGTTCGTGGATTCTTTCGCGTTCTTGCTTACTTATCTTACCACCACTTGTTTTTTGTTCATATCAACAGTCGCGCCAATAAAAGATACCATATCGCCATTATCCAGTTCAATAATATCGCCGGCACCATAGTTTTGGAAACAATCAACAATGCCAATTTTTTTGCCATCACGAATAACATCGAAACCGATTAAGTCTGCCTGATAATATTCATCTGATTTCAGGTCGGGCAGGGTGTCGCGCATAATAAACAATTCCATTCCGCGCAACGTTTCTGCAGTATTTCGGTCGTCAACACCCTTTATTTTTGCGATAATAACATTAGAATTTGGTACGATGCGTACAAATTGAAAGTCACCGTCATTGAATCCGTCCGATAAAATATGCAATTTTCGGAAGTCTGTTGTGTTTTGTGCAAAAGATTGTACGCGGACTTCGCCACGAATTCCTTGGGGGGCAACGATTTTACCAACTAAGATGCGTTTTGTATCTGACATAATTTATTTCTGATTTTGCATTTTTTCCTGATATGCACGCAGTTTCAAACATTGCATATAATCTACGGGACAGGTGGTGTTGATAATGAAATATGCAGGCTTGTTTGACAACATTGATTCCATCATCTGATGATAATATTCATCGGCGCGTTCCTGGCCGTCACAATCCAGATTTTGTTCATACGGACATTTTCTTAGCATACTAAATTACCTTTGTTGTTTTTGTAATGCGTCAACGATTGCCTGGTATCTGATGCGTCTGATGCAATTTAATTCTGGAACAGGGCAGTCGTGAAACATGTCGCCACGTGTTACAAATGTGCGGTTTACTTTTCCTGCAGAAAGATTTGCAATAGTTTCTTTCCACATATCAAAGTGTAACAACTTTTGTTTGCAAATTGTTTTGTCGTATGGACAATGTGTTTCCAGACTGAATTCTGTATTGCTGTCAGTCATTTTTTCATGCTGCTGACGGTACTTGTTGCTGGCTGCGCCATGATAAGCAATGTCTGGATTAAAAATCTTATGCGTCATTGTATAAGTCCCTTGCGCTAAAAATAGCCCGGGAAACGCCCCGGGCGAACATAGTGCAAAATTATTCGGCAACTTCTGTTGCTGGGGCTTCTTCTGCTGGCGCGGCGGCTTCTGCTTCGGCCGCTGCTTTGGCAGCTGCTTCTGCGGCTGCTTTTTCTTCTGCGATTTTTGCCAACTTATCAGCCTTGTCTTTGATTTTCATTTGTGTTTTTTCAGACTGCAAATGTTTCTTTGTCTGAACTGGGATTGCCTTTGGTTTTACCAATCCGGCATTCGCCAAGAATTTGTAAACACGATCAGATGGCTGTGCACCTTTTGCCAACCATGCTTTTATTTCGTCCAATTTCAAGATAACACGCTTGTCGCTATCTTTTGGTTGCATTGGGTTATATTTACCAACAACTTCCAAAACGTTACCTGAATTACGTGCGTTACGTGAATCTGTAACCACGATGTGATAATATGGGCGTTTCTTTGCACCGAAACGTGCCAAACGAATAACAGTTGCCATATATTTGCTCCTTATGTTTTATAACTGTTTTTCCACAAAGAAAACCAACATCAAGAGCGAAAACTCGCCGGTTGATGGACCACACGCACACTGCGAACTGGTGTTACATTAATGGCAATCTTTGGGATTTGCGGGGGTATTATGGACTAAAACTTATCAAAAGTCAAATGTTTATTACTTTGTTCTGGACAAATGAAATGGTTTTCTATAGAATACAGGACATTGCGGGCGTGGTATAATGGTAGCACGTCAGCTTCCCAAGCTGAAGACGAGGGTTCGATTCCCTTCGCCCGCACCATCCGCTTTCGCTGACGCTACAGCGAGATTGGGGTTGTAATTGAATCTATAATTCCCTTCGCCCGCACCATCCGCTTTCGCTGGCGCTACAGCGAGATTGGGGTTGTAATTGAATCTATAATTCCCTTCGCCCGCACCAAAAATTAAACCGACCTTTGCGGTCGGTTCTTTGTTTAGAAACGGAGTTTTATATTTGCGCCGCCAATCCAACCGTCACGTGCGCCATCGCGGCGATTAATGTGGGCGGAAAAGCTGAAACTGGATATGCTTTTTTCCAAAGTCAATCCATATTCGATATAATCGTCAATTTCTGGCTGTGCGGATGTGATACCGTTTATTTTCAAGTCGCCACCATTGTCAAATGTCATTACATATTGTGCGCCGATTGTACCAAACCAACCACTGCCAATATGTTTGATTGCGCGCAGGGCGGGGGATACTTGAATCATACCAAATGCATCATTTGCCAATAATGCCCCAGATGCAGATGTGTAATTTTCAGACTTTATCCATGTGTATCCTGCACCAATCCCAGGTTGCAGTGTGAATGTCTTGTCCAGTATGATATTATATGTGGCATTAAGTGCGCCGCCAACCCAGAAGTTGGTGTGTTCATCTGCGCCAAAAGCGTTATCTGTGGTGTTGTCTAATACGCCACCATTAACAGTTGCATACAGTCCAAAATTGCCGAATGTGTTGCCATTATAGATACCAAAGAAACCGCCTTGTTCGTGAATCTGCATATCCTGATTTTCTTGGGTGGCATCGATATATCCTGTGTATATGCCCCATTTGGACATGCCGTTGCCCAGTTTGATTTGACCACCAGATATGCCTGCCATAATAATATCTGTGTCTGAATCCATGCGCGCAAAATCGTTAAAGTGTACGTCTTCGGTGCCATGCTGCCAATCAAGCCATATACCGTTTAATGTGGCATCTTGATTAAAAGTGTTGCCGCCGCTGCGTCCCCATGAACCATCATCATTATATTCGCCATATATTGCCGCGCGACCGTACATTGGGGTGCGCATGTATGTGTCTTTATCCTTGTTTTGTGGTGTTGGGGTGGGGGCTGTTGCACCACCCAATGATGCACCCAAAGAACCACCAAAAGAACGAATTGAGTTTTGTGTTATGGTGTGTTGAAACATGCTGATATTGTGTGCAACAACTGTATTCGCATGTGTGTGTGATGCATGTGCATCCCCAAATATTGCGCCAGTTGCAAATAGTGTCAATATGAATATAGATGTGTATTTCATGGTATGCTCTCTCTTTTAATCTTGTGTGTATTATAGCATAATATTCACAATATTAAAATGTTAAAAATTGATTTTTATTGTTTATGGGATAAAATCTGATATTATGTCTGATGTTATGAATGAAGAATATGATGATTTTATTGACAGACCAATTGTGATGGTCGGTCTGATGGGGGCGGGCAAGACCAGTGTGGGTCGCGCGTTGGCACGCCGGTTAGGGATTCCTTTTGTTGATACAGATAAAGAAATCGAGGCTGCAGCTGGATGCAGTGTCGTTGATATATTTTCTATGTATGGTGAACAAGAATTTCGCCGTGTAGAGCAGCGGGTTATTGAACGCTTGTTGGATACGCCACCGGCGTTGAAAGTAATCTCTACGGGCGAGGGGGCCTTTATAACCCCCGCGGTACGTGAAATGGTTTTGGAACGTGCGTTGTCTGTTTGGCTGCGTGCGGATTTGGATTTGTTGGTTAATCGTACCGGGGCGCGTGATACCAGACCGCAATTATTGAATACGGACAGCAGAAAAATTCTGAAGCAATTAATAGATGAAAGATATGATATTTATGCGCAGGCAGATATTGTTGTGCAAACACGTAACGAGAGTTTAAGAAAAACATTGTATAAGGTGCTGCGTGCAATCGAAGATTATTCAAACAAACAAGAAAAGGAGTAAAAATGGCAAAAAAGACCAGTATATTCAAAGAATTTGGTGCGTTTATTAATCGGGGCAGTGCAATAGACATGGCGGTTGGTATTATCGTTGGGTCTGTGATGACTGGCTTGGTAAATTCATTGGTAAAAGATGTGATGATGCCACCGATCGGATTGTTGGTTGGTGGGGTTGATTTTTCACAGTGGTTCTTTGTGTTGGGCGGTGGTGAGCCAGGGGCGACCTATGAAACAATCGCGCAGGCACAGGCGGCAGGGGCGACTACATTGAATATCGGGGTGTTTTTGAATACTGTGGTCAGTTTCTTGATAACAATGTTTGCGATATTCTTGTTTGTGCGTACGCTGAATAAGATGCGTGATAAGCAGCCTGCAAATACGCATGCTTGCCCGTATTGTACGTCTAATATCAGTAATGATGCGACAAAGTGTCCGTTCTGCTGTTCGGCGGTGAAAAAGGTGCAGACTGCGGCTGTGGAAGAGAGCGATTTAAAGCAGGGGGTTAAAAAGATAAAAAATGTTGCGAAAAAATCTTTGAAGAAAATAAAAGAAATTGCGCAATAAATTATTGGATTTGATGTGTCGGGGTGCAAGTGTTATTTGCGCCCCTCTTTTTTCTTTGTAATAAATTTTGTGGTGGGGTGTGGTTTGTGTCGCAGGAAATGAAAATAAAAAATCGTCACAAATACACCCCAGGGGACAGTCTTATAAAAAGGCGCATAATGTATATTATGTATAGTTTACTGTGCTGATGCGCGGGAAAGCGTATGTGTATGTGTGTAATTATGTATAATGTCGTCAATAATAATTCGTAAATAATATTGCTGGTCGTATTGTTTGTAGTGTTTGGTGTTGTAACTGCACAAGGTGTTGTGTGGGATAAACATATATAATATCGCGTCAATATTTATAAATAAAACATGTGATTGTTATTATATTGGCGGCGGTAATGTTTTTTTGGTGTGTTTTATCGTGGATTTCTGGTGGTGTGTTTTTGTAAGGAATTAATTGCTGATAAAATTAAATTTGTTTATTAATAATGGTTGATAACAATCTGATTATTGCTTATAAAATAAATTGTATATTTTGGGTGATGTATCGGTTAAAAATATGTGTTTGTACCCTATTCTTGGGTTGAAAAACACAAAAAATGGCGGATTTCTGCGGTTTTTTGTACAAAATTATTAAAAAAATAGCAAAATCCCCTGCTTTGTTGGTTGATAAATAGCTTTATGTTTCTGGGGATAGTATATTGATAATACTTGTTTTGTGTTGTAAACAAAAATCCCCGTGTTGGGGATTCTTGTTTATCTGGTGTGTTTGTCGCACTGTTGTGCGATTATGTGTGCCAACATTTGGGCGTATGCCGGGGTGCTGACCGCGGCGCTGCTGATATTGCCGTCTGGGCGTATGTAGTATTCGTGAGGTTCGCCATCAATTGTTGGCAGTGTTTTGCCATCGTGTGTGCGTTTGTAGCCGTATTTGCATTGCTTTTCACAGCCGTTACAATGGCTTGGAAAATTTGTGTTCATGTGACACCTCTTGGTTTTATATGAGTAAAATATAGCACAAAAATTCGTATTGTCAATATATTCTTGTTTTTGTTGTTTGTTTCTGATATGATGTATGCATGAGATTAGATTTGGCATTGGTTCAACGAAATATATATCCATCGCGCGCACGTGCAGTGGCGGCGATTGTTGCGGGGTTGGTTACGGTTAATGGCGTTCCGGCCAAAAAGCCCAGCCAGTCTGTGTTTGATGCAGATGTGTTGGTGGGTGGGAATTTGCCCTATTCTGTCGGTCGTGGCAGTTTGAAGTTGGCGCATGCATTGGATTTTTTTAGTGTCAATCCGTCCGGGACGGTGTGTCTGGATGTTGGGGCCAGTACGGGTGGTTTTACAGATGTTTTGTTGTCGCGTGGTGCAGCGCGTGTTTATGCGGTGGATGTTGGAACGAATCAGTTGGTGCCTGAATTGCGTGATGATATGCGTGTCGTGTCGTTGGAACAGACGGATATTCGTGCCCTGCCCGTACAATCTTTGGTGGATTTGATTGTGATTGATGTTTCGTTTGTGTCGTTGGTGGATATTGTTGGTGTGTTGCCAAAATGGGGTGCCAAAACAATAATTGCACTGATAAAACCGCAATTTGAAGTTCCGCGTGATGTGGCGGCAAAGTATAATGGTGTTATTAAATCTGCAGAGTGGCACGATTATGCAATTAATCGTGCGGTGGATGCGTTTGAAAAATATGGTTTTAAGTTGGTCGGTACAACAAAATCGCCCGTTTTGGGTGGCAGTGGGAATACGGAGTTTTTGGCTTGTTTTAAGCTAAATAAATAGTTTAAGATATGAAAATACCCGCTTGAATTTGCGGGTATTTTTATTTTTGCGACTGTTTTGATTGTTCGCGTAATTTTTGGGCTAATTCTTTTTCTTTTTTGTATAATGTTGCGGTTTTAATGGCGGCGGCGATTAATGCGCCACCGGTGGCACTGGTTATCATAGATGTGGTATGCAAATCTGGGTTGCGTTCCAGGCATATACCAATCGTTGCCAGTAATGCAGCCACACCTGTGGCCCCACATATACATGTTAAGTACAACATGGTTTTTGCCATTTCTGAATGATATTCTATTTGTTTATTGTATTCGTGCATGTTTGATGGTTTTAACATAGATATATTCCTGTTATCTTATATGTTGGTATGCATTTAATGTTGTTTCTGAGTTTTTGCATAAGCGCGTTGTGCTTTGCGCATTTGGTTGTGCGCTTTGCGTGCGTGTTTTGTGCTTTCTTTGTGCGTGCCATAGGCAAAATTGCAGACCAAGCCACACATTAATGCAAAGAAAGCCAGTATGGCGGCATTATCGTCTTTATCTTCTATATAATTCATTATTGCGGCAATCGCGGAAATTCCGGTGGATGCCCCGGCAAAAATTGCGCCAAATTTTGAAAATTTCGCCTGGGTCAGATGAAATTCTTTTTCAGTTTTTCTGCTGTTGTATTTATTTTTTAAGCGGTTTTGTTTATAGTGTCCCATGATTATTTTGCCTTTGTGTTTGTGTTGTGCATCAGTGCTTGCATCGCTTGTTTGCCCTTTTGGTACGATTTGCCCATACAATAAAATGCGGCAAGTTGATTTATGACACCGGTTGCCAAGAAGGCGATTGTCCAGGCGTGTTCTTTTTGTTCGGTTGTAATCGCGGATGCGATATATGATGCGATTGCAGATAGCATGGTTAATGTGGCAAAACCGTTGTATTTTATTTGGTTGTTTCTTAATTGTTTACTGCGCTTGATATTTTCTTGTATTTGTTTTGTGCGGTTCATAACTGTTAACCCCTTTTTAGATATTTATACAACTTTTGGTTTTTTGTGCAAGGTTTTTCTTGAATTTGCGCGACTTGCGCGCTAAGATTTGGGGTGTTGAAAAATCAAAGGAATAATGATATGGCAGACGATATGAAAAAAATTCATGACCGTGAAGCAAAGTGGCAGGCGCGCTGGCGCGAGGCGCGTGCGTTTGTACCAAAAAATGATGGTTCAAAACCAAAATACTATAATCTGATTGAGTTTCCGTTTCCGTCAGGTTCAGGATTGCATGTCGGTCATATGTTGCCATATACAGGTATGGATGTTTTGGCGCGTTATCGCAGAATGCGCGGGTTTGATGTGCTGTATCCAATCGGATATGATTCCATGGGGATTTCATCTGAAAACTATGCCACAAAAATTGGCAAGCACCCCAGTGAATCTGTGGCAGAATTGATCAAGATTTTTGAACGTGATATTTCGATTATGGGTCTGTCTTTTGATCCGGAATCCACCGTTGCAACATCGGATCCAGAATTTATCAAATGGACACAATGGATGTTTATTCAGTTCTTTAAGGCGGGATTGGCATATAAATCAGAACTGCCGATGAATTGGTGTCCGGCGTGTAAGACAAATCTGACCAATGAAGAATTAGAAGATGGTAAATGCGAACGTTGTCATGGGCCGGTTGAAAAAAAGATGAAATTGCAATGGAATCTGGCAATTACAAAATATGCAGACCGTTTGATTGATGATTTGGCATTGGTGGATTATCCAGAACGTGTAAAAACGGAACAAATAAACTGGATTGGGCGTTCGCATGGTGCAGATGTTAACTTTATGGTTGGTGACGATGTTATGACGGTTTATACCACACGTATCGATACTATATTTGGTGTGACGTTCTGTGTCATTGCCCCAGAACACGCGTTGGTGAAAAAGTGGATTGATGAAGGCAAGATTACAAATGTGGATGCGGTAAATGAATATATTGCTGCGGCGCGTGCAAAATCTGAATTTGAACGCACGGATGCGACCAAAGAAAAGACGGGTGTACGTTTGGATGGTGTTATGGCGACAAATCCGTTTAATGGTCGTCAAATCCCGGTCTTTATTTCAGACTATGTATTGGCGGATTATGGATTTGGTGCGATTATGGCGGTACCTGCACACGATGGACGCGATTGGGATTTTGCAAAAAAGTTTGGTCTGGATATTATCCCAGTATTGGCGGGTGGTGAACCAGACAAGGTTTGGGAAGGCGATGGCGCGCATATCAATTCGTCTTTCTTGGATGGTATGGGGAAAGAAGACGCGATTGCGGCGGCAATTAAATACGGCACCGAACATGGATTTGCACGTGGTACAACCAAATATAAGTTAAAAGATTGGGGATTTTCGCGCCAGATGTATTGGGGCGAACCAATTCCATTGGTGCACTGTGACAAGTGTGGTTGGGTGCCGGTGCCAGAATCAGAATTGCCACTGTTACAGCCATATATGTCCGATTATAAACCAACAGACGATGGCGAAGGTCCATTGGCGCGTGCAACAGACTGGGTAAATACAACCTGCCCTTGTTGTGGTGCGGCGGCAAAACGTGAAACAGATACAATGCCACAATGGGCGGGGTCGTCATGGTATTTCTTGCGTTATCTAGATGCCAAGAATAATGATGAATTCTGTTCACAGGCACAGTTGAATAAATGGATGCCGGTTGATCATTATAATGGCGGTATGGAACATACAACGCGTCATGTGCTGTATTCCAGATTCTGGTACAAGGTTTTGCATGATTTAGGCTATGTTCCAGGTGTTGAACCGTATAAAAAACGTACCAGCAATGGTCTGATTATGGCAGCGGATGGTTCCAAGATGTCAAAATCGCGTGGTAATACCGTTCCCAGTTCGGATGTTGTTGCGCGCAGTGGTGCCGATGCGTGTCGTATGGCAATCTTGTACCTGGGGCCATGGGAACAAAGTGCAAACTGGTCCGAAGATACGTTGCGCGGGGTTGAACGTTTCTTGAAACGTGTAGAGGCATTATCAGATAACCTGACGGATGATGCGTTGACCGCGGACCAGGAACGTTTGGTTCATCGCCTGATTGCGGATATGACAGAACGTTTGGATAATATGAAATTTAATACGGCGATATCTGCGATGATGGAATATATCAACGCGTTTGGGGGTAAAATGCCCCGCCCTGCGTATGAAGTTTTGTTGCAGATGTTAAATCCGTTTGCGCCACATTTGACCGAAGAAATGTGGGAAAAATTGGGGCACGATGATATGTTGGTGTTTGAACCGTGGCCAACATTTGATGCATCAAAATTGGTTGCAACAGATATGACAATCGTTGTGTCGATAAACGGTAAACGTGCGGCAGACTTTGTTGTTCCGGTGGACAGTGCCGAAGAAGACATTGTCGCGGCGGCAAAAAATGCGGTGGCAAATAAACTGGCCGGGGCCGAGATTGTAAAAACAATCGTTGTACCGAAAAAATTAGTAAATTTTGTTGTAAAGAAGTAATAAAAAATCGCCCGTTTGGGCGATTTTTTTATTATTAAATGCTGTCAGCGTTTATCCAACGTCCGTTATGCAACAATCCTGGGGCCATGCCTTCGTTGCTGCGCAGATTGTCAATTACGCTGCGCGCCTGGGCGGCATCCAGATTTACAATACGAACTTTGTACATGTCGCCTTCGTTAATTACAACCGCGTCACCGTACGCTTTCATGCGTTGTGCCAATGTGTCTGCACTGTCTTGGGCATAGAATGCCGCGACCTGAACACTATATTCGCCAGTTGCAACGGGTGCTGCAGGTGCAGCTGGGGTTGCCGGTGTGACGGTTTCTTCGGTAACGACCACAGGTGATGTACCTGTTTGGGCAACCGTACCCAAAGTCGCATTTTTAACAGCGATTGATTGATCTGTTAACACCTGAATTTGTACTTTTGCCTGGCCGTTTAAGCCGATTTTTTGTGCAGCTGCAGGTGACAAGTCCATCAAGCGTGTATTCACAAATGGGCCACGATTGTTTACGCGAACAACCACAGATTGGCCATTGTCCAAATTCGTTACGCGGACGATTGTTGGCAATGGCAGTGTTTTACTGGTCGCGACCATTTGATTGATGTCAAATACTTCGCCATTGCTGGTTTTTTGCCCGTTTAATTCTGTTGGGATTACACCTGCAATGCCTGTTTGATTGTATGTCATATCTTCTACGGGGATGTATTGTACATCATCAACTTTGTATGCGCTGCCAATATAATATTTTGGTGCGGCCGCCAATAAATATGTGTCATTTAATGCAGGTTGCGCACCACTTGGATCGGATACCAATACTTCTTCGCCAAAGCCATCGGAACCGTAACCAGTTGCGGAACCAGTTTGATTCAAATCCATACAGCCAGACAGCATTGCCGTCAAAACCGCCAAAGAGATTACTTTTTTCATGATTTAGGACTCCTTACATTCTTTATGATTTTTATTTTATCATAAAAATAGCCCCAGTTCAAATTTATTTTGTAGATAATATTTTTTTGTCTAGTAAATATGCCACGGGTAAATATATTATGCCGTATCCCACGATTGTCACACCAAGTGTCAATATGTTGCTGATAGTAACCATGGATAATCCGATCCCTAATATCGTTGCCCATGCGCCAAATATGAAAATCATGCGGATGGTACGCGAATCGTGTTGGATTAATTTGCGCGTACGGCATGCGCGCCCCAGTAAGTAGTTCTTGACATAACCACTGACCACAATTCCAATCGGAATCGCCAGATATCCAAATATTGGGAACAGGCATAGGTATAATATCGCCGCAATGCCCAATGATACAATACTGGTGCGAACAGGGGTGCGAACATCTTGGGTTGCATACAGGGTTTTACTGTAAATCTGGCTGATTAACATGGCAGGTAATACGAATACCTGAATCATGATGGCTGTGGCCACTGCGTGTGTTGATTCTGGTGTCCATGCACCATATTCAAACAGATATTTGATAATAGGTTCCGCCAATACAAATAATCCCACCACACACGGTAAAATTAACATCATAGAACGGCGTAATGAAGAATTCTGTTGAATATAAACACTGCGCAGATTTTTATTTGCCAATGCGTTGGATATAGATGACATTAATACTGTCCCAACTGCCAAACCAATCATTGCAAATGGCAGTTGTACAATACGGTCAGAATAATATAGCCATGAAACCGCACCGCTTTGGAAACTGGCGACCAGGGTGCCGATAATAATGGTAATTTGGTAAAAGCCACTGCCAACAATGCTGACCCCAAAGCGTTTGAACATGCTTTTGATTTGTGGTGTCCAACGTGGGCGCACAAGGTACAAGCCAAAATGTTTGTGTCGGATGCGTGATAATAAGACACTAAATTGAATTATCCCAGACAATACCACAGTTCCCGCCATTAAATACAGTATATGTGCAGAACCAAATAACATGGCGAACAACAAGGCGCATATCAGCATGATGTTTAGCAGTACGGGCATAAATGCCGCCAACAAAAATCTGGAAAATGCGTTCAAAATCGCAGATAAAAATGCCGCACCACAAATAAATATTACATATACAAACATAATGCGCGATATAGATACGGTCATTGCCATCTTGCCCGGTGTCGCATCAAACCCAGGGGCCAAAACCCATACGAACAGTGGCATAAAGATTTCAAATATAATTGTTATGCCCAATAAAATAACCATTAACCACGAAAATACATTGCGTGCAAAAGATTCATCTTTTTTGGAATCTGTGTACATGGGGATAAAAATCGCAGACAGCGCCCCTTCGCCCAGAAGATCGCGGAATAAATTCGGCAACTTGAATGCCGCCAAAAATATATCAGACATGCGCCCCGCCCCCAAGACGCGCGCAATCAGCATGTCGCGAATAAAACCGAAGATACGACTGATTCCAGTCATTGCACCAACGCCGAAAATATGTTTGCCAAGTTTCATACTTTGGATTATACTGCGTTACATAGGTAAAAATCAAGGCAGGAATATTTAGCATGAGAAAACATTTTATATTGTTGATGACGCTGATGTGTTTGGTTGGTTGTGCGGGTACAGATAACGAAGTTGTTACAGAACGCGCTTTGCCAGATATATATGCGAATGCGTATGCGGAATTTAATGATGAAAATTATGAAGAAGCCGCCATGGAATTTGTGAGTGCTGAAACGCAATATCCGTCCAGTCCGTGGGCACCTGATGCATTGGTGATGGCGGCGTATTCGCATTATCTGGATGGGGATTTTGCGGGGACTATATTGGCATGTGACAGATTTATGCGTTTTCACCCAGGGCATCAAGATGCCGCGTATGTAATGTACTTGCGCGGTATGTCTTATTATCGCCAGGTCAGTGATGTGCGCCGCGAACCAGGTATGTCTGCGTATGCGCTGCAGCAATTCCAGGCATTGGTTCAGCGTTTCCCACGCAGTCCGTATGCGAAAAATGCAGAAAATAAAATCAGAATTTTGAAAAATTATATTGCGGGCAAGGTTATGTATTCTGCGCGTAATGATATGCAGCGTGAAAACTGGACCAGTGCGATTAATCGCTTGCAATCGGTTGTGTCGGATGCCCAAGAAACAGTTATGACACCCGAGGCTTTATATCGTCTGACGGAATGTTATACAGCGATTGGGCTGCCGGAACAGGCGTTTGGGTATGGGGAAATGTTACGCACAAATTTTCCAGATAATGAATGGACCAAACGGTTGAAATAGTAAGTTAAAATATAAAAGTCCCAAAAATGGGACTTTTATATTTTAGCGTAAACCTTTGGCACGACAGCATGCCGATGCCGCTGCACGCCAATCTGTATATTGCGTGGCAGGACTGCGTAAATCGCGCCAAGGTTGCCAGCCAGAACAATTTTTGCCGGAACCTGTGCCACTGCATTTTGCATATCTGCGTAAAGAGCATGTCTGATTAGATATTTTGCCTGTATCCGTGGTGCATTTTACAACAACAGTTTGATTTTTGGCATCGTTTTTGCCCATTTCTTTGGAGGACAATACCTGAAATGCATGTGATGTGGTTGTTGCGGTAATGATTAGTAATAATACAGATAAGATTTTTTTCATGTTTCCCCCTGCTGTATAAGTGTTCCTGTTGTAATTATTATATTAAATTGTACAGAAAAATACAATGAGAATCTATTTCGCAGTTGTCCATGGTGTGTCATTCATTATCAGGTAGTATAACTCTGGATTGTCGGTTCCCGGGTTACGTAATATGGGATGAACAACAAAAATATCAACATTACATGGACTGTTGGTGTCACCCTGTTCTTCTAATAATTCCTGGTGGAATTTGGCGGCAAAATCCATCGCCTGCAGGTATGCAGCATCGTCATCTTCGATAACGGTTGTGTCGCCCATCCACAGCAACCACATGCCATGATTAACAACATTTTCTTGGCCTTCTAAATCATCTGCGGATAATAACAGCAAAGGCGCAAAATCAACACCACTGGTAAATTCACCAGTGCTGGTTTCTGTCCAGTCATACATATCGCCTGCAAATTTTATTGCGCCATACAGAAAGCCACTTGCGGTTCCAACCTTGGCAACAGATCCGATATTTTTTAATGTTGAATGAAACAGCCAATCGCGCGCGCGCGCAGATATGCCACCGGATCGTGCCAATTTTGCACCATGCGAGATTAATTTGTTTCCGCCCATAGATGCGCGAAACCCTTTGAATACTTTTGATGCACGTGCCAGTACATTACCACGTTGTTTCAGGCGCATCGCGTTTTTTGCACCCTGCAGGGTGTGACGATATTTATTAAGTTCTGAATACGTTTTTGTGGCATCGCGATATTTTTCAACGTCAGATGTAGTTTCCAATGTTTTTGCGGTATCTTTTAATTTGTCGAGTTCCATTGTTTTGTCCGCAATTTTTGCAGCATCTGCAACCTTGTCCAAGACCTTGATTTCATCGGTTAATTTATCAATTTGTCGGGTTGTTTTTACCCATTTTACCACGTCGTCACTTTTGCTGAGTGTTTTTATTGTTGTGGCAAGTCCTTTTAGTGCCTTGGATGCACGAGCGGATTTTGTAACACCAGAAACCGCGGCATATCCACCCATGGTAAAAACAGTCAAAACAACGTCTGCAGCGATTTCCAGATATGATAACCATTGTAGATTTGCATCACCGGCAACATAGTAATCATTTGAATCATCAGGAATATTGACTGTTTTTGCGCCTGCACGATTGATTGCACACCAGTCTTCGGCTTTGGCGGTGCGGCTGGTGCAATTTCCGCCATTGGTGGATGCATTTGGATACAGTTTATCAATGTTATCTTTGATATAGTTTAACGATATTGTGTTATTTTTATCTGGGCCAACGAAATTGTCCAAGGCACCATGTTGGACAATCATAATACCGTACCAAGATGGATCTGTGTTTGTCCAAACGGCACCATCATCGGGGCCAACGCGTGGATTTGGATCAGATGATGGCAGTGCGCGTTTATTTGCCATTTGTAAACGTTGTTTGAAAATTTTGGGTTGTGTTTCATAATTTACGACAATTTCGCGCCCGCCCGGAAAAGTATATTTTATGGGTAAAAAGACGATAGTCTGGTCATCGGCTGCAGATGATACTTCGGGACAATTTAGTACAGATGATAAAACTGCTTTGTCGGAAAAAGTCGCCTGTATCCAATCGCGAATTTTTTCTTCGGAATCAGATTCTGATACGGTATTTGCGGTCTTTGCCAACGCGTTTTCGAATACTGCGGTTGCGCATTGGGTGTTGTCAGTTGTGCGTGTTTCTGGTGTAATAAGTTCGCTGTCCGCGTTTGGTGCGGTTATGTCTGTGACATCATTTGCCATACATGGGAAAATAAACACGATGGCAGATATTACATAGGTTAAGATTCTTGTCAGCAACATATTATAATTTTGCGACAAATGGTGCGTATAAACTATGCACCATTTTATTTTTTTGTCGCCTGTTTCTTGTTTTGTTGTTTTGTTGACGATTTTGCACTTTGCAGTGTTTGATTGTCTGCCGCGATGGCCGCGGGGCCACACTCTTCTTCCATTTCTTGGATAAGTGCCTGTATCTTGGCGATAAGGTCATTATACGGATCATAGCCCGCAACTGGGGATGGTAATGGGGCTGAAGATTCTGCGGTGCCACTGCTGTTTAGTTTTACACAATGACGATCTTGAACCTCATATCCATCAATACAATCCCATTCAAAACAATCTTTTGATTCGATGTATTGTATCTTATATACAGGCAGATTATATTCTTGTTCGTCTGGGCCACTGCCATCACAGAATTTTGGAATACATTTGTTTGTCTGCGTGTTGAATTTAAAGCCACCACCGCATTTCCATTTCCAACATACGTTTTCTATGTCTGGTTCAGGAACAATATATTTTTCCAATCCGACTGGGGGTTCGGAATAACCGTTACACCAACGTGGCATACATTCGGCTGACCATGCATCATCTTCCCACAGGTCACTCCACCAACCAGAGCCTTTTCCTTTGCCGCCAACCTGGCATTGGCGCACGGCTGCGGCGACTTTACCATCTTTGCCACAGAACATGTATCCGCCAATTGGGACAATTACGTCACCGGTGGTGGTGTTACAACATGTGAATTTGCCTGTTACTGGATCGGTTTGACAGTCTGTTTCTGAAAACATCTGAAAACCAGAAACTGCCCCGCCAATCACAGCCCCTGCGATGGCACCGATGGTTGTGCCGATTACGGGGAACATAGAACCGATAGAGGCCCCTGCGATGGCACCGCTTCCTGCCGCGCCAAGAAAGTTTGTTACAGTTTGCGCCCCTTCGCCTGAGGTAGATTGATATATACCGTATAACCCCGCGGCTGCACCAAGAACATTAGCTGCATTTATGTTTGTTTTTGGGGTTGTTGGTTGTGGTGTTGGGGTTGGGTTTGGTCCTGGCTGTGGATTTGGTCCCGGCTGTGGGTTTGGTCCCGGCTGTGGATTTGGTCCCGGCTGTGGATTTGGTCCCGGTTGTGGATTTGGTCCCGGCTGTGGGTTTGGTTTTGGTGGTCTGGGGCGTGGTGCAATTGACGGGTCTGTGACCTTAATTTTTGATCCTATGGCTGCAGGGTCTGCATGATTTAATTTCATGCCTGTATCCATGCCGCGATAAAATAAACTTTGTCCGTCTTGCCCGACAGTATATGTTTGGGTGTTGTATGTTTGTACAAAATTTCCAGTGTTTGTAATACCAGAGATGTCAACAGCGTACGCGCTTGATGTATATATGACAACAGCACAAATGCTGGCGCAGGTGTGTTTACAAAATAACTTAGATATATTCATCAATAACTCCCCTGCAGTTTACATTCTGAGATAGGTTTCTTTTCTGCGCGACATTTCTGTAATGCCGCCAAATCTTCGCGTAATATTTTGGTGTTAAGACCGTATTTTTCCTCGCACCATCTGCGGCGTAATTGTGCGATTCTTATTTTCCGGTCAAGGTATTCTTCTTCACTTTCCAGTTCAATTTGTACGTATGCGCTTTTGTCTTTGAATGGTTCATATCCGGCCTTTTCGTTTGCCATGCGTTCGGTAAAAGATAAATCTGCATATGTGGTTGGAAATTCTGTTGCCGTAATCTTGGCCGGGCCATTGCCGGTTTGTTGTTGTAATGCCTGTAATTCCGCCTGACGTGATATTATGTCGCCCGCCCATTGCGGCATGTTGTTCTGCTGAAGTGTGGTGGTTACAGATTTGGCCGGTGCCATGTTCGGATTCGGAACAGTTGCCGTTGGAAACGCAGTCGGCATGCCAGGTGTTATGGCGGTGTGTGTTTTACGATATTCTGCAAATGCTGTGTCCAAATACCCCGCACATGCCGTTGAATAATTGCCGCCAGACATCTGTGACATCGCAATCATTAATGCGGGACGTATGTCGGATAACTGGGTATTGGCACAGTTGTTACGCATGGAACACTGTTGCGCAATCAGGCCAGCGGCTAAATTTTGACATTCTGCTGTTTTAACATCTGTACCCTGGGAATAAACGGCCGTTGGCATACGCTGATTATATGGGGAATTTGGATTCCAAAAAGGGTTCGATGAATAGTTTTGAACGTTCTGAATTACACCGTGCTGTGAAAATGGGGTGTTAGACTGTGCCGCGTTGGATGATGTAATGCCCAGAATCGCAGCAATTACCCCATAAAAACTGTAGAATTTTATCCTCATGTCCATTTCCCTGTTGTGTCATTATAACAAAATTATATTTGCGATGAAAGACAAAAATCCACCAAAGATGAAAAATGGCGCAAATGGAACATATCGTGCATGATGATGCTTTGCCCATAATGTGCCCAAAATGCATGCGATTATTAATGCCCATGACAGTCCCGAGGTGCCTAGCCAAATTCCACCAACACCAATCAATTTTATGTCGCCCATGCCAATGGGGGCGTTTGACCCACGATTATGGCTGTGCATGTGATGTTCAAAAATGCATCCAATTAGTGCCGCCATCAGATATCCAAATGTGGCACCAATAACCCCTGTTGATATGTCGTGGGGAAATCTGAAAAATGTGGTTAATATCAACCCAATCAACATCAAAGGAAATAGATAGGCATCCGGGATAATCCGTGTGCGAAAATCTGTGATTGAAATCTGGATTGCACACCATGTCGCCAGTGCCAGCAGAATAACAAAAAATATGTTGGAAATCATGTTTTCCCCCTTGCCTTTCGAATCGGATTTGTGATAATATATATTATAAAGTATAACAAGGGTTTTGTAAAATGAGCAAAGGTTGGGATAACGCAACGTTGAAAAAACTGAAGGCATTGACCGGCAAGGGGTTGTCTACGTCTGAAATCGGTAAACGCTTGGGGATGTCAAAGAATGCGATCGTTGGTAAATTGAATCGTTTGGGTTGGAATGCCAAGGCCAGTGCCGCGGCCGCAACAACCGCGCCAGAAAAAAAGAGTGTGGCCAAGAAAATTGTTGAAAAAGTAGCTGGGGCAAAAAAAACTGCCGTGGCAACAACCAAGAAAGCTGCAACCACACCAAAAAAAATAACGACAACAAAAAAGGTCTCGGGGGCCGCAGCCAAGACTGTGAAGGATGTAAAAACAGCGACAAAAAAGACCGCGACAAAGTCAAACGCACCCAAGACAACAGAAAAAGCGTCCAGTGCCACAAGTGCAAAAAATCTGGCAATGCATCAGCGGATTATTCAACATTCGTTGGAAATGGCAAACTTGAAACCTAATCAGTGTCGTTGGCCAATCGGTGATCCTGATTCAGAACATTTCCACTTCTGTGGGGAAACGGTGTTCGTGGGAAAGCCGTATTGTTATGAACATTGCAAGCAGGCTTATCAATTTACGCCGCCAAAGAAAAAATAATATACCAAATGGGGAATAGACTTATGTCAAACGAGAGAGAAGATTTTTTTCAGCCACTAAAGTTTGTTGATTATGATATCGCAGGGAATGTTTTTCGTGCGTATTATGATATGGATGGCAAGTTGGTGTTTGTCATAGATTTTTTGATAAACGATACCAAACCAAATGTTTTGTTGGTAATTAATCCTGTGGGTGATCGCAAGTGGGATGATATACTGATGAATGACTATGGGGTGGATTTGGAAACCGTTCGTCCCAAGAAAGATAATAAGTATCAAAAACTGGATGTGGAATATACCGGGTTGGCGGAATATGATGCGCTGATTCAGGCGCACGAAGATGGTGATGATATTGCCGATGCGTTGGCAGATTTACAATCGTTCAGATATATGGCTGCTATGCGGGCAGCTTTGGAGCGTATGGCCGCAGCAGAACTGACCGCCAGTCGCGCGCGCGAAACAATCGACAAGGCAGATGAATCTGTTCAGGAACTGCAGACACGCTTGAAAGTCTTGCGTAATAAATTGACTGTGCAACGCCGTGATATTGGTAAAGAACCAACAAAACAGTCTGCGGCAAAAATACTGCGAACAGAATCTCAGATTGATTTAATAAATGAAAAACTGTTGCGTGCAAAAAAACGTCAGGCAAATGCTAAACATCGTTTGAATTTGGCAATAGACGAAGCGGAAATCGCACGTGAAATACTGGATGTTTTAGAGGATGCGGAAAATATAGATGACAATGTGCAGAATTTGCCGGCAGAACCAATCGAAACCGCGGTTGCCCCGATTCAAGATGGGCATGATGATGTTTTGGTTATACGGCCTGCCCCAACCAGTGTCGTGCCACACGAAGATGCGCCGGTGCCAATGATGCCAGAATCAAAGGTTACCGATGTTGTCAAATATGATGATGACGATGATTTTGATGACGATTCTGACGAAGAATACGATGATGGGTCAAACCAAGAAGTAGAGCCTTTGTTCAGTGAAGATCCAAAAATATTAAATGAAGATATTGCATTTCAACCGATTGATTTTGGTGCGGAAATTTCCGATGTTGTGACAAACGAACCGTCTGTGCCGTCTGATTCCGTGCCGAAACAAAATGTGCCAGAAATTCCGCCTTTGGTATTTACACCACCTGTGACAAGTACGCCTGTTGTACATGAAGAAGTGGTTGCAGAACCAGAAGTGGCACCTGTGTCCTCGCCTGTGTTGGACAGCTTGACACCAATACCAGAAGAAAATCAAATGGATGTGGAATTGATGGCGAATATCGAAGGACCTGTGGTCGCGCCTGTGGAAGCAAATATGCCCAGACCTGAATCGCCAATGGTAACAGAAGAAGAAACAGGGGCAAAACAAACGGTTTCGGATGATTCTGTTATGCCAGAAATAGAGGTGGCATCTGATAATTCTGGGTTCAGGCCATTGTCGCCAATCGCAGCACAGCCGGTGGCACAAACGGGGGGCGCGGATAATACTCAGCATAAACCTACGATGCTGTATTATGGGTTGCTGATTGTGTTGATTGTTTTGTCAGTATTTACTTTGTGGATTTATCAGCGGTCATTAAATGATGCGGTGCCGGAATTGGGGGCGCAAACACAAGTTGTTGCCGAAGAGGCTGTTGCAGATTCTGTGGTGGCGGATGATGTTGTCGTGACAAATGAAGTTGAAAGTCTGGATAATCCTTTCTTGGATACAGAAATGGCAATAGAAACTGTTGCGGAAACGGAAAATGTTGTGGCAGATGAACCCCAGGTTATGCCAATGCCAGTGGAAGTGGCTGTGTCGGATTCTGTGGTGGCAGATGATGTTGCAGAAACGTTGGTTGAATCAGAAGAATCCGCGATTCTGCCTGTTGTTGAAGATACAACCCCAGAAGAAGCGGCTGTTGCAACAGATACGCCTGTGGTGGCGGAACCTGCACAGATGGCGGATGATGAAGTCGTGGAAAGTGCGGTTGCAATATCCACCGAAGATATTTTGGCCAAGAAACCGGTTTATGGTGTTAATCGTGAAGAGGCGGTTTTTGTTGCGGATTCTGAATATGAAACAGATGCGCCTGCGGTTGGTACCGCGGTGGAACCGGCGTATTATCAGGCAGAACAACCGGTTGTGGTTGATGATGAAACTGTTGTTGCCGCAGATGATTTATCATGCGAAGATGGTACCTTGCCTGATGCGGATGGGTGTTGTGGCGATGAAGTCCTGATGGATATAGATGGACGTGCAGCATGCTGTTCAGAAACGTCTGGTGATTGTTTTGATCCGTTGATATAAAAAATCCCCATTTTGGGGATTTTTTTCGGAA
The DNA here is from genome assembly GCA_015062545.1 of Alphaproteobacteria bacterium. GTDB lineage: Bacteria > Pseudomonadota > Alphaproteobacteria > Rs-D84 > Rs-D84 > Enterousia. The sequence continues at coordinate 4,195 of SUUL01000005.1, read as the reverse complement.
TAAAAACACCCCGGTTGGGGTGTTTTTTTGTTTGGAATGTTGTCTTAGCGGACAGATGCCTGTTGGAACAGTTCGTCTGCTTTGACCTTTTTGTCTTTGGTTTTTACATGTGTCAGCATTGCATCCAAGGCCTTGCGTTCGAACAGCATACCACGCAACATCGCCAATGCATTTTGATTCTTGTTATAGAATTCAAATACTTGTTTTGGGTCTGGATAACGTGATGCTTCGGCCCAGATTGCTTGCTGCAGGTCTTCGCGCGAAACTTCTACTTTGTTTTGGGTGCCCCATTCTGCCAAAATCAGGCCCAATTTAACGCGGCGTTCTGCATCTTTGCGTTCGGATTTTTCGTCCCATTTATGTTCGCACTTTTCATCATGACAATGTGAATGAGAATGGTCAAATTCAGATTTTGCCATATTGTATTCTTGTTCAACCAATGTTTCTGGCAAATCCAGTTTAACTTTGTCCGCCAATACGTCCAATAATTCGTTGCGCATTTCGCGTTGTGCGGCATCTGCATATTGTTCAGTAAAGATTTTGCGGATGTGTTCTTTTAATGCATCAACACTTTCATGTCCGACTTGTTTTGCCAGTTCGTCATTTAATTCAGGCAAGATGTGTTTGCGGATTTCGTGAACCAATACTTCAAATCGGGCATCTTTACCAGCCAAGTTTTCAGCATGATAGTCAGATGGGAATTTTACATTTACGTCAAATTTATCACCAACTTTGTGTCCGATAACCTGGTCTTCAAAGCCTGGGATAAATGCACCAGAACCCAAAATCAAATGATGTTTTTTTGCTTCGCCGCCTGCAAACGCTTCGTCACCAACAAAGCCCTTGAAGTCTATAACGGCAACGTCACCGTTTGCAGCGACATAATTTTCGTCTTGTTTTTCGGCAACGCTGCGGGATTTGCGGATGTTTTCCAATGCGGTTTCAATTTCTTTTTCGTCCAGGTCAGCGACTTTTTTTGTTACGGTGATTTTTTCCAAGTCAATTTCTGGTAATGTTGGCAGAATGTCAAATTCCAACGAATATTCTGCATCTTTGCCAATTTCCCAACCCGCCAAGTCGGCCTTTGGTGCGCCAGCCAAGCGAATTTTTTTGTCGGCGATATAGTCGTTCAAGTCATTGTTCATCAATTTATCAATCGCTTCGCCGTATGCAGATGCGTTATATTTTTGGCGCAGGATATTTAATGGTACCTTGCCTGTGCGGAATCCTGGCATTTTAACTTTCTTGCCATATTCCAGCAATATTTCATCGGCGGCGGCCTGTAATTTATCTGCAGGAATTATGCCGTTTACAGAGTAATGTAAATCTTTGATTTTTTCTTTTTTGAACATGTGTTTCCCCTAGTTAATAATAATTGCCGTGTGATTATACAATGTTTTTTAATGAAAGCAATAATAAAAAATCCCCAGTCTGGGGATAGATATGTTTTAGTTCGCCAGGCAGTGTCCTGGGATTAGCGTGTTGGTTGTTTCATCTTCTTCTGGATAAACATAGGTATATCCTTCGGCGCATGTACAGTTATAATAATCATAATTGTTTTGTACAAAGTTGTTTTGTTCATCGCATTTGCACCTGCCCGTTGTTGGGTCAAAGATTGAACCGTTGCCTGCGTTATCTGGATCGCACAGACATTCGTAAACATCCCTCCCCCGCAGTCTGGTAGAGTCTATTATATATTCGTTTATGTTCTCTATGATATATCTGTCGCGGAATTGACCGTCACTGTTTTCTGTGTTCTCGCATAGTTGTTTCGCTTCTGTTTCATCTACGCATCTGTAATCACCATCGGCGTATTTTTGTATTACGCCATCAGGACATTCGCACAAGAAATTATAATCTGTTTTTGGGGTGCCATCACCATAGTATAAGTCGCTGATTGATACTGTCTCAAAGTTGTGCTCGCATTGATTTCGGGCGGCACTTGATAGTGTTGCCCCCAGTGGGAAGCATCTGGCGAACTCTGATGTATCTGTTGTATAATGCGCATCGTCACATTCACATTTTCCTGTGGTTTCATTGTAGATACGGTCTTCGTTACATATACATGATTTGCCGTCTGGTGCGATTCTGGTGTTGATGGAGTAACACGAGTATATCTCACAAGTGTTGGTGCCGTTAGCATATATTCCGCCCTTTACGCCGCTTACAAGGGTGGTGTTAAAGCCTAAATCTGCCACATTAGTTGTGTTGCATTTGTAATAACATTGGTCTGGACTGGTTGCGTTTTCATCGGCATATATGAACTCGCCTGGGCATTTTGTACATTGATTTTGGTCTGCGTCCCAGTAGTTAAACGAGTTGCATTCGCATATAGTATTAAGCGTTTCATTATATTCTTTGACATTGTCGCGGGGACAATATGTACATTTAGTCGCGCCCGTTGTATCAGAATATGTGTTGCCGGTACATTGATTCTTGCCGACATCGTTGGATGGGTTTGGTGTCAATTTTCCACCTGGGCAAGCGTATCCCTCGGGGCATAGTGTGCACTCAGATGAATCTGTTGCGCCCGCCGGTAAATATTTACCCTCGTCACATTCAACAATCTGTGGACACAGCATATCTGCAGTCTTTATATATTCTTTCAACTCTACGTTATCCAAGTCCTGTGTCCATTCGCTATCATCGGGAATCGTGGGCGTTGTATTGTCTTGGCATTTCAATGTATCCAAGTTTCCATTGCAAGTATATGAATCGTTATTGTTATTGTACACACATGTAATGTCTGTCCAGGTCATATTATCGCTTTGGACAGATACTGTATATCCACAAGAATTCACAGATGTATCGTTTTCGTCCGTGCAACTGTTATCACCGGTCTTGCATGCGTTTATAGCCGTGGTCTCAGTTATTGTGCCGTTGGAATCTGTCAGGTTCAGGTCCGGACATTCGGCACATGTATCGTTATAGTTGTAATCCCCAGGTTCGCATGTGGGTGTGTCATCCTGTGTACACAATGTCGTATTGTTCAGAATTTCAGACAAGGATGTTTCTTGATCAGTATAATCCGTATCACTGCGTGTATAACCATCGTTACATGTTACGCTGTTGGTATTATCGGTTGTGTTGACAGAACACAAGAAATTGGAATCTGCATCATAAAGTTCATCATAATAACAATTAACTGTTTTAATTGTACCGCTTTTATTAGCAAACGGAACATCGGTAAGTATAAATTCACATTCATTGTCTGATGCAAAAGTATATGTAAGATTTTTGATATCTGCCGGTATGTTACAGTCCGTACAAGCGGTATGAGTTTGGTTTGCATATTTGCCATTCTCGCACGGCGTGCATAAGTTCATCATGTCATATGTAACATCGTCATAAAAGACAGTTATTTCATCGGGTTGTATGCCTGTATCGCATTCTGTTATAGCGTAATATGTATCTTGGTTACCTCCGAGTTCCTCAGAATCGGTCAAGGTATGCCCTGCAGGCAGTGTAAAGTAACATGAATCGATAGATGTAGCTTTTTTGCCACCGTTACTGGTCATCTCCAAGTGTCTGTAATAAGTATTAGCAAGCGCATCTTTACAAGTTTGCTGTGTGTTTGCGGTACCATCGGAACAGAATGAACCAACAGGGCATTCAGTGGAATCTGCAGGATTTACGCAACTTTTCGTGGCTGTATTATATGTCATATTTTCATCAGTGCACTTACATGCATTATCAACAATTTCTGCATCTTCTGTGCCGCACCAACATCCGGTATTTAATCCAGTTTCGTCTGTTCGTACTACATGGTTGCATGGTGTACATTCAGTCGCGCCCGTTGTATCAGAATATGTGTTGCCGGTACATTGATTCTTGCCGACATCGTTGGATGGGTTTGGTGTAAATTTTCCACCTGGGCAAGCGTATCCCTCGGGGCATGGTGTGCACGCAGATGGATTTGTTGCGCCCGCCATCAGATATTTGCCCTCTATGCAATAAACGGTTATTATTTCAGGTTCGTTTGGCTCCTGATTTGGTGTGTCATCTGTACCCGGGGTTACTGGTTTGCATGTCAGTTTGTCTTCGCTTTGTGTATAACCTGATTCTGTGCATGAACATGTCGTGCCATCCCACGTACCATGGTTGCTTTCACAGTTAATCTGTTTGTTATCAACGCATGTGTTTTTGCTGCTGAGATATGTATAACCGCTTTTGCACGCGCACTTGTTGTTGCTCA